>JBGSMP010000037.1:0-8228 GCA_041740105.1 Sphingomonadaceae bacterium
GCAATGCGGCCAGCTGCGGCATTAGCCGCTGCGTCGCGAACAGCGGCAGCACGCCGAGACGCAGCCGCATCACGTCGCCGCCGCTGGCGATGCTTTCGATTGCGTCGGACAATTGATCGATTGCCGGCGCAATCAGTGCGATAAGCTTTTCGCCCGACGCTGTCAGGGCCATGGCCTGATGGCGCCGTTCGAACAGGTCGCGCCCGATGAAGCGTTCGAGCGACTGGATACGACGGCTAAGCGCCGGCGATGACAGCGACAGTTCTTCGGCTGCTGCTTTAACCGAGCCGGTTCGCGCCACCGCGACAAAGGCCTCGACTCCCGACAAGGACGGCAAACGCCGCATCACCCCGCCCCCTTTATTGTGCAGTGCAAGCAAAATAGCCGCCATGCATTTTCACGAAGTAACATGCCCACCGAAGAGCGTAATTCAAGATGCAATCTTTGCATGCGCGATTTTTCTTTTCGCACTTGCGGCATTTCATGCTGCGGTGCAAAACACTCAAGCCTTTCAGGCATCCTCTCCTATAAACTTTCAAGGGTCGGTTCCGAGTGAGCCGACCCCTTTTTTTAAGCGTCGCGTTTCAGCACACGCCACGCGTAGACTGTCAGTATAGCACAGGCTGCTGCTGAAACGAGGTAAGGCAATGGCTGCCAGACTTCGTAAAGCCCGATGCCGATCGACGGCCCCAGCACAAATGCCGCGCCGTTGACCGACGTGACTCGTCCCGCAACAACGCCTTGAAGGTCGGGTCCGACGGCAAGCGACGATCCCGCTGTATAGCCAGGTCTTGCAAAGCCGAACCCTGCGCAGGCAATCGAAAAAGCCGCCGCCATGCCGAAAAGCGAAGTCGCGCTGCCAATCATCGCGCAGCCGATCGTGCCGAGGACGAGCCCGACAAGGACAAGCGCCCGCGGCTTCATATCGAGTTGCGGAATAACGCCCCATTGCACGAGCAGTGCGGCCGCTGCGCCCGCTGTCAGCACGATACCGATTGTTTCTTGCGACAGCACCGACGTGGGGTCGAGGTTCAGCCGGTCAATTGCAAGAAACGCAATCGCTTGTCCGACCATTGCTTGGGCATGGCCCATAACGAGGCCGATGAGCATCCACGGCCAGATGCGCGAATCGGTGAGCTTCACGCGTTCGACTGATTTGTCCGCCGTTGCGGCCGTGACGCTTGCGCCGGTCAGATTGCCGCCGATCGACGGGTAGCTGGTGGCCGCGCCGTGCATCGCGTTGCCGGGCATATCGTCGGGCAGCCAGCGCCAGGTCACGCCAAGCACGACAAAACCGATGGCGGCGAAGAAATACGCAGGCCCGGCAAGGCCGACGCCGGGAAGAACGAAATAGGAAGCCAGCGCCGGACCAAGGATCGTACCGAGCCCGAAGGCGGACGCGAGCAATGTCAGTGCCTTGGTGCGCTCGGCCCGGGTTGTGCGCCCCGCCAAAATCGCTTGTGCGGCCGGTGGCGCGGCAGCACCGAACAGCCCGTAAATCATCCGCGCGGCGATGAAGGCACCAATGGTCGCCAGCGGCGTTATGAGGCCGTGGATGCCTGCCGTCAGGAAGACGCCACACAGCAGGACCGAAACCGAAAAGCCAGCAAGACCCATCAGGACCATCCGCCGACGGCCCGTCCTGTCTGATCGCCGGGCCCAGATCGGTGCAGCGATAACCCACACGAGTGCCGACACCGAAAAGGCAGCGGCGATGATCGTGTCGGCGATCCCGAGCGACCGGCCGATGGCGGGCATGACCGATTGCAATGCGGTATTTCCCGCGCCGATCGTCAGCATAACCGCAAACAGGATCGCGAATTCGGGCGCAATTTTCGGACGGGCGGAGATCATGGACGCTTGATACGCGCGATGGCAGTCGCCGCAAGTCCAGCGTTTGCTAGGGCCGCAATTCGACTACCGGTTCTTGGCCACGATATGTCAGAATGATCGCGAACAGAGCCATAATCAGCATGATAAAACGAGGGTAATGCAGCATCCCTTCGAGGAGGCTCATGACAAGCAACGTGTAAAGAACGGCTAGCATCGGTTGCAGCGTCGGGTGGCGTGCGGTTTGCCGGTGACTCGCAACGATCGCGCGGCCCAATAGCCAGAGCGCGCCACTGGCGCCGACGACGCCCCATGAAATGAGAAACTGAAGGACTGCATTGTGCGGCTGCGTGTGGCTCCAGCCGACGAACACTTCCCAGAATGTCGAACCTGATCCCCACCCCAGAAACGGTGATGCGAGCCAGCGATCATAAGTGGCGATCCACATCGCCAACCGGCCCGAAGCAACATCGTCAGAAGTCTCCGCAGCACGCCCGGCAAAGAGGTGAAATGTTGGATCGTCATAGGGAATCAACAACCAGGCAGCGGTTGCGCCTGCGCCTGTCAGGATGGCAATGATGCCGAACGTGCGCAATGTCGGCAAACGGCGGTTCATCGCGACAATGACAGTGGAGGCGATGACAAGCGCAAGGATCGCCGCGCGCGTTCCCGACCAGATCGTCATGGCAATTGCGAGAAAATAAAAGAGATGCGGCCAACCCGGCGCACGATGATCCTTGTCATTAAGCAGTATGACCAGGAAAGCGGCAGAAACCGCGCCCGTCCAAGAGCCGAAATGGCGGACGTTGATAAAGCCGGGAAGCGACGCTGACCAAATGATCACACCGCCCATGACCTCAGCTGGGTCGGGCGGCAGCAGGAAACGCCACGCGGTCAGTAAAGCCAGCGCGGCAAGGCCGCCGCCAAGCAGATATGCGAAGCGATGTTGGCTAAAAATGCCCGCGCTTCTTTGCAGATCGGCAACGTCCATGACGAACAAGAGATGGATCATCGTTATGAACGAAATCGTTATCGAGTCGGCGGGTCGCTTCGAAAACAGCACGCTGCTCATGAAGACGCCGACGATCAATAAGGTCAGTGCGATTTTCACGTCGCGCGGCGCTGTCGCGAACATCTGGCTCGGTGCCATGCCGCGATGAATCGCCCAGCTGATAAAACATATTTCGGCAAGGACAAACGGCGCTTCGATCAGGCGCGTCCATTCGGCGCCTGGTGCCGTCATCATATGCGTATAGGTCGGATAAATGGCCGCCGAAACGATCGGCATCATGATGCCCATCACGATGCCGAGAACGATGAGGGGATTGCCGAATGTCGAACCGGCTGTCTGTTGTGGCGTGACTGTCGATGTTGGGCTTGTCATCCCGAACATTGTAAACAAATGTTCTTAATGACCGGTCAAAGGGCGGCACCGTCGCGCGACTCAGAGCCAGAAGCGTTCGCGAAACCATTTTGTGACGATATTCTTCTGCCCCGCGATCACGGGCAGACTTTCGTGGAAAGCCTGGATGTTCGGTGCGCCTTTCTTGTCCATATTGTTCCATGCGAGCAACATCGCGGTGCGCGGCGTTACTTTGAGGCCGGCAGCGCTGAACAATGTTTCACCGCCACTTTCCGGATCATCGAGATAGATCATCGCGGTCCAGCTACGCTGCCCACCCCGCTTTCTTTCGGTCTGCCAATAGATTTCGCTGACATGGAAATAGTCGTGATGCCCCTTGAATTGCTGCCCGACGGAATATCGCTGTCCCTGCATCGTTTCGCCACGGCGCGGGTCCATGGCCAGCAGATCGCAAATCCGGCGATCGATCGCGTTCACGAACGGGTGCCAGCGGTCGAGATCGCAGCTTTCGGATGTGCGAAAGTCCGGATCCTCTGTCGCCGACAGCAGGCCCGACGGCTTCCGGTCTGAATCGATCATGGCGATCAGCCCGCCGCACTCTTCGATGGTCAGGAAATTCTGGACACAATAGAGGTCAAGGCCCTGACCGATAACGGGTTGCACAACAGGGTTGCGTGCGAGCCGCGCGGTGGTGACGCGGCCGATTTCGGCAAGACGATTGAGGGCCATGGCCCCCGCTATCAAAAAAGGTCCGGCGCGCAAACGCCGGACCCGGCCTGGCTACCAGAAAAATTCGTGGATCACGTCGACGACATAACCGTTGCGCGTATCGACGAGCAGGACATCGTCATGGTAGCGAATCCATTCATAGGGCCACTGCGCGTCAGGCAGACGATAGCGCCACGGATCGCTGATCCGGTAGCGTGACCCGAAAAGAACGGATTCGAGGTAGATTCCGATGCCGAACCGCTGGTAGCCATAATTGTTGCCATAGGGCGAGTAATAGCGTGGCTGGTGAAACAGATCGCGGTTCGAATAGCGATAGCGCTGCCAGTCGTAGCGGCGATCATTGCGCCACTCGCGGTCCCAGCGCTGATAGTGGCGGCCCCAGTTCTGGCCATTGCCATTCCAGTTGCGCCGGTCACGATTATCGCGGACACCGTCACGATTCTGGTCCCATCGCCGATCGACGACGCCATTGCGGTTGCGGTCCCACCGGCCATCGACGCGGCCATTGTTATTACGGTCCCAATCGCGATTGTTACGGATGCCGTCGCCATCACGATCGCGGTCGCGCCAGTTGGGGATGCCGTCGCGGTCACGATCGCCACGACGCCCGACAGTGACACCTGCGACGGGTGCATTGCGCTGTTCGCCGCGGTTCCATCGAGCGTCGGTGTTGCCGTTATTGCCGCGCCAGTTGCGGTTACGGTCGCCGGGGACTTGCTGGACGACCGGCGGATTTTGGGTCCGCACATTGTTCATCTCGCCCCCACGGCGCTGGCCGTCGCCGCGCGAGACACGGTTTTCGGTCGATTGTGCCGGGGGGGGCGCCATTACGACCGGTGCTTCGCGCCGCTCCGCCCGCCGCTCAAGCCGTCGATCGACTTGGGCTTGCGACTGCGGTTCTGCAGTTTCGCGTCTGACGCGCATGCGGCCGAAGTCCTGCGTCGGGCGCTGTGTAATGTCGCCGCGCTCCATGCGCTCGGCGCGTCGGCCTTCGCGATCCTGCGCCATCGCGGGCGTTATGAGCGTGCCTGCCATCAAGGCGGCGAGAATGATGCGAATGCGCATAATTATGTCCTCGCGGGGCCATGCGGCAAAAGTGCCGCCGGTGCCCGTACCGCTGGGTTTGCCTTTGACGCGGTGAGCCGTTCCTTAACTGGCTTGTCAGCGTTCAGAAAGGTTCATGCAACGGCGGCGTGCCGACCCGCTTCCCTTCGTGCGCCGGTTTCGCTAAGGGGCGGCAACTTTATGACACTTTTGAACTGAAAAGGGCTGCATGGCCAAGGAAGAAACAATGGAACTGCGCGGGCAGGTGGTCGAACTGCTGCCCAATGCGATGTTCCGCGTGAAGCTCGAGAATGACCACGAAATCCTTGGGCACACGGCGGGGAAGATGCGCAAGAACCGTATCCGCGTGCTGGTCGGCGACGAAGTGCTTGTCGAAGTCTCTCCCTATGATTTGACCAAGGGCCGGATCAACTACCGGTTCAAGTGACCGCAGGCCCCGTGCCGCGCCTTGTCCTTGCTTCTGCGTCGCCGCGCCGTCTGGGTTTGCTGGCCCGGATCGGAATCGTGCCCGATGCAGTCGAACCTGCCGATATCGACGAAGCCGCATTTCCGGGGGAATTGCCGCGTATCCACGCGGAGCGCTTGGCGGCGGCAAAGGCGGCCGTGGTTGCAACAAGGCATTCCGATGCCGTGATCTTGGCCGCCGATACGGTGGTTGCTGTCGGCAGGCGCATTCTGCCGAAAACTGAAGACGAAGCGCAAGCCCGGATGTGTCTGGCATTGCTTTCCGGGCGTCGCCACCGCGTGTTGACCGCTGTGACGGTTATCGCGGGCGAAATAGCGCGGCACCGGATATCCAGCACGATCGTTACTTTCAAGGTGCTGACGGTGGCTGAAATCGATCGCTACATCGAGTCGGGCGAATGGCGGGGCAAAGCGGGCGGCTATGCGATTCAAGGGCAGGCCGAAGCGTTCGTCCGCTATCTTGCAGGGAGCCATTCGGGTGTCGTCGGCCTGCCGCTCTACGAAACGCGCAACCTGTTGCTAAGCGCCGGCATTGGCTGAGTGGCTGTACGAAGCCGGGATCGGCGAGGACCGTGCGATCCTTGTCGAAAACGGCGCAATTCTTGAGGCGCAGATCGAACTGCCGGGTTTGCGCGCCAGGACCGTTGCCGATGCGCGGCTAACGTCGATCCTGATCCCCGGTAAGCGCGGCATTGCAACGCTTTGCGACGGCACCGAGGTCCTCATCGAACCTTTGACCAAAGCGACCGAGGGCGCGGCAATCCGCGTGGAAATAACGCGCGAAGCAATTCTCGAAGCCGGTGCCGTAAAGCGCGCCAAGGGCCGGATCACCGATGCCGAACCTGCTCTCGGTCCCGATCTCGCCGCGCGCATCGGCCCGCACAGGATCGTCACACACCATGGTCCCGATCTATTCGAAGCGGCGGGATGGAGCGAATGTCTCGAATCGGCCACTGACTTGAACGTCGATTTTCCCGGAGGGCGGCTGCGGATCGCGCTGACACCCGCGATGACATTGATCGATGTCGACGGCGCCATCGCTGCCGAACCGCTGGCGCTGGCCGGCGCAGCAGCGGCAGCACGGGTCATCCGGCAATTTGGTTTGGCGGGCAATATCGGTATCGATCTGCCTACCGTCTCAGGAAAGTCCGCCCGACAGGCGATCGCGGCGTCATTCGATGCCGAATTGCCGCTTCCATTCGAGCGGACTGCCGTGAACGGCTTTGGCTTTATCCAGATCGTCCGTCCGCGCGAACGCGCTTCATTGTGCGAGGTTGTCCGACATGATGTTGCGGCCTCCCGAGCCCGTGCTTTGATCCGGCAGGCCGAGCGATCGACTCGAATCGGCGCAATTGAAATCAAGCCACAGTCTGCAGTCGCCAAGGTAATCGAACAAAATCCGCAATGGATTATTGCCTTATCCGCGAAACTCGGGGGGCAGGTTACAATAAAAGGGCATTGACGTCGTCTATTGGGTCCGAATCGGTTGACTCATTTGCAAAGCGAAACAAATCTGTCGGTCGGGGCGAGCGGGGGCGGAACTCTTGGATCAGTTTCTAATCCTTACAGCGCAGGAACTGACATTGTTTGCCGTCATCGGGTTCATCGTCGGTGGCGTCGATGATCTAATTGTTGATGCGATCTGGATGGTCAGGTCATTGTGGCGACGGCTGACCATTTATCCATTTCATCGCCGTGTTTGTGCCGCAAGCCTGGCCAAGCCGGCGCGGCCCGGGCGGATCATTGTATTCGTGGCAGCATGGGACGAAGCGGCGGTCATCGGCCGGATGCTGGACCACGCGACCCGCGCCTTCGATCATGACGATTACCGGATTTATGTCGGCTGCTATCCCAATGATCCGGAAACGATTTCCGCCGTACAGCGCATCGGCTTGTCCAGCGTCCGCGCCGTCGTCGGCGATCGTCCGGGGCCGACGACGAAAGCGGACTGCCTCAATACGTTGTGGCATGCTCTGTTGACCGACGAAGTGGCCGAGGGTTTTCGCGCCAAAGCCGTTGTGCTCCACGATGCCGAAGATATCGTCCATTCGGCCGAACTGCGGGTGTTCGACACGCTGATCGAACGGTTCGCGCTCGTGCAACTGCCGGTGCTTCCGCTGGTCGATACCAAATCGCGCTGGGTCAGTGGCCACTATACCGACGAATTCGCCGAAGCGCATGGCAAAACGATGGTCGTGCGCGAAGCCATCGGCGCCGCCATTCCGGCAGCGGGCGTGGGTTGTGCATTTTCACGCGACTTGCTGGCACGGGTCGCGGCACAGCGCGGCGGCGAGCCGTTCGACCGTGACAGCCTGACCGAAGATTACGAGATCGGTTTGCGGCTCGCAGCAATGGGCGAACGCGGCGCATTTGTCCGCTTGCCCGGCGCGGGACGGCAATCGATGGTCGGCGTGCGCGCGCATTTCCCGAACACGCTCGACGCCGCGGTGCGCCAGAAATCGCGCTGGATCACCGGTATTGCGCTGGCCGGGTGGGACCGGCTTGGTTGGCGGGGGGGCTGGGCGGAAAGCTGGATGCGGCTGCACGACCGGCGTGCGCTGATCGGGGCCGTTGTATTGCTTGCAGGCTATGCGGCACTGGTGCTGACTGCTGGATTGTGGATCAGTCACCTGTTGCTGGCGACGGCCAATCCCGCATCGACCGCAATGCTCGATATGCTGCTGTCGGTCAGCGGCATGATCCTGTTGTGGCGGCTGGCCGTGCGCTGCGCATTCGTGGCGCATGCTTACGGATGGCGCGAAGGTCTGCGCGCCAT
>JBGSMP010000068.1:0-7521 GCA_041740105.1 Sphingomonadaceae bacterium
TCGCATCGACTGGCAACCCGGGCGGCGTTGCCGCGTTGCCGAACATCGTTTCATGCGCGGGATTGGCACATACAATGCGGCCGCTCCGGTCGGTAATGGCGATGGCCACGGCGGTCTGGTCAGCAGCTGTGCGGACGAGCGACCAGTCGACGCCGCGTTCGACCTTCGCTTGGCGCGGATAAAGATAGCGCATCGCAAAGATCAAGGCCGCACCCAAAATGCCGGCAGCAACGAAAGTCGCGGCGATAACGGGGTTGCTGGTAACGCGCAGAACCAGCAGTGCCGAAAGAATCGCGCTGACAACGACAGCAAGACCGATCAGCCGATCCGCGTCACGAGTCCGCACAAACCGTGTATCAAGGCGCATCAACCCTTGTCTCTCAGCAAGCGCGCTGCTTCGCGTTTCCAGTCTTTTTCCTTTTCATACTCGCGCTTGTCCTGATGCTTGCGGCCCTTGGCGATGGCCAGTTCGATCTTGGCGCGACCACGGCTGTTGAAATAAATCGACAGCGGCACGAGCGTCATCCCCTGACGCATGACGGCGGCCTGCATCTTGTTGATTTCGCGCTCCTTCAACAAGAGCTTGCGCGGGCGCTTGGGCTCGTGATTCTCGCGATTTCCGTGGCTGTATTCGGGGATATTCGAATTGACGAGCCAGACCTGATGATCCTTCACTTCGGCATAGGATTCGGCAATCGTGCCTTCGCCGAAGCGCAGCGACTTCACTTCGGTGCCGGTCAGCGCAATGCCCGCTTCGAACGTCTGGTCGATCGCAAAGTCGAACCGCGCGCGCCGGTTTTCGGCCACGGTTTTGACTTTGTCGAATGCGAGGGGAACAGGACGGGCCATTAGCGCAACCCGGCAGTTTTCAACGCGGCATCGACGGCGCGGCGCGATGCTTCACCAGGCGGGGTCATCGGAAGGCGCAGGTCGGGCGTCATCCACTCGACAACGCGCGACACCGCATATTTCACCGGTCCGGGCGAAGCATCGGTGAACAGCGCAAGATGCAAGGCAAACAGCCTTTCGTTTAGTGCGTGCGCTTTGGCCCGATCGCCCGCCAGGCTTGCCGCCTGAAACTCGGCACAGAGTTGCGGCGCGACATTGGCTGTCACCGAAATGCACCCCTCCCCGCCGCTGGCGTTGAACGCGAGGGCCATTTCGTCGTTCCCCGAAAGCTGGACAAAGTCGGTTCCGCATTCGAGGCGATGCTGGGTGACGCGCGAGATGACACCACTGGCATCCTTTATGCCGATGATCGTGGGAATCTTGGAGAGCCGCGCCACGGTTTCCGGCTGAATATCGGTAATTGTGCGGCCGGGGACGTTATAGACGATGATCGGCAGTTCGCTGCATTCGGCAAGATGCGCATAGTGCGCGTAAATGCCGTCCTGACTGGGGCGGTTGTAATAAGGTGCCACCACAAGAGCCGCGGCAGCACCGGCTGCTTTTGAAAAAGTCATATGGCGAACGGCTGTTGCGGTATCGTTGGATCCGCAGCCGGCAATGACCGGAACGCGCCCGTCGGCGACTTCGATGCAAAGCTCGATGACCCTATAATGCTCGTCGTAGGACAGCGTGGCGCTTTCGCCGGTCGTTCCGCACGGCACGAGCGCCGACGAGCCCTGCTCGATCTGCCAGTCGACAAGGCGCCGAAACGCAGTCTCATCGACGTTACCGTCGCGAAACGGTGTCACCAGTGCCGGAATTGAGCCGGAAAACATGCGGTAGCTCCTTCACCTCGCCGGAAACCCGCCCTAGAAAGCGGCCATGCAAAGCTATTGTTCAGCGCCTGATAAGGACGCCCGCCCCATAAAGTCCAGCATGACGAAAACTTTGCTTGCCGGATTCGCTTTCCTTGTAACCGCGCCAGCTGTTGCCCAGGACTTGCTGTCGGCGCCACCGACACGGTCGAGCGTGGTTGCAACGACTGCGGGTCTTTCGGCGGCCGTCGCGCAGTGGAATGCACTGCGCCAAAGCGATGCGCTGCCTTTTTCGTCCTATGCCGAATTCCTGATGGCGCATCCCGGATGGCCGAACGAAGCGGCGCTGCGCAAAAGCGCCGAGCGCGCGTTGCGCCCCGATGTTGCATCGCCGTCCGCGGTCATTGCTTATTTCACGCGCTATCCGCCGCAGACGCCGGGTAGCCAGCTGCGGCTTGCCGAGGCCTATGCAGTGCTCGGACAGTCGGACAATGCCCGGCGCGCGGCGCAACAGGCGTGGACCGGTGGTTCACTGTCGCCCGAAGACCAGAGCCGTGCGCTGACACGTTTTGCAGGCAGTTTTACCCCGGACGTTCATGATCAGCGGATGGAACGGTTGCTGTGGCAGCGCGCGACGACTGCGGCGCAGCGGCAACTGGCGTGGACGTCGCCCGCGCGACAGCCGGTTTTTACAACGCGGCTGGCATTGCTGACGCGAAGCCCCGATGCAGCAGCGCAACTGGCGCTAAGTGCCGATCGCGTACGCGGTGACACCGGCTTGTTTGCCGACCGGATTACTTGGCTGCGCATGACCGGGCAGGAAGGCACAGCACAAATGCTGCTTTCGGCACCACGGCAATTGTCGGTCGCACCGCTCGATCCGGCGAAATGGCTGGAGATGCTTTATGCGGCGGCCAAAAGCGCGTCGGCGCAGGAACGTGTGCAAACCGCATTCGATATCGCGCGGCAGGTCGACGACGCCTATGCAACGGGCGTCGTCATTCGTGACCGGCCAATCGCCGAACGTGATATCTATACCAATCTGACATGGCTGGCGGGCACGACAGCACTCAATCGCCTGAATAGACCCGCCGAGGCGATCGGAATGTTCGACCGTTATGCCAAAGCGGCGCGATCGCCACAGACAATTTCCAAGGGATTGTATTGGGCGGGGCGTGCCGCACAGCAAGCTGGTCGCCGAGACGAAGCGAATAGCTTTTATCAACGCGCCGCTGCTTATTTCGATCAATTCCATGGCCAGCTGGCAAGTGAGCGCCTTGGTTTGCCCATCGCTTTTCCCGCAAATGCCGGCACCGTCGAGATTTCGGCGAACGAACGCGATGCGTTCAACAAGCGCGAGATCGTCAGGGTGGCCGAATTATTGGGTCAGCAGGGCGACTGGGCAAACCAGAGCCTGTTCATCCGAACCATATCGATGGCGGCAACAAGCCTTTCCGATCATGCGCTGGCGTTCGAACTGGCGCGGCGGATCGCCCGTCCCGATCTTGCCGTCATGATCGGGCGCAGCGCGGGGATCAACGGCTATCGCGACTATATCCGCGCCGGGTTCGTGACGGTGCCGGTGTCGGCCGACAACCTGTCGAACTGGACGATGATCCACGCGATCGCGCGGCAGGAAAGCCAGTTCGACCGAAAGATCGTATCGCGTGCGGGCGCGCGCGGGACGATGCAGCTGATGCCCGGCACAGCGCGCGAGACGGCAGGCTTCATCGGGATCGGCTATGCGCCTTCGAGCCTCGACGATCCGGCCTATAATATCCAGCTGGGCAGCTGGTATTTCGGGCGGCTCATGGACCGCTATCAGGGCAGTTACCCGCTGGCGGTCGCGGCGTATAATGCCGGACCCGGCAATGTGAACAAATGGCTGGCGGCGAATGGCGATCCGCGCGTGACGGGCGATATTCTCGGGTGGATCGAAGCAATCCCGCTCGGTGAAACACGTGGCTACGTCCAGCGTGTGCTCGAAAACGCGGTCGTCTACGATCTAATAAACCCGAGAGGCGTCCAGCAGAAACCGAACCCCTTGTCGACATATCTGGGCAAGCGGGCTCCGGGTTGAGGCGGGCCGGTTGAGCGGCGACAATCCGATTACGCCCGCAGGCTTCGCTGCCATGCGCGACGAATACCGGCAGTTGATGACCGTCGAACGGCCAGCCGTTGTCGAAACCGTCAGCTGGGCCGCTGGCAATGGCGATCGTTCGGAAAACGGCGACTATATCTATGGCCGCCAGCGCTTGCGCCAGATCGACCGGCGGGCCGGTTTCCTCGCGCGGCGGATGAAAGCGTCTCGGGTGATCGACCCCCTCGCCCAGAGCGACCACGCAAAAGTGTGGTTTGGCGCAACGGTGACTATTGCCGATGAGGACGACACTCAGCGCGTCGTTACTCTCGTTGGCGATGACGAAAGTGATGCAAGCGTCGGCACCATCGGATGGAGTTCGCCGTTGGCACGCGCCTTGCGGGGAAGTGCCGTTGGCGATGTCCGTCGCGTGCTCGTGCCCAGTGGCGAGCGCGAATGGGAAGTGTTGAAGATTGCGTACGGCCAATAGCAACGTGCTGCGCCAGTCCGGCGTTTGAACACAATTTACGGGACGCGCTGCGCCGCAACTCTGCTAACCGGCTAGGCATGACCGCTTCCACAATCCGCCGCATGTCTGGCATCGACTGGTCGATCCTTGGCCTACTTTCAGTCCTGTGGGGAGGCTCGTTTTTCTTTCTTGCGCTTGCGCTGGGCGGCTTGCCCCCATTCACCATTGTGCTCGGCCGGGTGGGTTTTGCCGCCATACTCCTGTATTTATACATGCGCGTCATCGGTGAGAAACTGCCGCAAGGCCGCGCCGTCTGGGCATCGTTCTTGGTCGTCGCCTTCTTTGCCAACGCTTTGCCGTTCGTGATGTTTGCCTATGGCCAGCAACATATCAGCAGCGGCCTTGCTTCGATCCTGAACGCAACCACCCCCTTGTGGGGTGTGCTGGTGGCGCATTTCTTCACGAAAGACGAGCGTGCGACACCGGGCAAGATCGCTGGCGTCGGCCTTGGCATTCTAGGTGTCGTCGTCATGACCGGCAGCGATGCACTCGCAGGTCTCGGGGGCAATCTGCTGGGTCAGGCGGCCTGTATTGTCGCCACACTGGCCTATGCGATTGCAGGCGTCTACTCGCGACGGTTCAAAGCAATGGGCATCACGCCGCTTGCTGTGTCGACGGGGCAACTGGCAGCAGCCGCGATGCTCGTATTGCCGTTGTCATTGATTTTTGAACAGCCGTGGACTCTGCCGGTGCCGCCGATCTCGGCAATCTGGGGCATGGTGGGCCTCGTCATTTTGTCGACGACCTTTGCCTATGTGCTGTTTTTCCGCCTGATCGAAACAGCCGGCGCGACGAACACGCTGCTGGTGACATTTTTGATCCCGATCACCGCGATATTGCTAGGTGTTTTTGCGCTGGGTGAGACGCTGTTGCCCAAGCATTTGCTCGGCATGGCGCTGATTGCGTCGGGGCTTGCGGCGATCGACGGGCGTCCCATGGAATGGATGCGCGCTGTTGCTTCGAAGCCAGTCGTTCCCTAATCGTTCGCATGTGACTCTGCCAACCGACAACGACCCGCCCTATCTTCGTGCTCTCAATGCGCCGCAGCGCGAGGCCGTGTTGACGACCGACGGTCCGGTGCTTGTGCTGGCGGGTGCGGGCACTGGGAAAACGGCAGCACTCACCGCGCGGCTCGCGCATCTGCTGTACACGCGTAAAGCCTATCCGAGCGAAATCCTGAGTGTGACGTTTACAAATAAAGCCGCGCGCGAAATGCGCGAGCGCGTCGGGCGGATCGTCGGCGATGCGGTCGAGGGGATGCCATGGCTGGGCACCTTCCATGCAATCGGCGCGAAGATGCTGCGCCGCCATGCCGAGCTGGTAGGGCTTCAATCCAATTTCACGATTCTTGATACCGACGACCAGTTGCGCGTGATGAAGCAGTTGATTCAGGCAGCCGAGATCGATGAAAAGCGCTTTACCGCGCGCGCGCTGGGCGGGCTGATCGACCAGTGGAAGAATAAGGGCCTGACCCCAAAAGACATCGATGCCGGGGAATCGGAACGGTTCGCGGGTGGCAAAGGTCAGGAACTTTACGCACGGTATCAGGCGCGGCTGATCGCGCTGAATGCCTGTGATTTCGGTGACTTGCTTCTGCATGTTCTCACCATCCTGAAATCAAACCGCGACGTGCTCGAAAGCTATCAGACGCGCTTTCGCTACATCATGGTTGACGAATATCAGGACACGAATTCGAGCCAGTACCTGTGGCTGCGCCTGCTCGCCCAGCAGCGCAAGAACATCTGTTGCGTCGGCGATGACGATCAATCGATCTACTCATGGCGCGGCGCGCAGGTCGAGAACATCCTGAAGTTCGAAAAGGATTTTCCGGGGGCAAAAGTCATCCGGCTGGAGCAGAATTACCGCAGCACCCCGCATATTCTGGCGGCGGCCAGCGGTGTCATTGCGCATAACAGCGGGCGGCTTGGCAAGACGCTGTTCACCGAATTGCCACAGGGCGACAAGGTCAAGGTCATCGGCGTTTGGGACGGCCCCGAGGAAGCCCGCCGCGTCGGCGAGGAAATCGAAAGCTGGCAGCGCAAAGGCAACAGCCTCGACACCACCGCAATCCTGATCCGTGCGCAATATCAAAGCCGCGAATTCGAAGACCGCTTCATCGCGATCGGCATGCCCTACAAGATCGTCGGCGGTTTCCGCTTTTACGAACGCGCCGAAATCCGCGATGCACTCGCCTATCTGCGCCTCGTCAACCAGCCGGCTGATGACCTTGCGCTCGAACGCATCATCAATGTTCCCAAACGTGGCCTGGGCGACAAGGCCGTGGCAAAGGTTCAGCAGCTAGCGCGCGCTGCCAACACCCCGCTTTCGACGGCCGCGGCGCTCATACTCGACACCGACGAACTGACACCGCAGGCGCGGCGCGCGCTCGGCAATCTCGTCGGCGACATTGCGCGCTGGCGCGACATCGCGGGCAGCATGAGCCATCCCGATCTCGCGCGCCAGATTCTCGATGAAAGCGGCTATACCGCCATGCTTCATGCGGATCGCAGCGCCGAAGCCGCCGGACGTCTGGAAAACCTGACCGAACTCGCCCGCGCGATGGAGGATTATGAAAACCTCGGCGCATTCCTCGAGCATGTCAGCCTCGTCATGGACAATGACGCACAGCGCGACACCGAAAAAGTCACGATCATGACGATCCATGCGGCCAAGGGCCTCGAATATGACAAGGTTTTCCTTGTCGGCTGGGAGGAAGGTGTCTTCCCCTCACAGCGCGCGCTCGACGAAGGCGGGCTGGCCAGCCTCGAGGAGGAACGTCGGCTCGCTTATGTCGCGATTACGCGCGCGAAGCAGTCCGCCACGATCATCCATGCCGCCAACCGCCGCATCTATGGCCAGTGGACATCGAGCATCCCGAGCCGCTTCGTCGGTGAACTCCCACCCGAAAATGTCGACAGCGAAACAACAATGAGCGGCGGCGCGAGTCTGTGGCAAGCCAACTGGTCCGACCGCTCCGATCCGTTTGCCGATGTCACGCGCGGCACCGGACGCGGGCCGGGCTGGCAGCGGGCAACCAGCGGCTTTTCGGCGCAACCGCAACGTATCGTCGAAGCGCGCGGTTCGGCGATCAGTCTCGGCAACAAGGGCCGCGACGATCTCGAACTCGGCCAACGCGTGTTCCATACCAAGTTCGGCTATGGACTTATCGCGGAAATCGAGGGCAACAAGCTCGAAATAGATTTCGAAAG
>JBGSMP010000213.1:0-7580 GCA_041740105.1 Sphingomonadaceae bacterium
GCGGCCCGGCGCGACCGACATCATGACCATCGCTGCCAAAGGCCCGCGCCTGACTCTGCCGGTCGCCATCCTGACCAGTCCCGTCAACAGCTCGGCGACGTTCCAGTTTGCCCACCGCGCACAACGCAACGGCCTCGCCAAACTTTATGGCGGAACGACCGGCGGCAACCGCCGCGGGATCAACGGCGGCTGTTTTTTCTTCGTCCGGCTGCCTGCCAGCGGTCTCGAATTCGATCTGCCGCTGGTTGGGTATTTCCCGGCGGGGCAGCAGCCCGATGCCGGCCTTGTCCCCGATGTGCCGGTCACGGCAACGCTGGCCGATGTGATTGCCGGGCATGATCCCGTGATGGCGCGCGCCCGTGCCGACCTGTTGCGGGCATAGCCCGAACTATCGCCTTGCATCCGTTTCTGTGCGCCCCACATAGTCGGCAACCGAACCACAGGAGCGACTCATGGACAGCTATTTGAAGAATTACATCAACGGCGTCTGGGTCGACAGCAGCGGCGGCACGCGCCATGAAGTCATCAATCCGGCGACCGAGGAAGCCTGCACCGAAATCATGCTCGGCACGACGGCCGACGTCGATGCCGCGGTTGCGGCCGCGAAGGAAGCCTTCAAAACCTATTCACAGACGAGCCGTGAAGAGCGCGTTGCGCTGCTCGAAAATATCGTCGCCGAATTCAAGAAGCGCATTCCCGATCTTGCCCGCTCGATGGCAACCGAAATGGGCGCGCCGATCAGCTTTGCCTCGACCGCACAAGTCGGTGCTGGCCTCAGCGGCTTTCTTGGCACGATTGCCGCGCTGAAGAACTTCGAATTCAGCGAGCAGGTCGGCGGTGGCCTTGCCGTTTACGAACCGATCGGCGTCGTCGGCATGATCACGCCGTGGAACTGGCCGCTGAACCAGATCGCGCTGAAAGTCGCGCCCGCGCTGGCGGGGGGCAACACGATGATCCTGAAGCCATCGGAAGAATGCCCCGGCTGTGCCGCGATCCTTGCCGAAATCATGCATGCAGCGGGCGTTCCGGCAGGCGTGTTCAATCTGGTGCAGGGCGAAGGGGCAGTGGTCGGCGCCGCAATCTCGGCGCATCCGGGCATCGATATGGTCAGCTTTACGGGATCGACCCGCGCGGGGATCATGGTCGCAAAGGCCGCGGCCGATACGGTCAAGCGCGTGCATCAGGAACTGGGCGGCAAATCACCCAACGTCGTCCTGCCGGGTGCCGATCTTGCCAGCGTCTTGCCACCGACGGCGAGCGGCGTGCTCGTCAATAGCGGGCAAAGCTGCATCGCGCCGACGCGCATTCTCGTCCAGCAAGACGATGTCGCTGCGGCAACGGGGATCATCACGGCCATGTATGCGGGCGCCGCAGTCGGCGATCCGCTGACCGAGGGCGCACACATGGGGCCGGTCGTGAACAAGGCGCAGTTCGACAAGATTCAGGGGCTGATCCAGTCGGCGATCGACGAAGGTGCGGTCCTCGAAACCGGTGGCACCGGTCTGCCCGCAAATGTGAACCGCGGTTATTATGTCAAGCCCACGGTGTTTTCGGGCGTGACCCCCGACATGCGGATTGCGCAGGAAGAAGTGTTCGGCCCTGTCGCCACGATCATGAGCTACGCCACGATCGACGACGCTGTCGAAATCGCCAACGACACGGTTTACGGGCTGTCCGCCGTCATCTCGGGCGACCCGGCCGAAGCCGCAAAAGTCGCGCCGCGGCTGCGTGCCGGGATGGTGATCGTCAATGGCTGGGGTCCGGCCCCCGGCGCACCCTTTGGCGGCTACAAGCAATCGGGCAATGGCCGCGAAGCTGGGCTGTTCGGTCTGAAGGATTTCATGGAAGTCAAAGCCGTCGTCGGCATTCCGGCCTGAGCGACCGTCATTGCGAGCGTAGCGAAGCAATCCAGTCGGGCAGCGCAATCTGGATTGCTTCGCTGCGCTGGCAATGACGAAGAATGTATGAAGTGTCCTTCCGCAGTGCAGCATTAACGGCTAGGCGGGTGTCATGACGTCACCCGCCGCCAACCCTCACGCCCCGCTCGGCCAGCGCGAATTCATCGTGCTCATCGCTGCGCTGATGTCGTTGCAGGCGCTTGGCGTGGACGCAATGCTGCCTGCGCTGCCGGCGATCGGCGCGTCACTGGGCGTTGTCGGAGAAAATGCAACCCAGTGGATCATCGCGTCCTACGTCTTCGGCTTCGGGGCGATGCAGCTTGTCTATGGCCCGCTTGCCGATCGCTATGGGCGGCGGCCGGTCCTGATCGTGACGATGATCGGGTTCATCATCGCCAGCATCATTGCAAGTGTCGCCGCAACCTTTCCGCTGTTGCTCGCCGCCCGCGTGTTGCAGGGCATGATGTCGGGATCGACGCGCGTGCTGACCACTTCGATCGTCCGCGATTGTTACCAGGGCCGGACGATGGCGCGCATCATGAGCCTGTCGCAGATGTTGTTTTTCATCGTGCCGGTGCTTGCGCCGACCGTCGGTGCAGCCATTCTCCTGCTCGGGCCCTGGCGCTGGATTTTCTGGTTCCTCGTCGTCTTCGCCATGGTCGTCGCCATTTGGGCAGCGATGCGCCTGCCCGAAACGCTGAAGCCCGAATTGCGCCGCGAGATCTCGATCGCCTCCTTGACTTCGGCATGGAAGCAGACGCTGACCAACCGTTTTTCATTGGGCTATGCGCTGGCCTCGACCGCGATGTTCGGCTCGATCCTCGGCTATGTGAATTCGTCGCAGCAATTGTTCGGCGATGTGTTCAAGCGGCCCGATATCTTCCCGCTCGCGTTTGCGATTACAGCGGGCGCGATGGGCGTCATGACATTTGCCAACGCGCAGCTGGTCGAAAGGTTCGGGACACGTCGGCTGTCGCATGGTGCGCTGCTTGCGCTGATTGCAATTTCCGCTGTTCATCTGATGATCGAGCTGACCGGCTATCAGACGCTCGTCAATTTCCTTGCGTTGCAAGCCCTGACGATGGCCTGTTTCGGCCTGACCGGATCGAATTTCTCGGCCATGGCGATGGAGCCGGTCGGCCATATCGCGGGCACGGCATCGTCGGTGCAGGGATTCATGACGACCGTGGGCGGCGCGACGATCGGCATCATTATCGGCCAGTCATTCGACGGGACGACACTGCCCGTGACGATCGGGTTTCTGATCGTCGCGGCAACAGCATTGGTCATCGTGCTGATTACCGAGGGCGGACAACTATTCACGGCGCGCAATCTGCCTGTTTGATGGAACATGCCGTGCCCTGCGGAGTCTAGGTTTGCAGTGACCTGGAGAAACCGATGGCTTTGACTGCGATTGCGCTCAACTGCACGCTGAAGCCAACCGGCGACAGTTCGACCGATGCGATGATCGATGTGCTCGCCGCCGCATTCGCCAACTGTGATGTGACCTTGACCGAGACGATCCGCATCGTGGCGCACGATGTCAAAACCGGCGTGACGTCCGATGAGGGTGATGGCGATGCGTGGCCCGCGATCCGCGAAAAGGTTCTTGCCGCCGACATTCTCATTCTCGGCACGCCGATCTGGATGGGGCAAATGGGCAGCGTTGCAAAACGGGTCCTCGAACGGATGGACGCGTTCCTGAGCGAAACCGACGACGCTGGTCGCACGCCGGCTTTCGGCAAAGTTGCGGTCGCTGCAATCGTCGGCAACGAAGACGGCGCACATATTGCCAGCGCGCAGATATTCCAGTCGCTGATCGACACGGGCTGGACGGTTCCGGCGGCGGCAAGCTGCTATTGGGTTGGCGAAGCCATGGGCAGGATCGATTTCAAGGATTTGCCCGAAACGCCTGAGAAGGTCATCGAAACCGCTGCGATGACGGCTTCGAACGCGGCGCATCTTGCCAAACTGCTCAAGGCTGATGCGTATCCCGGAACACCTTAGTCCCGTTCGCGCCACCAGATTAGCCCCGCGATGGCAAACCCCACGGCGACTCCGGCGACAAGGCCGATCGAGGTCTCGCCATAGAGCCGCCCGACGATCACGCCTGCAGCCGCGCCCAGCGCGATGAAGATGCCGCCGCCGGTAGGATTTTTGGGGGAATTTGCCATGCGATGCCATTGGCACGTCCCGAAATGAAGCGCCACCCCGTCCCGCGCCGGGACCATTGTGCCACAGTGGCACTTGGTAAATCGAGGCTTCAGTATCGCGCGGCGCGCCTGAAGCCAAAGCCCGAAACTGGCACGGTAATTGAGTGTAGGACATCGGGTAACGGGGGCGATGGCGTTGAATATATTTCCATTTGTTGCTGACCGGGGGGCGGTAGCGGATGCGCAGGCACTGATGGACCAGTTCGGCGACAGGGCCGGACCGATGGCGGCAGCGCGTGCGGACGCCAGTCGTAATCATGGCAATGTGACCGGATTTTGTCACTGGCGCCAGATCGAGCGGATGATCATGGCGCTCGCGCACCCTCAGACCGAGGGAACACGCCACTAACCCGATGGTTATGGTCCCCGCGACGGATTGTCGTTAGCGAGGGTCCATGAGTTTTCAGTTTGTGCGGCGTTCGGCGGTTGCAGCGATCACCGCACTGCTGCTGGCGACGTCAGCGTATGCGCAAACGGCTTCGTCCGGCAGCGCGCTCGATCCGGAATCGCCGATGGCACCCCTGCCGGGTTTCGAGGTCGAATGGCCCGACCTCGATCAGGCCGATCCGATTGCGCCCGATGTAGAAGCGGCCCCCGTTCTTGGCGAAGTGACCGGCGACCAGCGTTACGATGTTGTCGTAACCGGCATCGATACCCTTTCGGCCGCCGTCAGCTCGCGTTTCAACGATCTTTCCGTTTTGAAAGAAGGAGCCGGCAAGCCCGCCAACGTCGCGCAGATCGACCGGCGGGCGCGCGATGACGCTGAATTGATGAACCTCATCCTGCGCGCCGAAGGCTATTATGACGCGAACATCGAAACCGATGTGACCGCGCGGGACGGGGGGCTGGTCGTGACGCTCGGGGTCGAGCCGGGGCCGCTCTATAAATTCGGCAATGTCGCGATTGCGGGCGTTCCCAAAGCCGACGTCGAAGCGGCATTCGGCGTGAAGAACGACGATCCGGTCAATGCCGACGCCGTCATCGGCGGCGAACTGGCGCTGGCCGAAAAGCTGGGGCGCGAAGGCTATCCCTTCGCCAAAGTCGCCGAACCCGACATCGTGATCGACCATGACACGCGCGTGGCGACGCTCGACCTGAATGTGGACTCGGGTGGCGAGCGGCGGATTGGCGCAATCAAGGTTCTCGGCGACGGCGCACCGTTCGGGCCGAAGCATATCGGGGTGATCGCACGCTTCCGGCCGGGCGAGCTTTATGATCAGGCGATGATCGACGATCTGCGCCGCGCGCTGATCGCCACCGGCCTGATTTCGACCGTTAAGCTCGAACCGGTCGAAGGCACGACGCCCGGTACAGTCGATATCGCAACGACGATCGAGCCTGCGCCGGTGCGCACGGTGGCGGGCGAAGCAGGCTATGGCACCGGCGAGGGTTTCAGGGTCGAGGCCAGCTGGCAGCACCGCAATTTCATCCGCCCCGAAGGTGCGGTGACGTTCCGCGGCATCGTCGGCACGCGCGAACAGTCGCTCGGCGCGCTGCTGCGCATGGGCAATTTCCGCCGGCGCGATCAGGTGCTCAATGCCTCGGTCATTGCCAGCCGTGACAAGCGCGCCGCCTATGACGCAACGACCTTCGAGATCGCCGCCAGCCTCGAGCGGCAGACCAACATCATCTGGCAAAAGCCTTGGGTTTTCAGCGCGGGCTTCGAGTTGCTCGCATCGAACGAAAGGGATTTTGTCCCGACTGTCGGCATTGCCCAGCGGCGGACCTATTTCATCGGGGCGCTCCCGGCCACGCTGGGCTATGACGGGTCGGACGATTTGCTGGACCCCAAAAGCGGCTTTCGTGTTTCGGGCCGTGTGTCGCCCGAAGTGTCGTTGTCGGGGCAGACATTCGGCTATGTCCGCGCGCAGATCGATGCAAGCAGCTATCTGCCCGTCAACGACAAGGTGGTGATCGCGGGCCGTGTCCGGATCGGATCGACTGTCGGCGCGGCGCGCGAAAACATTGCGCCGTCACGGCGTTTCTATTCGGGCGGCGGGGGATCGGTGCGCGGCTATGGCTATCAGGAGATCGGGCCACGCAACGTGCTTGACCAGCCGATCGGCGGGCGCAGTCTGGCCGAATTTTCGCTCGAAGCGCGCGTCCGCCTGCCGATCTTCGGCGGCAATTTCGGGGTGGTGCCGTTCGTCGATGCGGGGAATATCTATACGGGTCCGGTCCCCAAACTCTCTGGCTTGCGCATCGGCGCGGGTGTCGGCCTGCGCTATTATTCGAATTTCGGTCCGATCCGCATCGATGTCGGCACACCGCTTGGCCGCCGCCCCGGTGAATCGATTGTCGCGGTGCAAGTCTCGCTGGGGCAGGCGTTTTGAGAGCGCTCAAATGGATCGGGGCGATACTGCTCGCGCTCGCGTTGGCCGCAGGAGCGTTGCTGCTGATTGTCGACAGCAGCACCGGGCGCCGCTTCATCGTGGACCGGATCGAAGCGCTTCGGCCCGAATCCGGCCTGCGGTTCAAGATCGGGCGGATCGAGGGTTCGATCTGGAACAAGGCGCGACTGCGCGACGTACGCGTGCTCGACGGCGAGGGCGTGTTCTTCGAAAGCCCCGACATCGCGCTCGACTGGAACCCGCGTCTCTCTCTGCAAAATCGCCTCGATATCAATAGCCTGACAGCACAGACGGCCACGCTGATCCGACTGCCCAAGCTTGTGCCGACGGGGAAAAAAGGGCCGATCCTGCCCGAATTCGATATCCGCATCGGGCAGCTCGCGATCGAGCGGTTGACCATCGGGAAAGCCGTTTCGGGCACAACGCGGACCGGCAAACTGACCGGCAAGGCCGATATCCGCGACGGCCGCGCGGTCGTTGTCGCCAATGTTCGGACAACGGGCGGCGATCTGCTGGCGCTGAACCTCGATGCCGAGCCGGATCGCAACCGGTTCGATATCGCGGGCACACTCGATGCGCCGACGGGCGGGCTGTTCGGCGCGATGCTGGGGACGACGCGGCCGGTTACCGCACAGCTCGATGGCGACGGGACGTGGCAAAACTGGAAGGGCACTTTTGCCGCGACAGCATCGGGTGGGCGGGTCGTGTCACTCGACCTGATGGCGCGCGGCGGACGCTACGATGTCGAAGGGCAGCTTGCGCCGTCGCTGATCACCCAAGGGCGGTTGATGCGCCTGACATCGCCGGTCGTTCGCGTCAAAGGCAATGCGATGCTGGCCAACCGGCGTCTGACGGTCGGGCTAGCGATGGCGTCCGATGCGGTTGCCACAAGCGCCAACGGGATCATCGACCTGTCGAACAGCAGTTTCGATTCCATGCGTATCGACGTCCGGCTGCTTCGCCCAAGAACGCTGCTCGACAATATGACGGCACGGAACATGACGCTGCGCGCGATGCTCGACGGGACGTTTGCGACCGCGCGTTTCGATTATCTGCTGTCGGCGGACCGTGTTGCGTTCGATGCAACCGGCTTTGATCGCGTGCGCGCATCGGGGCAG
>JBGSMP010000079.1:0-1586 GCA_041740105.1 Sphingomonadaceae bacterium
TTGTGACGCCCGTCGGGCCTCTGGGCAACTGGAAAGCGCCATCGGTAAATGTTGTTCCGGTATCGGCGCGGTCGGCGCTGTTCTCGGGCTTTGATCCATTTTTCCGCAATGACCAGCCTGCCGCAGGTACGGCCAATGTCACCTCGCTCAGCCTGACACTGTTCGGCATTAGAGCGAACGAAAGTTCGGGTGGGGGTTCGGCGATCATCGCAGGCGAAGACGGGATTCAAAACAGCTATGCTGTTGGCGAAGAAGTCGCGCCCGGTGTCATGCTCCACTCGGTTGCTTTCGACCATGTCATACTGTCGCGCGGCGGGGTAAAAGAGTCGCTCTATCTCGACCAGTCAGTGCCTGCCGAAATGGTTGGAACGGCACCAGCGCCTACTTCGCAAGCGACAAATGGTCCTGTACCCGGCGGAGCGGCGCTCAATGCCGAAACGATCCAGAAGGCGATCGGATTTGCGCCGCGTAACGAAGGTGGCCGCGTTACCGGACTGGTGCTTCAGCCGCTTGACGATGGCACGATGCTGCGGCTCGCTGGATTTCAGGCTGGTGACATCGTCGTCGCCGTCAACGGCCGACCCGTTACATCCTCCGCAGACATACTCGCACAGCTCCGACCCGGAGCCCGCCTCAGCGTTGAAATCGAACGCGGCGGATCGAAGGTCCCTATTGCTTTGAACTTGGAACAACAGTGATCCGTAAATTTGCCCTTTTGTTGGCCTGCACTACTTTGGTTTTTGCCGAGCCGATCGCTGCGCAGCACACGCTCAACGTCCGCGACGCAGATATCCGTGCCTTCGTCCAAGACGCTGCGCGCGTCACCGGACAGACGTTCATCGTCGATGGCCGCGTTACTGGCAAAGTTTCGGTGGTGACCGACCGGCCGCTGTCGCGTTCCGAATATTTTGAGGTCTTTCTCTCAACGTTGCGTGCCAATGGCCTCGTCGCCATCCCCATGCGCGGCGGCGGCTACCGCGTACAACCCGCAGAAGGCGCGGCAACCCAGCCAAGCCGTGTCGGCAGCCGAACCGCAGCGCCCAGCCAGTTTGTGACCGAAGTTTTCCGTCTGCGCTCGATTGACGCGACCACGGCGGTTGAAACCTTGCGGCCGCTAGTCAGCCGCGAGGGTTCGATCACCGCCAATCGCAATGCCAACAGCCTGGTCGTTGCTGATTATGCCGACAATATCCGCCGCATTCGCGAACTCGTCCGCCAGATTGACCGTGACAGCGCTGCAACGCAGATCGTAACGCTCGATAACGCAGGCGCGCGCGAAATCGCGACAGCATTGCAAGGACTGGCAGGGCAGGGCAGCGGTGAGGGCGGGCGACCGCCGGTATCGGTCGCGGCCATCGACAGCAGCAACGCGATTGCCTTGCGCGGTGACCCGACCTCAGTCGCGCGCTTTGCCGCGATGGCCAAGCAACTCGATGCGCGCGCACAATCGGGTGCCGAAATCCGCGTCTACCGGCTCGAACATGCCAATGCCGCGACGTTGCTTGAAACCGTCCAGTCGCTGATCGGCGGCAATAGCGGCGCGTCGCAAAATGCCGACTTGCCACCTGTAGCTGCAGCGCCCGGCG
>JBGSMP010000115.1:0-9663 GCA_041740105.1 Sphingomonadaceae bacterium
GCTCGATGCCGCTGTTGCGGGCGAACTGGTTCCGCTCAAACTTGACGCCGCGCGGTTCCGTACGGTCTTCGCAGCAGGGCCGGAAAGCCAAGTGGGACATGACCGCGTCGAATTCGAAGTCTCGACCAACCCCGGTGCGCCGTTTGCCCCCATGACCAAAATCGCCAGCGGCGGCGAACTCTCGCGCTTCATCCTCGCATTGAAAGTTGCGCTGGCCGAGGAAGGCGGGGCTGGCACGATGATTTTCGATGAAATCGATCGCGGCGTGGGCGGGGCCGTGGCGAGTGCGATTGGGGATCGGCTGGCGCGGCTGGCGATGGGGCGGCAAGTGCTGGTCGTCACGCACAGCCCACAGGTTGCAGCACGCGGCGGCGAACACCTGCTGATTGCCAAGAACAGCGACGGGCTGGTGACGCGCACCAACTTGCGGACTCTGGATGCGTTCGAGCGGCAGGAGGAAATTGCGCGGATGCTGTCGGGGGCTGAGGTGACTGATGAGGCTAGGGCACAGGCGGCAAGGTTGGTGGCGGCGTGAGGTTCTTTTTTGTCAGTCTGGTTCTAGCTCTGGGCTTAGCAGCTTTGTACTGGCGTTTACTCGGGGGGCCGCCTCATCTTATCATTGTTGCTGCTCAGCCAAGCGAGCAATCTGCTCAGTTAACCACCGTTGGAACACGCCGCCACGAGATGCATAGGTTGGCGGGCTATTATTATTCCTTTTTAACTCGAACCGATATTGAAGGCTCGGGGTCGATTGTGCTGAGGCGCAAAACAAGAGCCAGCCGTGTGTGCATTGTCGGGTATTACACGAGACATGACGGCGAGCCGCATTTGATTCGACCTGAGATGTGCCAGCGGGTCGGCGCTCAATGACTGAAGCCGACGCCGCCAACCGGCTTATGCGTCTCGCCAAGGAGATCGCACGGCACAACAAGCTCTATCACGACAATGACGCGCCCGAAATTTCGGATGCCGAATATGACGCGCTGATCCGCGAGAATGCAGCACTCGAAGCGGAATTTCCGCATCTCGTCCGCACTGATTCGCCCTCAGCTGCGGTCGGAGCGGCCCCAACCTCGGCACTCGCCAAAGTCACGCATGCCAAGCCGATGCTCAGCCTCGACAATGCGTTTGCCGACGACGAGGTGGAGGAATTCGTTGCCCGGGTGCGGCGATTCCTCAACCTGCCAGCGGATGCGCCGGTCGCGTTGACCGCGGAGCCAAAGATCGACGGGCTGTCCTGCTCGCTGCGTTATGAAAACGGTGTGCTGGTTAAGGCGGCGACACGCGGTGACGGCGCCGTGGGTGAAGACGTGACGCTCAACGTCCGCACGATCGCCGACATTCCGCAAAAGCTGGACGGAACGCCACCGGCCGTGTTCGAAGTCCGCGGCGAGATTTACATGGCAAGGCAAGACTTCGCCGCGCTCAACAAACGCCTTGCAGGCGAGCGCGTCTTCGCCAACCCGCGCAATGCAGCGGCGGGTTCATTACGCCAGAAGGACGCCAGCGTTACCGCGAGCCGTCCCTTGCGATTTCTCGCGCATGGCTGGGGTGAAGCGTCCGAAGTCCCCGGAGCTACGCAATATGAGGTGATGAAGGCGATCGCGTGCTGGGGCTTGCCGGTCAGTGATCTGTTGATCCGCGCCGAGACCGCCGACGCACTCGCGCACTATCGCAAAATCGAACGCGCTCGCGCAGACCTTCCCTTCGATATCGACGGGGTGGTCTACAAAGTCGACCGCCTGGATTGGCAGGCGCGGCTTGGCTTCGTGGCGAAGGCACCGCGCTGGGCCATTGCTCACAAATTTCCGGCCGAGCGCGCGCAGACCACATTGCTGGCCATCGACATTCAGGTCGGACGGACGGGCAAGCTAACGCCTGTCGCGCGGCTCGAGCCCGTCACAGTGGGCGGCGTCGTCGTGACCAATGCCACGCTCCACAATGCCGACGAGATTGCGCGGCTTGGCGTACGCGTCGGTGACCGCGTGAGCATCCAGCGCGCAGGCGATGTTATCCCGCAGGTTTTGGAAAACCTGACGCCCAAAATCGTGCGCCCCGCGTTTGTCTTTCCCGGAGCCTGCCCCGAATGCGGATCGGATGCCGTGCGTGAGGACGGCGAAGTCGATATCCGCTGCACCGGTGGCCTGATCTGCCCCGCGCAACGGATCGAGCGACTGAAACATTTCGTGAGCCGTAGTGCGCTCGACATCGATGGTCTTGGCGACAAGACGATCACCGAGTTCTTCGAACTCGGGTGGCTGCATAGTCCAGCCGACATTTTCCGGCTGAAATCGCGTCGCGACGAATTGCTGACGCGCGAAGGCTGGAAGGAAAAATCGGTCGACAATCTGTTCGCTGCAATCGAAGCGAAACGCGCGCCCGATCCGATCAAATTCCTCTTCGGTCTTGGCATCCGCCACGTCGGCGCAGGCACGTCGAAAGACCTTGTCCGTGCGTTCTTGACTGTCGAGCGCATCGCCGAAGTTGCGCAACGTGCCGATGCTGTTGCTGAACTGTCGAGCGTCGAAGGCATCGGCCCCGTCGTCGCGCAATCGCTCGTCGATTTCTTCCGTGAAGACCATAACCGCGCGGCATGGGACGATTTGCTCAGCGAAGCATCGCCCCCCGCCCACGTGTCAAACGTGAAAGCCTCTGCAATCACGGGAAAGACAGTCGTTTTTACCGGATCCCTCGAAACGATGAGCCGCGATGAAGCCAAAGCGCAAGCCGAAGCGCTTGGCGCAAAAACGTCGGGATCGGTCAGCGCCAGAACCGATCTGATCGTGGCGGGGCCGGGTGCGGGATCGAAAGTCAAAAAGGCCGCCGAATTCGGCATCGACGTCATCGACGAAAATGCATGGGCGGCAATTGTCGCTGCGGCTGCGTCCTGATAGCGTCCAACAACGCCCGTCGGGGGCAATGGCAAATATGAGGATGACTTCATGACAATGTTGCGTGCGTTCTTTCTGGCTTCGGTCGCGTTGACGGTTCCTGCCGCGGTTCAAGCCAAGACCCCAAGCGTGAAGCCGGCCAAAGCGAAGCCCGAATTGGGAAGCTGGGGCGTGGACCTCAGCGGTCGCGACACAAGCGTGAAGCCCGGCGACGATTTCTGGCGACATGCCAACGGGACGTGGGACAAGACAGTGCAGATACCGGCGGACCGGACATCGACAGGGTCATTCGTCGTCTTGTCGGATCGTGCCGAGGCGCAAGTTCGCGCCATCGTCGAAGAAGCCGCACAGAAGGGCGGCGCGAAAGGGACGCCAGCGCAGCAGATCGGCGATCTTTATGCCAGCTGGATGGATGAAGCTGCGGTGGAGGCACGCGGCACCGCGCCGCTCAAGCCCTATCTCGATCGCATTGCCGCGGTTCAGTCGCGCGGCGACCTGATCAAGCTATGGGGCACACGCGATTATCAGCTGCCGGCCGGGATTGGCGTCACGATCGATCCCAAGGATCCCAACCGTTATATCGCCGGCGTCGCGCAGACCGGCATCGGCCTGCCAAACCGCGATTACTATTTGAAGGAAGACGGGAAGTTTCCCGCGTTCCGCACCGCATACAAAGCCTATATCGCACAAATGCTGACGCTGGCGGGGTTTGACGCCGCATCGGAACGCGCCGACCGGATCGTCGCACTCGAAACCGAAATCGCCAAAATCCACTGGACGCCCGAGCGCAGCCGCGACTTGTCGCAAAGCCTCAATCCGATGAGCCCGGCAAAACTTGCCGAACTGGCACCGCAGTTCGACTGGCCGATGCTGCTGTCAGACATGGGCCTTGCCGCCGTCGATACGATCGTCGTCCGCCAGACTACGGCAATCGCAGACGCCGGCAAGTTGCTCGACAGCGTGCCGCTGTCGACGTGGAAGGATTATGTCGCTTTCCACTTCATAAGCGACAACGCAGCGACATTACCGAAAGCGTTCGACGAAGCGAATTTCAACTTCTTTGCCAAGACCCTGCGCGATCAGCCGCAGCAGCGCGACCGCTGGAAACGCGGCGTGGGCACGGTCAACGCTTTGCTCGGCGAAGCGATCGGACAGCTTTACGTGGCCAAGCATTATCCGCCCGCAAGCAGCGCGCAAATGGCCGAGCTAATCACCAACCTCCGCGCCAGTCTGGAGGAGCGGATCAAAACCAACAACTGGATGGACGAACCGACGCGTGCAGAAGCGTTGAAGAAGCTCGCCGCATTCGATCCGCGCATCGGCCACCCCGACAAGTGGATCGATTATTCGTCGATCGACGTGCAGCGCGGCGATCTGTTCGGCAACGCACGGCGCGGCGGCAAATTCCAGTGGGATCTGGCGCTGTCGCGTCTGCCGAAACCTGTTGACCGCGGCCTTTGGGTCATGACGCCGCAGGTTGTGAATGCCTATTACAGCCCGCTGACCAACCAGATCGTGTTTCCGGCCGCAATCCTCCAGCCCCCGTTTTTCGACCCGAATGCTGACCCCGCAGTCAATTATGGGGGCATCGGCGCGGTGATCGGGCACGAGATCGGACACGGGTTCGACGATCAGGGCCGCCGTTTTGACGCCACCGGCCTGTTCCGCGACTGGTGGAGCCCGGCAACCGCTGCCGCTTACCAGAAACGCACGGACATGCTGGGCGCGCAGTTCGACAAGATCGAAGCGCTGCCGGGCCTCAATCTCAAGGGCAAGCTCGGCATGGGCGAAAATATCGGCGACCTTTCAGGACTGGAGATGGCCTATGGCGCCTGGCGGCGTCATGTCGCCAAGCACGGCGAAGGCCCCGAACGCGACGGGCTGACCGGCGACCAGCGCTTCTTCATGGCATTCGGGCAAATCTGGCGCGGCAAACGGCGCGAAGGCGCACTGCGCGAACAAATCCTGAATGGTCCGCACAGTCCCGAATTTGTGCGTGGCAATGCCGTCCGCAATGTCGATGCTTGGTACAAGGCGTTCGACGTGAAGCCGGGCGACAAGCTCTATCTCGCGCCCGAACAGCGCGTGAAAATCTGGTAGGGGCAGACCATCAAGCCGGATTGTGCTTGGTCAGGAAGGTTTCGACAGCCTCGAGAAACTGAATGCGGTCTGCTTCACGGCTGAAGTAATGATCGCCTTCGGGCTGTTCGATGTATTCGACCGTTTTGCCGGCTCCTTTCAACCGGCTTACCATCCGCCGTGACTGCGAAACGGGCACGCGCCGATCTTTCTTGCCGTGCATGATGAGGATGGGTGTACCGAAGTCGGCCGCGTGATTGACCGGTGAGACATCCTTGATGCTTGCTGCCGTCCCCTTCCAATAGTCGCGGGCTGTATTTCCGTTTAGAAAACGGCTGTCGTAGGCCATGATCGCGGGCAGGTCCGACACGCCGGCATAGCTGATTGCGCAGCGAAATCGGGACGCGTCGCGCTGGGCACCGCGCATGGCCGCGTAACCGCCATAGCTTGCCCCGACGATGCAAACGCGTCGGGCGTCGATCACGCCCTTGGCAGCAAGATCGGCGACGGCGTCGTTCAGGTCGTCCTGCATTTTCAGGCCCCACTCGCCGTCACTGGCGTCCCGGAACGCATCGCCATAACCCGTGGACCCGCGATAATTAGGCTGCACGACAGCGTAGCCGCGATCCGCGAAAAACTGTGCCCACCAGTCATAAGCCGCAACATCGCGCGCAGCGGGCCCGCCGTGCGGCATCAAGATCAGCGGTAGGTTCTTTGCTGCCTTATTCTTTGGCAACGTCAGGATCGCTTCGATCGAAAGCCCGTCCCTCGCTTTGTAGCGATAAGCCGTTACGGGGCCGAGCGACGTCTTGATCGCGGCGTTCGCGAAACCGATGCGCGACATTGCGCCGCCGGTTTTGGCGTCATAATAATAAAAGCTTCCCGGCTGGCTGGCGTCCCCCACCCATACCAAAAGCTTGCTCTGGTCACGACTGAGCGAAATGATCGACGCCGCGCGATTTGGACCAACCGCCTTATCGAATTGAACTTGCACCGCGGCGAGATCCGGGTCGATCCAATGCATCCGGGTGCGATCGGACATATAGGAGACACCGGTTATGCGCGTCCCATCGGGAGAAAGCCAAACATTGTCGATGTCATATCCATCGACGCCGTAAATGCGCTTGCCCACATCAAGCGTGGCAACGTCGATATCGTACAGAGCGTCGAATCCGGTCGGGTCGGCAATCGTAATCGCATTGCTGGCGCCGGCCAGCAGGATGGGCATGTTGAAACTTTCCTTCTTGCGTGCATCCGCACGTTCGACCTGCCGGAAGCCGCTCGATCCGTCCGGTCGGTAGATCAGTCGGGTCGTGCGCTCCTTATCATTATAGCCCAGCCCCATCCGCACCACGCCGGTCGGATCGGCGATCCATTGCATAAACCCTGCGCGCGGCGGCACCATCACGCGCGCCTGTCCCGTCGCGACATTGATCATGCTGACGTCCGGCCAAAATTCGAGGTCATTGATGTAGATCGATTTCTGAATCGTCATGGCAATGCGCGGGCTGCCATCCTTTGCGATCCAGATGATGTCCGTGCTTTCGCTGGCCGCGTTGCGCGCGATCGGAATCATTTTTGCAGTTGCCGCTTCCACGCTCACGACGCGCCGTGCGTAAAAGTCCGTCCCTGCAACATTCACCGTGGAACCGAGACGGATCACGAGCCACTGATCATTGACCCAATACCAGTCCAGCAGATCCTGATCGTTGAGACCGATCAACAGCGGCTGACGCTTATCCATGAGGTCGATGACGCTGAAAAGCTGTTGCCCCTTTACCGCCAATTTGGTTGCGACCCGTCTGCCATCAGGGGACAGTTTGGGTTCCGCGATAAAAGGCAACGTCGCAAAATCGGCAATTGGGCGCATTGTCGATGCCGCGGACAATGTCGGTTGTGCCTGCACCGATGAGAACGACATCGATACGGCCAATGCAACTATCGCGATCGTTTTTCGCATCACGTTCCCCCGTGCGCGAACAGATACTATCGATTCATTTTCGTGCGCAAGCAGCCGACAAAGAAAAACCCTGCCCCAAATGCTGGTGCAAGGTTTTTTACTTTTTTGTATTTGGTCGATCAGCCAGAATGAGCGAGCGCCGCCAGTAGTAACAGCGCCACGATATTCGTGATCTTGATCATCGGATTGACTGCCGGGCCCGCTGTATCCTTGTAAGGATCCCCAACGGTATCACCCGTCACAGCAGCCTTGTGCGCTTCCGAGCCCTTGCCGCCGTGGTTGCCGTCTTCGATATATTTCTTGGCATTGTCCCATGCGCCGCCGCCCGACGTCATCGAGATCGCAACGAACAGGCCGCCGACAATCACGCCCAGCAGGAGCGCCCCGAGTGCAGCAAAGCCCGACGCCTGACCCGCAACCGCCGTAATGACGAAATAGACCACGATCGGCGCAAGCACCGGCAGCAGCGACGGGATGATCATTTCCTTGATCGCTGCCTTGGTCACCAGATCGACGGTGCGCGCATAATCGGGCTTTGATTCATAGGTCATAATGCCGGGGTTCTTTGCGAACTGGTCGCGGACGTCCTTCACCACTTCACCTGCCGCACGGCCAACCGCCGTCATGCCCATCGCACCGAAGAGATAGGGGAGCAGCGCGCCGAGCAGCAGACCGACGATGACATATGGATTCTTCAGGCTGAAATCGACGTCGAGGTTGGGGAAATACTCCTCGAGATCGGTCGTGTACGCCGCAAACAGCACCAGCGCGGCAAGTCCTGCCGACCCGATCGCATAGCCCTTGGTCACGGCTTTCGTGGTGTTGCCAACAGCGTCGAGCGCATCGGTCTTGGTGCGGACACTGTCGTCGAGGCCGGCCATTTCGGCGATGCCACCCGCGTTGTCGGTCACCGGACCGTAAGCGTCGAGCGCAACGACCATCCCGGCAAGCGCAAGCATCGACGTCCCCGCAAACGCAATCCCGATCAGCCCGGCAAGCTGATAGGCAATGATGATGCCGCCACAGATGACGAGCGTAGGCAGCGCGGTCGATTCAAGGCTGATCGCCAGACCCTGAATGACGTTGGTGCCGTGGCCGGTTTCGGATGCTTTCGCGATCGAGCGCACCGGGCGGTAATTGGTGCCGGTGTAATATTCGGTGATCCAGATCAGCAGGCCGGTGATCACCAGCCCGAGGAACATGCAATAATACAGCATCCGTCCGGTAAAGCCGCCGGTGCCGTCGAGATTGGCGCCGATAACCGCATTCATGTCACCGAGCGCGTAGGACGTGGCGAACCAGATCACGACCGCCGACGATACGGCCGTCACGATGAAGCCTTTATACATCGCGCCCATGATGTTCGTGCCGCCGCCGAGACGGACGAAATAAGTACCGAGGATCGACGTGATGATGCAGACGCCGCCGACCAGCAGCGGCAGGCTCATCAGCGGCAACAGAGCATCGCCCGCGCCTTTGACGAGCAGCGCGATCAACACCATCGTCGCGCCGATCGTCACGACATAGGTTTCGAACAAGTCGGCGGCCATACCGGCGCAATCGCCGACATTGTCGCCCACATTGTCAGCAATAACGGCGGGGTTGCGCGGATCGTCCTCGGGACTTCCGGCCTCGACCTTGCCGACGAGGTCAGCGCCAACGTCTGCAGCCTTGGTAAAAATACCGCCGCCGAGACGCGCGAAAATTGAAATCAACGAGGCGCCGAACGCAAGCGCGACCAGCGCGTCGATCACGATGCGATCGTTCGGCAAATACCCTGCCGGACCGATCAGATAGTAGAAAAAACCGGCAATCGAAATCAGCGCGAGACCCGCCACCAGCATGCCCGTGATTGCGCCCGCGCGGAACGCCATGGTCAGGCCCTGCTGAAGCCCTTCGGACGCAGCCTGCGCTGTGCGCACGTTGGCACGCACCGAAATGTTCATGCCGATAAAGCCGGTTGCGCCCGAGAGGATCGCACCGAGCAGAAACCCGACGGCCGATGTCAGCCCGAGGAAATAACCGACAAGCACGGCAACGATGACACCGACGACGGCAATCGCGCGATATTGCCGCGAGAGATAGGCTTGTGCGCCTTCCTGGATGGCGGCCGCAATTTCCTGCATTTTGGCATTGCCTGCCGAGGCTCGGAGCACCTGCCCGCTCGTGAAAATTCCGTAGAGCACGGCCAAAACGCCGCAGCCAATGGCAAAAAGAACCAAATTCATGAGCCGGAAATCCCCTTTATCGTCGGCAAGCCACGCTCGTGCGTCGCATTTGTTACGCGGGCCTATAACGGGCAGCGAATGCGTATGGCAACCTCATCCGTGCGTATAGCCTAGCCTGTCGGGCAAGGTGACGGGGCCCATGCTGTTGAAAAGTGTCAGGCCAGCGCCAACACTGAAGGTGCCGATGCGCGTTGCGGGGACGGGTAGCGCCGTATCGGCATCAGCTGCAAACAGGAGCTCATAGTCATCGCCCGCGGTAGCCGCAGCCATCAGATCGCCGACATACGGGACGGCGTCGAGGTCAATTACAAGCGCAAGGCCGCTTGCAATTGCCACGCGCTGCGCGTCGATCAACAGGCCATCGGACACATCCATCATTGCATGGACGACGGGGCCAAGCGCCTTGCCTTCCGCAAGACGCGGGATCGGGCGGCAGTAGGCGTGCAAATGGTCCGGATCGCCTGCGAGCCCCAACCCTGCCCTGCCGATGACGCCCGTCACATAA
>JBGSMP010000130.1:0-3558 GCA_041740105.1 Sphingomonadaceae bacterium
CGTGCAGTGGCTCGACAGCAACACCTTCGTCGAAGCCAAGCTCGCGCAAACGCCTGCCGTCGCGCTCGGACAGCGCCGTCCAGTCGATCGCGCTGATCGTGGCTTCAGTGTCGAAGGGGAGGTCGGCAAGCGTCACTTGCGAGCGATTATCAGTATCGTCTGGCGATTGCCAGCGGGCGCGCATCGAAATTTGCCGTTACATCGGCTAGGGGCGGCGGATGACCCGCTATGACCTGCCGACCCGGACGCGGGCCGCGTGCCTCGCCGCCGTTGCCGGTTATGTCGACGCCATCGGGTTTATCGCGAGCCAGGGCTTTTTCGTCTCCTTCATGAGCGGCAATTCGACCCGGCTTGCGGTCGGGAGCGTCGATCGAGCACGCGATGCCGCGGCTGCGCTCGCGCTGATCGCATTGTTCGTGTTCGGCGTGGTGCTCGGTTCGCTGGCAGGACGGCGCGCCGGTCGCCATCACCAGTCGCGGGTAATTTTTCTGGTCGCGATCGCGCTTGGCATCGCTGCGATACTTGCGGCCGGCGGGCACGTGCTCCCAGCGCTTGGGGTCATGGCATTTGCAATGGGCACCGAAAATGCGATTTTCGAGAGTGACGGCGAGGTGCAGATCGGGCTGACCTATATGACCGGCACGCTCGTCAAGCTGGGGCAACGGCTGGCGACTGCACTGTCGGGCGGCGACCGATGGGCATGGATCCCGTTTGCGATGCTGTGGATCGGGCTCGTGGCGGGCGCGGTATGCGGCGCCTTTGCTTTTCCGCGATTTGGGCTGAGTGCCCTGTGGCTGCCGGTGGCGCTGTTATCGGTGCTGACGATCATGTGCCGCAGCGCCGAGCGCGCGCGCGCGGACTAAACCGCCGGGTAGCGGAGCCGACCCAGAAAACGCGCCAGGCTCAAACGTTCGGGGGCGCTGTGCGAAAAGCGTCCCTTAAACTTCTCGAAGCGCATGATGCCGTCGATCCGGCGACCGAGGAAAGCACGTGTGTCGGCGTGGCCTTCGCTGTCGTCGTCCATCATTGCCAGAATCGTTGCCATGTAAACGCCGCCGAGAATGGCGCGCTTCGAATAATGGTTGAGATCGGTCGCGGTATCGCCGGCGGCGTGCCACATCGCATCGGCTGCGCGCCAGCCGAGCTTTGCCGAGCGGGTAAGGTTTTGCGGGAGGGCGAGAACCGCAAGCGCACGACGCAGCGCTTCGCTGTGCTCGCTCAGCAGGTCCAGACGCGCTTCGACCAGTGCGGTGATCCGCACCCGGATTTTCATAGCGCCAAGCGTTTCGGCAGGAAGATCGGCAAGCATCGCCGCATCGACATGCGCAAACCACGCATCGATCATGTCCATCGCGCCACCCGGAAATGCGAGCGCGGCAACCGCGGGATCGATGTCGGTCGCGCTTGCGGCAAGCGCCAGCGCTTCGGCCGTCCAGCCATCAAAGGCGGCGTGATGCGGCAATTCTGCCGCAAGCATGAGGCGCATTTCATCGAGCGTGGGATCGGACATCTTATCGGCCATGCGCGGCGCTCCATCGGGTGACAGCCGTTAAATGGGCTGCTAACGACCAAACATCAATCTGTCAGGGGCGTCGGTATGGCAAAGTTTTTCGGAAATCTCGGGGCAGTGTTGCTGCTGTCGTTCACGCTGCTGGTCGTGCTGATCTTCCTGTTTCATGGCGGCACCGAAACGCCGACTTACATCAACGCGCTGTTCCGCTTTCTCCATACCCTGTTCGGCATCATGTGGATCGGGCTGCTTTATTATTTCAACTTCGTGCAGATTCCGACGATGCCGACCGTGCCTGCCGAACTGAAGCCGGGCGTGTCGAAATACATCGCGCCGGCCGCGCTGTTCTGGTTCCGTTGGGCAGCACTCGCGACCGTCGTCATGGGCCTTGCCATTGCCGCGCATCCGCCGCAGCAATATCTGATTGAAGCACTCACGTTTCAGGAGGGCTACCGCCTGATCGGGCTTGGCATGTGGCTGGGGCTGATCATGGCGTTCAACGTCTGGTTCGTGATCTGGCCAAACCAGAAAAAGGCGCTGGGGCTGGTCGAAGCTGATGCCGACACGAAGGCGAAAGCTGCATCGACGGCCATGATCTTCAGCCGCACGAACACGCTGTTGTCAGTGCCGATGCTCTACACAATGGTCACGCAGGGCATTCTCGGCGGCGCTTAAGTCTTTGCGGGCTCGCGCACGAGAACGAGCGCCAGCGCAACAAGCGCCGCACCGGCAAGATCAAGCGGCCCGAGCGTTTCGTTGAACATCAGCCACCCGGTCAATGCGGCGACGATCGGTTGTATCAGGAGCGACAAACCGATGACCAGCGGGCTGACACGGCCGAGGGCATAGGTCAACAAGCTCTGACCGATCACCTGACTGCACAGTGCCATGGCAATCAGCGGGCCCCAGTTCGTCGGCATAATCTGTTCGCCGAGTGCAATCGACAGCAACAAAAGCGGCACCGCGCTTGCCAATGTCGATGCCGCGAGCAGCGGCAGCGGCGCCAGCGTTTCACGGGCGCGGGCAATCGCCACAAAATAGGCTGCGTAAAATGCGCCCGCAAGCAAGCTCAATAAATCACCGGTCAGATGTTCCGGCGACAATTCGGCACTGCGCCCCATCAACAAGCCCGCCCCTGCGGCCGCCATCAGCAGCGCGACCACTTGCCGTCGGGCAGGCCAGGCGCGGGCGACGACAAAGCCGTAGATCGGATAGATGAAACTCGCGGAATTGCCGAACAACGTTGCGTTTGCCACTTTGGTATTCATGATCCCGAGGTGCCACGCGGCAAGGTCCGCTGCGAACAGGACACCCGATCCGGCTATGATCATGATGAGCGCAGGCGTCATGCGCCCACTCGATTTCGGGGCAAAATGCGCCATGACGATCAGCAGCGGCAGCGCCAACGCCATCCGCCAGAATGCACTGGCAATCGGCCCGGTGTCCGCCATCCGGACGAACATGGCCCCCAGCGCCAGTAGAGCCCCGCCCAGAAGAAGCGCCGCAACCCCGTATCGCGCGGGCCCAAGTTTTTCTTCGCTGGCGATTGTCCTCATGCGCCGCCATATGCGCGAGATCATTCCCGTTTCAAAGAGGAACCCTTCATGCCGTCATTGTTCGACTCCATCGAGCTGGGAAACGTCCATGCGCCCAACCGCATCCTGATGGCACCGCTGACGCGAGGCCGCGCAACGCGCGACCATGTGCCCACGCCGCGTATGGCAACCTATTATGCGCAGCGGGCGTCCGCCGGCCTCATCATCAGCGAAGCAACGGGGATCACGCTCGAGGGATCGGGCTGGCCCTATGCACCGGGGCTGTGGAGCGACGAGCAGGTCGAAGCCTGGAAGCCCGTGACGGCCGCGGTTCACGGAGCGGGCGGCCGGATCGTGGCGCAGCTCTGGCACATGGGGCGCATCGTCCACCCCAGCCTGAACGGCGTGCAGCCGGTATCGGCATCGGCAACGACGGCACCGGGCAAAGCGCATACCTATGACGGCAAACAACCCTATGTTGAGGCACGTCCGCTGGGCCTTGATGAAATTCCG
>JBGSMP010000156.1:0-2078 GCA_041740105.1 Sphingomonadaceae bacterium
GGTGCAGGTCTTCGGCGACACCCACGGCAACATCGTCCATCTGTTCGAACGCGACTGCTCGCTCCAGCGCCGCCACCAGAAAGTGATCGAGGAAGCCCCCGCGCCGGGCATGGACGAAGCGACACGCGCGCAATTGTGCGACACCGCCGTCCGCGCGGCGAAGGCCGTCGATTATGTCGGCGCGGGCACGATCGAATTCATCGCCGATGCGTCGGAAGGCCTGCGCGCCGACCGCATCTGGTTCATGGAAATGAATACGCGGCTGCAGGTCGAACACCCCGTCACCGAGGAAATAACCGGCGTCGATCTCGTCGAATGGCAGCTCCGCGTGGCGAGCGGGGAGCCGCTGCCCAAGCGGCAGGACGAACTGAGCATCAACGGATGGGCGATGGAAGCGCGGCTGTATGCTGAGGACCCGGCGAAGGGGTTTTTGCCGAGTGTTGGGCCATTGTCCCACTTTTGGATTCCAAAGTCTAACCGGCGAGACGGAGAGGGCCGGGTCGACTCAGGCGTTGAAGAAGGGGATAGCGTCTCGCCATTTTACGATCCGATGATCGCAAAGCTCATTGTTCACCGTCCGACGCGCAACGAGGCCGCATCTGCTCTGGCAAAAAAGCTCGGCGGAGGGCATTGCTGGCCGGTCAAATGGAACGCCACATTTCTTAAAAATCTGGTGGCCCATTCGGCCTTCATTGCCAGCGATATCGACACTGGTTTCATTGAACGCCATCTGATCGATGTTTTGCCTGACACGCGTGCGCCTGAAGATGCGCTAGCAGCCGCAGCCAAAATCTTTGCGGCACAAATCGCAGGCCGGTCAGTCAAAGACATAACGGACTTAGTAGATGAACCCGTTGGTGCGACTTTGACTGGCTTCCGGCTGAACAGCGAGCGGCGTCCGGCAACCCTCAAATTGTTTTATGAGGGCGAACCGATCGACGTCATTGTGTCCGAAAAGTCGGGCTGGGACTTGCCGATGATGAAGTGCGTCGAAGGCGGAGTATTCGGCTACGACTACGAGGGATGGATGGGTTACATTACTCAGTACCGGCCGGGTCTGACTGTCGGACACGTCGCCTCCTCTGGCACCATCCTTTCCCCCATGCCGGGCCGGATCATCGCGGTCGCGGTAGCGGCGGGCGACACTGTCACCAAGGGCCAGAAGCTCGTCACGCTCGAGGCGATGAAGATGGAGCATAGTCTCACTGCGCCGTTTGATGGCATCGTCGCCGAACTTAATGCCGCGACGGGCGCGCAAGTCAGCGAGGGAATGGTTTTGGCGCGGATCGACGCGCTCTAACTCGCGCTCGTTGACCACCCTTCTGTTACGCATAAGAAACATTATTGCTCGACGCTTGTTTCCTCCGCCTAGCGTAAATTCAGGAGAGTAACATGAAGCGGCATTTCTCGCTTGCAGCAGCGACGGCACTGACATTCGTGGCCGCGCCCGCCTTTGCCCAGTCGTCGACTGGCCAGCAAACATCGTCGGGCAATCGCATCAGCGACATTTTCGGGGCGCTGTTCGGTGATCGGTTCGGGGGGACGACGTCGATCGATGCGCAGTGGGCCGCAGGACAGATGCCGCTCACACGTCAGCAAGCCCAGTTCCAGACGCGCATCGATGCCGAAGTCCGTTCAGGGCGCCTCGACCAGAATACGGCGGTGCGGCTGCGTTCGGATTATGCGGATTTAGTTCAGTTGGAAAACGACTATGGCGCGGATCGCCGCTTTACCGTCCAGGAACGGCAAGAGTTGGCCGACCGTTATCGCGCGCTGACCGATACGCTGACGGCGGGCACTTATGCCGATAACGGCACGACCACGACAGTTGTTGCCGATGGCCGCGCGGAATTTATCCGCCGTGTCGATGCAGCCGTTTTCGCGCGCCGCATCAGCCGTGGGCAGGGAACGCGTTTGAAGAAAGATTATGCAGCGCTGGTCCAGCTGGAAACCAGCTATCTTCGGGACCGTTCGATCAGCGACAGCGAACGCGACGAACTTGAGGCGCGCCTCGACGCGCTCGATGAGCGGCTGGGCGACGTGGGTTTCGGCGGCTCGGCAACGACGCCACGGTCGCG
>JBGSMP010000172.1:0-5333 GCA_041740105.1 Sphingomonadaceae bacterium
GCGGGCGTCATCTGGGAAGGCCGCGCCGAAACCGAAGCGCCGTCGAATGCGCCTGCGTCGCAACCCGGGCTTGCTGCCGACAAATTGGCAAAGGCGCTATTCAAAGACTTCCCCGGCGAAAGCGGGCGCACTATCAGCGTCCCATGAGCATCAGCATTCACAGTGATTTCGACGGCGGCAATATCGACGTAACAAGCATTAAGGGGGGCAGCGCAAAGCTCGCCATCCGCCGCGACAAGGACTCGGATTTTTATCAATGGTTCTATTTCCGCGTCGATGGCGCCGCGGGGCAGATGCTCGAACTCAGCATCACCAATTGCGGCGGGTCGGCCTATCCGCTCGGCTGGCCCGATTACCGGGCCTGCGTGAGCAACGACGACAATGACTGGCTGCGCGCGGACACGAGCTATAGCGACGGCGTGCTGACCATCCGGCACACGCCGGATGCCGACAGCGTCTGGTTCGCCTATTTCGCGCCCTACACAATGGACCGCCATGCGGCACTGATCGAGCGGATTGCGGCCGTCCCCCATGTCGGGCACCGCGAGCTGGGCAAGACGCTCGACGGGCGCGCGCTCGACCTGCTGGTATCGAACGAGACGGTCGCAGCACAATTGCGCGAGGCGGCAACGTTCTACGTCGTGCCCAACATGAATCCCGACGGTAGCGCACGCGGCCATTTGCGCACCAATTCAGTAGGCGTGAACCTGAACCGCGAATGGGCAACACCGACGCCCGAACGCAGTGCCGAGGTCCTTCATGTTCGCAATGCGATGGATGAAACCGGCGTTGATTTTTCGATGGATGTGCACGGTGACGAAGCCATCCCCTATGCCTTCATGGCGGGTTTCCACGGGATTCCGGCGTGGACGCAGCGGCAGGGCGATCTGTATGACAAATATCTCAAACGCCTTGCGGCACAGACGCGCGATTTCCAGACGCAGTTCGGCTATCCCAAAGCCGCCGACGGCAAAGCCAATCTGTCGATGTCGACGAACCAGCTGGCCGAGCGCTTCGGTGCGGTGTCGATGACACTCGAAATGCCGTTCAAGGACAATGCCAATGCGCCCGACGCGCTGCGCGGCTGGTCGGCCGAACGATCGCGGCATCTGGCACGCGACTGCCTTATCGCGCTCGCGGGGATGATCGATGAAATCTAGACAAGGAACGCCCATGTCACGTGCTGCCTATCTCGCCCTGCCGTTGCTATTTGCGCAGCCTGCCTTTGCAGCCGAGCCCGCGCCGGTTGCCGAACTCGTGGCGAAAGTGAACATTCCCTATCAGGCGTTCACGCTGCCCAATGGCCTGCGCGTGCTGGTCCATACCGATCGCAAGGCACCGGTCGTTGCGGTGAACATCTATTATCATGTCGGGTCGAAGGATGAACCCAAAGGCAAGACTGGATTTGCCCATCTGTTCGAGCATCTGATGTTCAATGGCTCGGAAAATTCACCCGGCGATTTCTTCGAGCCACTGCAACAGATCGGCGCGACCGATTATAACGGTACGACCTGGTTCGACCGGACCAATTATTTCCAGACCGTGCCAACGGGCGCGCTCGAGCGTGTGCTCTGGCTCGAAAGCGACCGCATGGGGCATTTGCTCGGCGCCGTGACGCAGGAAAAGCTCGATAACCAGCGCGGCGTCGTCCAGAATGAAAAGCGGCAGAGCGATAATGAGCCGTTCGGGACGGTCGATTATATCGTCAACACCACGCTGTTTCCCGAAGGACACCCCTATCGCCACAGCCCGATCGGTTCGATGGCCGACTTGAACGGGGCAAGCCTCGAGGACGTCAAAAACTGGTTCCGCGCCAAATATGGGCCGGACAATGCCGTGCTGGTGCTGGCTGGCGATGTCGATTTGAAAACCGCAAAGCGGCTGGTGACCAAGCAGTTCGGCAAAATCCCGCGCGGCACCGCCGTTCAGCGTGTCGACGCACCCATCCCGACATTGGCGGCACCGATCACCAAAGTCGTGAAGGACAAAGTGCCTTACACGCGGATCGCACGATATTGGACGGTCGAAGGTGTCAATGGCGCGGATACGAGCGCGCTTTACGCAGCAGCTGCCGTGCTCGGCGGGCTTTCATCGAGCCGATTGAACAATGCGCTCGTGCGCGGGGACAAGACCGTGGTCAGCGTTGGCGCGAGTGTCGGTGCTTATGAAAAACTGGGCATGCTGTCGATCGTTGCCAACGTAAAGCCGGGGCAGGATGCGACCGCCGTCGGGGCACGCCTCGACGCGCTGATCGCGGATTTTCTGAAAAACGGGCCGACAGCCGACGAGGTCCGCCGCGTCGTCACCAAAGCCGCAGCGGCAACCATCGGTGGCTATGAATCGGTCGGTGGGTTCGGCGGCAAGGCCGTCGCGCTGGCCGAGGGGCTGGTTTATTCAAATGACCCGGCCAAATACAAGAAAGAGCTGAACGAACTGGCCGCGCTGACACCCGAACGGGTCGCTGAGGCCGCGCGCAAATGGATGAGCCGCCCGGTTTTCAATCTGACCGTCGAGCCCGGCGAGCGCGACATGTCGCCCGAAATGCTCGCCATCACCGGCGACACGCCGTCGACCGTTGCCCCGCCTACACCCGTTGCCGCAGCACCTGCCGTCAAGTCGCCGCCCCGTCCCGCACCGCCCGTCGGAAGCTTGAGCGAACTCGATTTTCCGGCAATCGAACGAACGACATTGTCGAACGGGATTCCGGTGTTCTTTGCCCGGCGTGCGTCGATTCCCGTCGTCCGCATGTCGGTCAGTTTCGATGCGGGCTTTTCGAGCGACCCCAAAGCGGCACTGGGCACACAGGCGCTGATGCTTGCGGTCCTCGACGAAGGCACCAAGACGCGCAACTCGATCCAGATTGCCGAGGAAAGCGAGCGGCTGGGCGCGAGCATATCGACCAGTGCGAGTATCGACCGGACGAGCATCGGGCTCTATTCGCTGACGCCCAATCTCGGCGCGTCGCTGGGGCTGGTCGCGGACATCATCCGCAATCCCGCTTTTGACCCCACCGAAGTCGAGCGCGTGCGTGGGCAGCAACTGGCACGGATCAAGGCGGGCCTGAGTTCACCCGATGGCATTGCAAGCTATGTCCTTCCCACGCTGATCTATAGCGCGGCGCATCCGTACGGTAATCCCGGAACGGGGGCCGGCGAAGCCGCATCGGTCCGCACGATAAGCCGCGATGCGCTGGTGCAATTTCATCAGAACTGGTTGCGTCCTGATAACGCCCAGATTTTCGTTATCGGCGATACGACGCTGGCGGTGCTGAAACCGCAACTCGAAGCGGCTCTGGGTGATTGGAAAGCGCCGGCGACGTCCAAGCCCGCCAAGGCGTTCACCGCCGCCATTCCCGCGCCTGCCAACAAAATCTACCTTATTGACCGGTCAGGTTCGGGTCAGTCGGTCATTCTGGCTGGCACGGTTATCGACAAGACCGGCAAGGACGATCTGGTCACGCTGCGTCAGGCCAATGACGTGATGGGCGGCAGTTTCCTGTCACGGATGAACAGCGACCTGCGCGAGACCAAGGGCTGGTCCTACGGCATGTATTCGGCCGTCAACAGCTATGAGAACCGAACGTCGTTCATCCTGAATGCGCCGGTTCAGGCCGACCGGACGGGCGATTCGGTCGTCGCGATCATGGCACAGATGCGTGATTTTCTGGGCGCAAAGGGAACCACGGCAGCCGAACTCGAACGCACGACCAACGGGTCGGTCCGCGAGTTGCCGGGGCAGTTCGAAACATCGGACGCCGTGCTCGGCTCGATGCAGCGGATCGTCTGGCTCAACCGGCCCGACGATTATTGGGAAAAACTGCCTGCGCGGTACAAGGCCATGACGCCGGCTGACCTCGATGCGGCGGCCCGCGCAACACTCGATCCGGCAAAGCTGACATGGATTGTCGTCGGTGATGCAGCGTCAGTAAAACCACAGCTTGCAAAAACCGGGCTGCCCGTCGAAATGATGCCAGCCCCCAAGGGTGACTGATTCACAGGAGAGAATGATGTCGAACGTCGCAGGCGCATGGAATTGTTTGGTCAAATCGCCACTAGGCGAACAGCAGTCGGTCATGACCGTCGTCGATAATGGCGACGGCACTTGGTCGGGCACCAATGCGGGCGCGATGGGTTCGCTCACCTGCGACAATGGCAAGGTCGACGGCAACAAGCTGACCTGGACGATGGACATGAAAGTGCCGATGCCGATGGTGCTCGAATGCGATGCAACCGTTGACGGCGACACGATCACCGGCGGCGTCAAGGCCGGAATGTTCGGGACCAGCCCGCTTTCGGGAACGCGGGCCTAACCGAGCCTCGTTACATGCCCCATCTTGCGGCCCGGACTGGGTGTGCCTTTGCCATAGAGGTGAAGGTGCGCGCCGGGTTCGGCCGCGAGCGTTTGCCAGTTATCAACGTCCGAGCCGATCAGATTGCGCATCGCGACGTGCGGCGCGATCAAGTCGGTGACGCCGAGTGGCAAACCACAAATCGCACGAATATGATTTTCGAATTGTGACGTGATCGCGCCTTCGATCGTCCAATGCCCGCTGTTGTGTACCCGTGGTGCCATCTCGTTAAACACCGGGCCGTTCGCGCTGGCAAAAAATTCGATTGCCAGCACCCCGACATAATCGAGTGCATCCGCAATCCGCACGGCAAGTGTCTTTGCTTCGGCGACCTGTGCAATGATGTCAGCATGCGGCGGCACGGTCGACGTGCAGAGGATGCCATCGACATGGACATTTTCGGGCGCATCCCATGTGACGCTCGCGCCGTCCTGCCCGTGTGCAACCAGAATCGAGAATTCATGATCGAACGCCACCATGGCTTCGAGGATGGCCGGATTGCCGCCGATTGTTTCCCACGCTGCATCGGCATCGGCAGGCGTCGCCAACCGCGCTTGCCCCTTGCCGTCATAACCGAACCGCGTTGTTTTCAGGATCGCTGGCGTGCCAATTCCCGCGATGGCGGCATCAAGATCGGCGCGGGTATCAACGCGGGCCCACGGCGCCGTTTGCCCGCCATGCGCGGCTGCAAATTCTTTTTCGGCAATCCGGTCCTGCGCAATGCGAAGCGCATCCAGCGGCGGAAAGAGACCGACGCGCCCGGCGATTTCTTCCAGTGGTCCGGCGTCGATGTTCTCGAATTCGTATGTCGCCACGTCGATAGCACCGGCAAAGGCCGCAAGCGCTGCCCGGTCGCCATAATCGGCCTGCGTATAGGCCGCACAGACGGCCCGCGCGCAGCAATCGGGGTCAGGATCGCGGATGTGGACGCGGTAGCCGAGCGGTGCTGCGGCAAGCGCGAGCATCCGGCCCAGCTGTCCGCCGC
>JBGSMP010000178.1:0-6002 GCA_041740105.1 Sphingomonadaceae bacterium
TGTGCAGGGCGGCAATATCGCGCGCAATGCACTGCTCCGCGCCGGGCTGCCGGTCAGCGTCAGCGGCATGTCGCTCGATCGCCAGTGCGCGTCGGGCCTGATGGCAATTGCAACCGCGGCCAAGCAAGTGATAGTCGATAACATGGACATCTGCATCGGCGGCGGAGTCGAATCGATCAGTATGGTGCAGACGCCGCAGATGCGCGTCGGGGCGGACCCTGAACTGGTGGCAATGGTCCCCGACATTTACATGCCGATGCTCCACACCGCCGAAATGGTGGCGTCGCGTTATGGCATCAGCCGCGACCGTCAGGACGAATATGCCCTCCAGTCGCAACAGCGCACGGCTGCGGCACAAGCCGCAGGCAAGTTCGACGACGAGATCGTGCCCGTCACGGCGACGATGGCGGTCACCAACAAGGAAACCAAGGAAGTCACGCACAAGGAAGTGACGCTGGCCAAGGATGAAGGCAATCGCGCCGACACCACGCTCGACGGCCTGAAGTCGCTCGGCCCCGTGCTCGGCCCCGACAAGGTCATCACGGCGGGCAATGCGTCGCAGCTATCCGACGGCGCGTCGGCATCGGTCGTTATGGAAGCATCGGTCGCGGCGAAAAAGGGTCTGACCCCGCTCGGCCGCTATGTCGGCATGGCTGTCGCGGGCACCGAGCCTGATGAAATGGGCATCGGTCCGGTCTTTGCGATCCCCAAACTGCTCGAACGCTTCAACCTGAAGATGGACGACATCGGTCTGTGGGAACTCAACGAAGCGTTCGCCGTGCAGGTGCTCTATTGCGCCGATACGCTCGGTATTCCGATGGAAAGCCTGAACGTCAACGGCGGCGCGATTTCGGTCGGTCACCCTTATGGCATGAGCGGTGCGCGCATGACCGGCCATGCCCTGATCGAAGGCAAGCGGCGCGGCGTCAAATATGTCGTCGTCACGATGTGTGTCGGCGGCGGCATGGGCGCAGCGGGTCTGTTCGAAGTCCTTTAACGATCGGAAACGAGGAACCGCGCGACAGCGTGCGCGCGGTTCACGGCACCCATTTTGCGGCGGGCGTTGTCGACATGGAAGCGCGCCGTGGTCTCTGACACGCCAAGAATGATGGCGATTTCCCAGTCGGTCTTGCCTTCCGCGACATAGTGCAAAGCGTCGCGTTCGCGCGGGGATAGCTTTGGCAACCCATTTTGGTCGTCTGCTATGGGCGTGGTCGCGACGAACGACTCGATCAACATCATGCCCGCCATTTGTATGGCTTGTGCTTCGCCCGGCCCGAATTCGGCGCGATCAAAGCCGATATGGATCGAAGCGATGCGTCGGTCATGACCATAGGCCGTCGCACAAAGCGCGTCGCTGATCCCCCCTTCGCCCATCGCCGCCCAATAATCGCCATGTTCGCGGCGCGTGCGCGGGGCAAAATCGCTGAACCGGTAGCGCGTCAACCCCCGGCGAATCGGCGCCAGCAACGGATTGTGCGTAAAGCAGATAAAGTTGTGCGCTTCGCTGCCGATCCACCCGGGCCGCGCGTGCCGCGCGACGACGCCCCCGGCTTCCCAGTGGTTCTTCGACGTGAGAAATCCGCGGGGACGCTGATAAGCGCGCGTTTGGAGATACGTCGCGCCTTGACGAGTCACCGCGCGGTGGAAACTTGCCGTGGCATCAAGCGGCGTCGCTGCGGCCAGCACATCTTCGGTCAATGATCGAATCAGATCGAGCATGGTTTTTCGCCTCGCGTTCTATTGTCGTAAATCGAGGATGTTTTCAACGATCCCGCCATCGCATCGTGCCGCAATGAGACACATGACCAACCCCCTCGAATTCGAGAGGCGCAGCGCGCGCACCCTTTGGCTAAATTTGCGGCGACCGAAAATGATGGTTTTGGTACTTTAACGAGCGGGGACCCCATGAAAATATCATCGAAAATCGCCGTCGTCTTGAGCGCGGCCTCCTTCCTAACGGCCGTGGTGCCCGCTCAAGCGGCAGTGACATATACGTTCACCGGTGACTACACGAGCGCACGCAATTCCAGCGGCGATCCCATCCAGACCGACATCGCAACGTGGACGGTGACGCTTGCCGACTTCATTACATCGGCGACGGACATCACGCCGGCAAGCTGCCTAACAAACAACGCGAGCTTTACGTGCTCGGCCACGCAGCGCGCCGAACCCTTTCCCAATGGCTTCGGTCCGGGCGTCCTTGGCGACTATCTGGGACTCAATCTTGACGAAGTCGGCGGCGGATCGGGCACGGGGTTTTACTTTTTCCAGACAGGAGCGCTCGGCGCTGTCGGCACTTACGGCACAATCGATCCAAGCGGTGGCTTCGGTAACGCCGGAAAAGCGACGCTGGTCGTTTCGGGCTTTGCAACGGCCGTCCCCGAACCCGCGACATGGGGCATGATGCTGCTCGGTTTTGGCTTGGTCGGCAGTGCAATGCGGCGGCGGACTGCGACCCGCGTTTCCGCATTGGCATAATGCCCGGTCGGTGTCCTGCGCGCAGGGGGCGCAGGACACCGATCATTTGAATTTAGCGATCCATGCCTCAACCACCGGCGCAATTTTGTCGTGCCATTCGAAGTGCTTTGAGGGAACCGGACTTCGTCGACTTTTGTTAGTGTTCCGATCACAATCGGAGACTCAACAATGGCCGACGAAGCCGAAATCAAGTCGAAGTTCTGGAAAGCACTGAAGGCCGATCGGACGATGTTCCTTGGCCTGGCTGAAGGCGACGACGGTCATGCGCGGCCGATGACAGCGCAGACCGAAACCGACAATAGCGGTCCGATCTGGTTTTTTACCTCGACGGACAGCGCGTTGTATCAGCAAATCGAAACGGGATCGCGGGCGATGGCGCACTTCGTTTCGAAGGGGCACGACGTCTGGGCGACTGTCCACGGCGAGCTGTCGACATCACAAGACCGCGCGACGATCGATCGATTGTGGAACGCGTTCGTTGCCGCCTGGTATGAAAGCAAGGAAGACCCGAAAATCTGCCTGATCCGCCTTGACGCCGACGAAGCGCAAATCTGGATCGATGCGTCGAGCATTGTCGCCGGCATCAAGATGATGATCGGCATTGATCCGAAGGAAGATTACAAAGACAAAGTCGCGACGGTTACGCTGTAAGAAGCGTTCCGGCCCTAATTAAACTTGGCGATCCAACCCTCGACCACAGGGGCAATCTTGTCACGCCATTTGCTGCCGTTGAAAATGCCGTAATGACCCGCGCCCGGTGCAAGGAAATATTGCTTCTTTGCATCGGGCAGCCCGGTCGAGATTTTGAGCGCTGCCTTGGTCTGGCCGATACCTGAAATATCGTCGCGTTCGCCTTCGATGGCGAGGATCGCGATGTCAGTGATGGCGGCCGGATCAATCCGCACGCCGCGGTGGATCATTTCGCCTTTGGGCAGCGCATGATCCTGAAACACGGTGCTGATCGTCTGCAGATAGAATTCGGCCGTCATATCGCAGACGCTGCGATACTCGTCGTAGAAATCCTTGGTCGAATCGGCTGCATCATCGTCGCCCGCGACCAGATCCTTGAACATCGCAAAATGGCTTTGCATGTGGCTGCCCAGATTCATCGCGAGAAACCCGGTGAGCTGGAGGAAACCCGGATAAACCTTCCGTCCTGCGCCTGCGTACATCATCGGCACGGTCTGGATCGCATTCTGCGCAAACCAGGCATGGGGTCGCTCGGTCGCGACGTCGTTGACGCTCGTCGGCATTTCGCGGGTATCGATGGGGCCGCCCATCATCGTTAGAGTCTTTGGCCGGCAGGCGTGCTTTTGCGCCGACATCAGGCAGGCCATGGCATAACAGGGCACCGATGGCTGGCAGACCGCGAGCATGTGCGCTCCGGGGCCGATCTTTTCCATGAACGCGACCAGATAATCGATATAGTCATCGAGATCGAACCGGCCTGCGCTCAGCGGCACATCGCGCGCATCGCGCCAGTCGGTGATGTAGACATCGTGGCCGGGTAACAGCCGCTCGACCGTCCCGCGCAGCAGCGTCGCGAAATGGCCCGACATCGGCGCGACGATCAGCAGCTTTGGCGCGCCTTCGATCCCTGCTTTCACAAAACGCTTCAACTGTCCGAACGGCAATTGCAGGACGATGTCTTCGTGCACAGCGACATCGAGGCCATCGACGACTGTCGATGTAAATCCAAACGCCGGTTTGCCGCGCGGTGCCGCAGCGTGGGCAAACACTTCGAGCGCGGACGCCATGACCGGCGCACCGAAATAGCTCATCGGATGGCCGGGCGACTGAAGGATTTCGGCGCCCATGTTGGCGAGCGCACTTGCGCCTGCGAGCCAGCTGCGCTGCATTTCGTAGACATTATAAAGCAAGGCGACGTGCCCCTTGTGGTTTCGCCGCCGGAGTTACGACCAAACGGTCTTATGTTGCAACGCATCATTTGCCGCTGCTCGTGAACGCTGCTAGGCGCGCGCCGTGGCCACCAATCCTTCCAAGCCCAATGGCAATCGCAAAATCGGCAATCTTCGCCTCGTGTTCCAGTTTGCGGCGCGCTATCCCGGACGCATCGTCTGCGCGCTGATTGCGCTGGCGCTGGCATCGGCGACGACGATCTCGATCCCGATGGGGTTCAACATCGTCATCGATCAGGGATTTACCAAAAGCGGCGGCGATATCGGCGCTGGTTTCCGTCTGCTGCTTGGCGTCGTCACGGTGCTCTCGCTCGCGACCGCGCTGCGCTTTTACTTCGTGTCGTGGCTCGGCGAACGTGTCGTGGCCGATTTCCGCATCGCGGTTCAGGAAAATCTGCTTCGCCTTTCGCCGAGCTATTTCGAGGAAAACCGCCCGTCCGAAATTTCCTCGCGGCTGACCGCGGATACGTCGATCATCGAACAGATCGTTGGCACGACGCTGTCGGTGGCGCTGCGAAATTTCCTGACCGGCGTCGCAGGGCTCATCTACATGTTCTATCTCTCGCCCAAGCTGGCGGGGATGCTTGTCGTTGGTATTCCGATCGTCATCCTGCCGATCGTCTTCATCGGCAACAAGCTGCGCACCCTGTCGCGCAAATCGCAGGACCGGATTGCCGATGTCGGCACGACCGCAAGCGAGATCCTCGGCGCGATGAAAGTCGTGCAGGCCTTCGGACAGGAAACGCGCGAAGCCGGGCGCATCCGCGACGCTGCCGAAGCAACCTTCGAGACCGCGCAACGCCGGATCAAGCTGCGTTCGCTGATGACGGCGGCCGTGATCCTCCTGCTGTTCGGGGCGGTCGTGCTGATCCTCTGGGAAGGCGCGGTCGATGTTCAGGCGGGGCGGATGACCGGTGGCGCCATTGCCGCGTTCGTCATTACGAGCGGTCTCGTTGCCGGTGCTTTCGGGTCGCTGACCGAGGTTTATGGCGATCTTTTGCGCGGTGCCGGTGCCGCGGCCCGTCTCGGCGAATTGCTTCAGGAACAGCCGGGTATTGCCGCGCCTGCCAATCCTGTCCCCTTGCCCGAACCCCCGCAGGGACGCGTGTCGTTCGACAATGTCGTGTTCAAATATCCGACGCGGCAAGACGTCAGCGCGCTTGGCGGCTTCACGCTGCACATCGAACCCGGCGAAACGGTCGCGGTCGTCGGCCCGTCGGGGGGCGGCAAAACGACGCTGTTCCAGCTGATCCAGCGCTTCTACGATCCGACCTCGGGCACCGTCAGCATTGATGGCGTCGCGCTGCCCACGACTGATCCGAAATGGGTGCGCCAGCGCATTGCCATGGTGCCGCAGGAAACCGTCATTTTTGCGGCTTCTGCACGCGACAATCTGCGCTACGGCCATTGGGATAGCAGCGACGATGCGCTCTGGGCCGCTGCCGACGCGGCCAATGCTTCGGAATTTTTGCGCAAGCTCCCCGATGGCCTCGACACGTTCATGGGCGAAAGCGGCGCGCGGCTGTCGGGTGGTCAGCGCCAGCGCATGGCGATTGCACGCGCCATCCTGCGCGACGCGCCGATCCTGTTGCTCGACGAAGC
>JBGSMP010000204.1:0-3462 GCA_041740105.1 Sphingomonadaceae bacterium
CGTGCAGGCGCACGGATAAACCAGACCGAGCGTGCGGAGCCGATCCAGCGCCGCATCATAGCGCGTGCCATTCTGCGATTGCGTGCTGACAAGGTCCCAGTCGAGCCCCAGCCAGCGCAGATCGTCGAATATCGCGTCGACAAATTCGCCGCGACAGCGCCCGCCGTCGATATCCTCGATCCGCACGAGAAACTGCCCGCCGCCGTTACGCGCCAGATCATGTGCCATGACCGCCGAATAGGCGTGGCCGAGATGCAACAAACCTGTGGGCGATGGCGCAAACCTTGAAATGCAAGGTTGACCGCGAGTCGCTGCCTGTGCTGTCATACGCCCGTCACCAATCGGCCCGAAAGGCGCTGATGACACGAAAGGGATTTGGGTAACGCATGTACCACCCCGACCTTATGCGCCATCCAGACGGGTGTCCGGCGCTCGTGCTCAATGCGGACTACACGCCGCTCAGCTATTACCCCTTGAGCGTCTGGCCATGGCAGACAGCTGTAAAAGCGGTGTTCCTCGACCGCGTCGACATCGTCGATCATTATCAGCGCGAAGTGCATTCACCGACGCATACCATGAAACTGCCGTCGGTCATTGCGCTCAAATCCTTTGTCAAACCGTCGCAGCATCCGGCATTCACGCGCTTCAACGTGTTCCTGCGCGATCGTTTCCAATGCCAATATTGCGGCGTCGGCACCGATCTGACGTTCGATCACGTCGTCCCACGCGCTTATGGCGGGCGCACGACATGGGAAAATGTGACGACAGCCTGCGCGCCCTGCAATCTCAAAAAAGGCGGGCGGACGCCGCGTGAGGCCAAGATGGGCCTCCATATCGCCCCGATCCGCCCGACCAGCTGGCAACTCCAAGACCACGGCCGCGCCTTTCCGCCCAATTTCCTCCACGATAGCTGGCGCGATTGGTTGTACTGGGACATCGAACTGCTGGCCTAGGCGGTTAGTGGTTGTCCGATTGCGACGACGTTTTGGTCGTTGCTGATCGAGTCTGGCCGTCGCAATTGCGGACAGTCTTTATATGTGCACTATGACGCGATGTCCTCACGGTTGGTTCCTGCTCTAATTTCTGTTGTGGCCATCGCCAGCTGCGGAGAGCCATTGAATCCTCCACTTCCTGCACTGATGGAGGCGGCCCACTCGACTGGCGGAACCAATTCCCTTTGCGAACCCAGTTCAGCTGAAGGATCGACGCCGGAAACGGCTTCTCATTCGCCCGAAATGGTTCAGCGACTGAAGCGCAGCTTTCCCGTCGGCACGCCAGCAAGCAAACTCCGCGAGGAGCTGGTCCAGCAAGGCTTTCAGTTGGAAAACGCCTGCTCGCCTGACGGCAGCGTCAGTCTGGCATGGTTCCGGCAAAGCGGCGGCAACGGGATCACTGCTATGCCAGCATTTGGCAGCGTTTATTGGAAGGCGGATGCATCTGGGAATCTTGTTTGGGTCACGGGCGACATCGCATTTACCGGTCTGTAAGGCAGCTTTTTAGACTATCCTGACAAAAGCTGCCTGTCAGCAATCGCCAACAAACCTGACGGCGATGCCTTCAAAAAAGCGTGCTTTGTTGCAGCCCGGAACCTCGACATATCGGAGCCGGTATCTGGATACCCGTCACCCTGAATCGCCCGGATTTCCGGCGTTCCTTGGACGAACTTTTGACTAACTTTTGGATCACGCGCGCTTCACCCCGCCATCGAATAAGGCCCGCCGCGCTCCAGCGCACGCTGATACGCATCGCGCGCCTGAAAGCGTTTGACCCACGCCCCGATATTGGGATGCGTCGCGTTAAGCCCATAGCGGCGGGCAATTTCGCCGACAAAGCTCATCTGGATATCCGCGCCTGATAGCGTGCCGCCGACCAGCCAGTCAGTGCCAGCCAGCGATGCCTCGACATAGCCTAGGTGGTTCGCGATCTCGCTGTCGATGCGCGGGCCAAGCGGCGCGGCGGCTTCACCGAGCATGCCGCAATAGAGTTTGAGCATCAGCGGCAGCATGGCCGACCCTTCGGCATAGTGTAGCCACTGGTTATAGTCTTCATACGCGGATGTATCCGCCGCTGGTGCTAGCGCGCCGCCGCCATGTTTGCGGATCAGATGATCGATGATTGCGCCTGATTCGATGATCGTGCCATGTTCGTCACTGATCACCGGCGACTTGCCAAGCGGGTGCACGGCCTTCAGTTCGGGTGGTGCAAGCCGGGTTTTCGCATCGCGCTGATAGAATTTGATCTCGTAGGGCGCGCCGATTTCCTCGAGCAGCCAGAGGATCCGTTGCGACCGCGATTCGTTGAGATGGTGGACAGTGATCATGGTCGGCACTCCTGTTTGGCCCTTCGTGCCCTGCCTGCCATCACTTGGCAATTGACGCTACGGCTGCTGCAGTGCAGCAAGCATCATGGCTTCAATTGTACAAAACCCCGATATCCGTTTCCTCGGTCGCATCCTTGGTGATGTGATCCGCGAACTGGGGGGCGAAGCACTTTATCGGCGAACCGAATATATCCGCTCGACATCGGTCGACCGGCATCGCGGGCTTGCCGGTGCGGACACCGTCGATCGCGGGCTTGATGCGCTAACGCTTGATGAAACGCTCGATTTCGTGCGCGGGTTCATGCTGTTTTCGATGCTCGCCAATCTCGCCGAAGACCGGCAGGGTGTCGCCGTCGAGACAGGCGCAGACGTAGCGCATGTTGCCAAGCAACTGGCCGGACATGGCATCGATGGTGCGGCAGTTTGCGCCATGCTCGGCGATGCGCTCGTCATGCCGGTGCTCACCGCCCACCCGACCGAAGTGCGGCGCAAGTCGATGATCGACCACCGCAACCGGATTGCCGCGCTGATGGAACTGCGCGACGCAGGCGCGACCGAGACCGAGGATGGTGACGCCGTCGAATCGGCGATTGCCCGCCAGATTGCCCTGCTGTGGCAAACGCGGCCGCTTCGGCGCGAGCGGCTTTATGTCGCCGACGAGGTCGAAAATGCACTCGCGTGGTTGCGCGATATATTCCTGCCGACGCTGCCGGCGCTTTACGCACGGTGGGACCGCGCGCTGGGGCACCGCACCGCATCGTTTCTGCAAGTCGGCAGCTGGATCGGCGGCGACCGCGACGGCAATCCGTATGTCGTGGCAGACTCGCTGCATCTGGCGCTCGGCCGTTCGGCAGAAACCGTGCTCGGCTATTATCTCGATGCGGTTCATGCGCTGGGCGCCGAGCTTTCGATATCGACCGAATTGGCCGACGTGGATGCCAGTGTGATCGCCTTGGCGGAGGCCAGTGGCGATAATGCACTCAGCCGTGCCGACGAACCCTATCGTCGTGCAGTGTCGGCCATTTACGCACGGCTAGCGGCGACATTCGAAGCGTCGATCGGCAAGCCGCCACCGCGACCTTCGGCGCTCGATGGCAAACCCTACCCCGGTCCGGCGGCATTTCGCGCCGACCTGCGCGCGC
>JBGSMP010000225.1:0-6621 GCA_041740105.1 Sphingomonadaceae bacterium
GATGGCCGTGATGAGCGCGACGGGGACGAGCAGAACGATCGCCGGTCCTGCGAGCCACAGCATGATGTCCGACGTCCAAGCGCCCACGCTGCCGAGCCAGTTGTTGGCAGGGCCAGCAGCGGCCGTATTCATGGCAGGGTCGCTGGGGCGATAGCTGACGAGGGCAAGCGTGACGAGAAGTGACGCGATGAGAAGTGCGACTGACCCGGCCAATGCCCCGCTGCGCACCGCCCCACGCTTCACGGCATCGCGCCATACCGGCATTTCATTCGACTTCGCCCGACTAGCCATCGATCCGACCCCTTTTCGCGTCCGAGAATCGCAGAGTGGGGAGTCGGGGTCAAGGGCGGGGGTTGCGGGGCGTTGGTGCCGCGCCGAGCGTCCGGCTATTCCATATGTCTGAGCCGCCTAGCCGCGATTGTACGAATCCATGGCAAGAATTGATAAAAAGACGTCACGGTTCATGTTATTTGCTCCTGAAGCTGCCGATTTCGGTCGGCAACGTGTTCGTGAAGGGGTTTTTTGGATCTGTTTGATAGTCGGCGAGATGTTCAAGCCACCCCAACCTCTTCTCAATCCCGGTGGTCACCGGATCGTCGGTGATTTCTAGCGTGATCCGGCGAAGTTTCACGCCCGGCCCGAAGCTTTTGGCCAGATCGGCGGGGTCGACGCGGGTCACGGTCTTGGGGTCGCGATTGTCGGTGAAGGTGACAAGCAGGGGGTAGTTGTTGAGCGGCGCATCGGGCGTGCTCATGTTGTGCACTGGCTTTTCGCGCGGCACGACAAATATTTTGCCTTTGGCGGCATCGGCCCGCTCGATGAACGCGCCTTGACCATCCTCGCCTGCTTTTTGAAGCGGACCAACAATAACCGAATAAGCGACATAGGCTGGCCAATCCACGCTACCGCTGTTCGAACGCAGTAGCGCAAACAGCGTGCGCCCGCCCGGCAAATCCACCGCCACCGCTTCGCCCCGTGCCTCCTTGGCAACGCCACCGCCATCGACCGGCATCCAGTCGGGCGCACGCGAACTCGTTACTTCAATGACGCTCGAACCGCTCTTCAACCCCTCGGGCGTATCGACCTCAACCGTCAACCGGTAACGATAGGCCGGATAGCGACGGCCGCAACCGCCAAGCACCGTTGTGGACAAACCCGCCACCAAGACCGCTAACATCACCCGCCGGTTCACCTTGTTGCTATACCCAGTTCTCCCAGTCACCGCTCTACCCCCGATATGAAGCGCGCTCGCCTATCGGACTGACCAAATAGTGCGGCGGCGTTGAGTCTTGGTGTCGGCCGTTGCACCAGACGGGATCGCGGGGATCGTTGATTTAGGGGGTGATGGCCGCCTTCACGTCGGTCTGTGCGAAATCATTTCCGACATAGAGCAGCGGGCAATCGTTCTGACGCGCGGCGTCATAGGCAAAACAGTCGATGATGTTCAGGCTGGCCGGATGGACGCCTTTGCCCCAGCGGGAATAGATGGTGGCGATGCGCGCGCTCACCTCTGCATCGACAGCAATGACATCGCAAGCGAGAGCATCCACGAGTGATCGCATTTGGATGCCGAGAGAACGGCGGTCCGAAACGACCAAAGCCTCAGCGAGCGTTGCGGCCGAGATCAACAGCATTGGTTCGTTATCGATGGCCTTTTGACAGGTCGTTGCCATTGGCTCTTTCAACAGCATTGCCATGAGTGCCGACGTATCGACGGCAATCATGCAGGCAGGCCGTTCTCGTCATACAGCCAATCTTGACTTCGTGCGGCGCACGGGCCGGGGGTCGCTTTGCCCGCAGCGGATTCGATGATGCGATCAATCAATTCACGGCGCGCTTCGAGATCGGTGGCGACCTTGATCGGCACCAGCCGGACGGCGGCGTGGCCGTGGCGCGTCAGGATGACTTCGTCTCCGGCTTCGGCGCGGCGGACGAGATCGGTCAGCTTGCCTTTTGCTTCGGTGACGGAAACTTGCATTGAATGGCCTCTGGTAATCGCTGATCAATAAATAGACCATTTAACGGTCCATTTCAAGGATTGTGCTCCGGGCTTGACCCGGAGCCTTGCGACTTGGTCAGCGCCTATTCTTGCAAGGCTCCGGATCAGGTCCGGAGCGCAGGCGCTCAAACCTTCTTCAACCGCCTCACCAGTGCGCTCGTATCCTGCCGCCCGCCGCCCATCGCTTGCACTTCGGCGTAGAATTGATCGACGAGGGCTGCGACGGGGAGAGTGGCACCGTTGGCGCGGGCTTCTTCGAAGGCGAGGCCCAAGTCCTTGCGCATCCAGTCGACCGCGAAGCCGAAGTCATATTCGTCGTCGACCATCGTTGCCCAGCGGTTGGTCATCTGCCAGCTGCCTGCCGCCCCGCCGCTGATCGATTCAAAGACGCGGTCGAGGTCGAGGTCGGCGGCTTGGGCAAAGCGCATGGCTTCGGACAGCGACTGGATCGTGCCGGCAAAGGCGATCTGGTTGCACATCTTTGTGGTCTGGCCTGCACCCGGCGGGCCGACGTGGACGATGCGGCTGGAATAAGCATCCATGATGGGGGAGGCAGCGGCGATCCCCTTGTCCGTGCCGCCGCACATCAGCGTGAGCGTGCCGTTGACCGCGCCGACCTGTCCACCGGTGACGGGGGCATCGACGCTGTGCAGCCCCATGCCCTTGGCTTCGACGGCAAGCTGGCGCGCGATCTTGGCGGAGACGGTGGTGTGGTCGATGAAGACCGCGCCTTTGGTCATGGCCCTGAACGCGCCGTCGCGGCCGAGCGTGACCGAGGCGAGATCGTCGTCATTGCCGACACAGGTGATGACGGCTTCGGCGTCTATTGCGGCTTCGGCGGGGCTGTCGACGACGGTTCCCCCGTGCTCGGCGGCCCATCTGTCAGCTTTTGCGCGGGTGCGGTTGTAGACAGCAAGCGTGTGATCCGCGGCAGCCAGGTGCTTCGCCATCTGCCCGCCCATGACGCCGAGCCCGATAAATGCCAGTTTTGCCATGCGCGTGTCTTAGAGCGCGTTTGCGGCGAGCGCCAGATGACGTTAGGGGACAATAGCCAGGTCAAAAGTAGAATGGTTCACACGAAGGCGCGAAGGCACGAAGGGGTGGTGAGCTTTGCACGATGTTGAGCATTTTGCTTCGGAAGCAATTGATTGTGGCATCAAACTACACAAGCGGCTTGGACCCGGTTTACTTGAATCAGTTTATGAGATTGTGTTGTGTGAGCAACTGCGCGCGCGGGGACTTTTTGTCGAGAAACAGAAGCCAATTACGATCGAGATTGATGACATCCGCATCGCAGATGCCTTTCGCGCTGACCTGTTGATCGAACAGTCGCTCGTGATCGAGATCAAAGCCGTCGAACATCTCGTTCCCGTTCACGGAAAGCAGGTTCTCACCTATTTGAAGTTGCTGGACCTGCCTCTAGGCCTTCTGATGAACTTCGGGCAGGAAACATTTCGCGATGGTTTGAGACGCGTCGTCAACGGGCCATCCTCATTCGTGCCTTCGCGCCTTCGTGTGAACCCCTCACTTCCTTCTGTTTAGGTGCTATGAATTCGATGTACGCTACCTCATCCCCCCCGGTCACCCTGTCCAACATCGAAGCGGCAGCGGCGCGGATTGCTGGCAATGTCGTGCGGACGCCGACCTTGCATTCGATCACGCTGTCGGCGCTGACCGGGGCGACGGTCTATCTGAAGTTCGAAAATCTGCAGTTTACGGCCGCCTACAAAGAACGCGGGGCGCTCAATAAGTTATTGCTTATGCCCGAAGCGCGCCGCGCAAAGGGCGTGATTGCGGCGTCGGCCGGCAATCATGCGCAAGCGCTGGCCTATCACGGCGCGCGGCTCGGCGTGCCCGTGACGATCGTCATGCCGATCCCGACGCCGACGGTGAAAGTGACGCAAACCGAAGGACACGGCGCGACGGTTGTCCTGCACGGCGAGACGTTCGATGCGGCCTATGATCATGCACGCAAACTGGAGGCCGAACGCGGTCTGACGTTCGTGCATCCGTTCGACGATGTCGATATCGTTGCGGGGCAGGGGACGATTGCCCTCGAAATGCTGGCCGATGCGCCGCAGATTGATGTTTTTGCGGTCCCCATCGGCGGGGGCGGGCTGCTGTCGGGCGTCGGCACGGCGGCAAAAGCGCTGAAGCCGGGAATCGAGATCGTCGGGGTCCAGGCCGAGATGTTTCCGTCGATGTATGCGCTGATCAACGGCCTCGACATGCCGAGCGAAGGTGAAACGCTGGCCGAGGGGATCGCGGTCAAATATCCCGGGCTGATCACGCGCGAGATGGTGCGCACGCTCGCCGACGACATCGTGCTGGTCAGCGAACGCGATCTGGAAAAAGCGGTCAGTTTGCTGCTGCAGATCGAAAAGACCGTCGTCGAAGGTGCCGGGGCTGCGGGCCTCGCTGCGCTGCTTGCGCATCCCGAGCGGTTCCGGGGGAAGACCGTCGGGGTGATCCTGTGTGGCGGCAATATCGATACGCGGTTGCTGGCCAATGTGCTGCTCCGCGATCTGGCGCGATCGGGACGGCTGGCGCGATTGCGGATCCGGTTGCAGGATCGCCCCGGCGCGCTGTTCCATGTGGCGCAGGTGTTTCACGAACAGGCGGTCAATATCATCGAAGTCTATCATCAGCGGGTCTTTACATCGCTGCCGGCCAAGGGCCTGATCACGGATATCGAGTGCGAAACGCGCGGACCCGAACATCTGGCGCGGCTGATGACCGCGCTGGGCGATGCGGGGTATGAAGTGAGTCCGGTGGAGCTTGCTTAAACGTTAACGCTCTTTCGTGGTAAATCCGCTTTTCATCGCGGCAAAGCCACTTCATAGTCGTCGCGTGACCGCCCAATTCCGCTTTCCCCGCTTCTATGTGACCACGCCGACGGCGTGCCCCTATCTGCCGGGGCGGACCGAGCGCAAAGTGTTTACCGAGCTGTCGGGGCCCAATGCCGTGGAACTGAACGATGCGCTTGGCCGGATCGGTTTCCGGCGCAGTCAGGGCGTTGCCTATCGGCCATCGTGCCTCGATTGCCAGTCATGTGTTGCCGTCCGCGTCGTCACCAAGGAATTTGTGCCGAACGCAACGCAGAAAAAACTGATGAAGCGTCATGCCGATCTCGAGGTTTCAGCATGCCGGGCATGGTCGACCGACGAGCAATATGAACTGCTGCGTCGCTATCTGGGCGCGCGGCATCCCGGCGGCGGGATGGTCGAGATGGACGAACTCGATTATGCCGACATGGTCGAGCAATCCCCGGTCGACAGCTATGTTGTCGAATATCGCGAGCCCGCCGTCGATGGCCGACCCGGTCGGCTGGTTGGCGCGTGCCTGACCGACCGCCAGCACGACGGCCTGTCAATGATCTACAGCTTTTTCGAGGCGGACAGCGGCGAGCGCCCCGGGCTCGGCAACTTCATCATTCTCGATCACATCATGCGCGCCGCCGATGCCGATCTGCCGCATGTCTATCTCGGCTATTGGGTCGCGGGATCGAAGCGGATGGAATATAAGGTCCGTTATCGCCCGATGGAGCGCCTCGGCCCCGGCGGCTGGACGCGGTTGCGCGACGAGGATGTGGCGGAGTCGCTGAAAGCTGCTGGCGTGATAGGCGATCCCGACGGGCGGAAGTTTTAACAAGAGGCAAAGGGTGGCGCGCAAATGGTGTCGTTGACCACAACTCAGAAGTCGCTGATCGTTGCGGGCGCGCTTTTGTTTTTGTTTGGTCTTTTGCAAGGTGCCGTTGTTCAGCAGTTTTTGAATCCGCGCATGGCACTTTCGGCGCATTTGACCGCGGTGCAAAGCGGAATGGCGCTGATGATTGCCGGTCTCGCATGGTCGGCGGTTGCGTTGGGGTCAGGTCTGGCGAATGTTGCGCAATGGACAATTGTCGCGGGTATGTATGGCCTCTGGCTCGGGCTGACGCTGGCGGCGGTGACAGGTGCGAGTGCCAGCCTGCCGATTGCCGGGGCTGGTCACGCCGCAGACAAGACAACCGAACTTATCGGCTCGATCGTCATTTTGGGGAGCAGCGGTCTGATGACGATCGGCTGGATACTGTTTGTCGTAGGCCTAATCCGCGCGAAAACAGCGTAAAGCCAATACTCAATCCGCGAAGGGATCGCGGACAAGGATCGTGTCTTCGCGCTCGGGCGAGGTGCTGACGAGCGCGACGGGGCAGGCAATCAGTTCCTCAGCGCGTTTGATATATTTGATTGCCTGTGCGGGCAGGTCCGCCCAGCTGCGCGCGCCCGCTGTCGATTGGCTCCAGCCTTCGATCTCTTCGTAAATGGGTTCAACGGCGGCCTGATCGATCGCGTGCGGCGGGAGATAGTCGTAAGTGTTCCCGTCAAGCCGGTAGCCGACGCAGATTTTCAATGTCTCGAACCCGTCGAGGACGTCGAGCTTGGTGAGCGCAATGCCCGTGATTCCGCTGACCGCGACCGATTGGCGGACGAGGACCGCATCGAACCAGCCGCAGCGCCGCTTGCGACCCGTAACGGTGCCGAATTCATGGCCGCGCTCGCCCAGACGCTGGCCGGTTTCGTCATCGAGTTCGGTCGGGAAGGGACCCGCACCGACGCGGGTGGTGTAGGCTTTGACGATGCCAA
>JBGSMP010000319.1:0-6265 GCA_041740105.1 Sphingomonadaceae bacterium
AGCACGAGGATCGACGCGCGCATCTTGCGGACAATGTCATAAGGCGCGGTGGTGGCCGTCACGCGCTGCGCTCGCGCGGTCATCACACGCCCGAAATCCTCGGGCCGCGCGCCTTCGATCATTGTCGATACGCCGAGTTGATTGAGCAGATGCCCAAAGCTGTCGACGTCGGCCAGACGCGGCAGATTGCGCAGCGTCAGCGGCTCGTCGGTAAGCAGCGCGCAGGGGAGCAGCGTCAGCGCACTGTTTTTGGCCCCCGAAATGGGCAGACGGCCCGACAGGCGGTTGCCGCCCCGAATGTGAATACGATCCATCGCCGCTGTTTAGCGGGTGGTGACGGGCGCGCAAGTTTGCAGCGCGCGCGAGGCGGACGAACAGATCCGGCAAAAGAAGAACGGGCCAATTGATATCTGAAATCTGTGCGTCACTTTTTGGGAATATTCCGGCATCGCCATTCGTTCAGTGGTCGTGGCGGATGGCGCGACCATCGCCGCGGCGTCTGCGTGTCGGTTGGCAGACGGACGTCTGGCACCAACGGCAGCGCTTTTCCATTGCTGCACACAGGAGACCTCATCATGGCAACTCGTTATGGAACACGCGGTATCGACTTTATCAACGGTACCGAGCTCGACGATTTTCTCTATGGCTATGCGTTCGGGCAAAAGAGCCTCGACACAGGCGCTGACACGATCTTCGGTGGTAAAGGCAATGACTTCATCGATGGTGCCGGTGGCAATGATACGCTGGACGGCGGCGAAAACGATGACATCATTTACGGCGGGAACGGCAATGATTTCATCGACGGCGGCAAAGACAACGACCGGCTGTTCGGCGAAAACGGCAACGACCTGATGTACGGTGGGGAAGGCGACGACATCCTGAATGGTGGCGCAGGCGCAGACCGCATGTTCGGCGATGCCGACAATGACACAGTCGACGGCGGGGCAGGCAACGACAATCTCGATGGTGGCTTGGGCAATGACATCGTCCTTGGCGGTGCTGGCATCGACATTGCCACCGGCGGCGAAGGCGACGATACGGTTCAGGGCGGCAACGGTGCCGATACGCTCAACGGTGGTGACGGCGATGACTTCATGGTTGGCGATGCCGTTACGGCGGGTGCGTTCGATGGCGCGGACCGCATCTTCGGCTACAAGGGTACCGACACGATTCTCGGCGGTGGCGGCAACGACATCATCGACGGGGGCGAAGGCCAGGACTTCCTGACCGGCGGCGCGGGTGCCGATCAGTTCCGCTTCGTCGGCGAATGGGGCTTCGATACCGTCCGTGATTTCCAGGACGGTGCCGACAAGCTCGACATGCGCGGCACGACGCTGATTTTTACGGACCTGTTCTTCGAACTGACCGACGCCGACAGCGATGGCAGCACCGACGATCTGCTCATCAAGACCGACATCAATGGTTTCGGCGAGTTGGCGTTGCTCAACACCGACACGAGCGTGATCTCGGCATCCGATTTTCTCTTCGGATAATCAGCAAATAAGGCCGGCCCCATCGCTGGGACCGGCCTCTTTGCACGCTCTACGGGTAGATAGAGTTTTCGGGGCAGTGAAGTTTAAGCGACCGCTTCGAGCGCGACCGTCATGTCTTCGGGATCGCGCAGAACATAGCCGCGGCCCCAGACGGTTTCGATGTAGTTTTCGCCGCCGCACGCCATGCTGAGTTTCTTGCGCAGCTTGCAGATGAAGACGTCGATGATCTTGAGTTCGGGTTCGTCCATGCCGCCATAAAGGTGGTTCAGGAACATTTCCTTGGTCAGCGTCGTGCCCTTGCGCAGCGAAAGCAGCTCGAGCATTGCATATTCCTTGCCGGTCAGGTGGACACGGGCGCCGTCTACCTCGACTGTCTTGGCATCGAGATTGACAGCAAGCTTGCCGGTACGGATGACCGACTGGCTGTGCCCCTTCGAGCGGCGCACGACAGCATGGATGCGCGCAACCAGTTCGTCGCGATGGAAAGGCTTGGTGACGTAATCGTCGGCACCGAAACCGAACGAGCGGACTTTGCTGTCCATCTCGCTGATGCCGCTGAGGATAAGCACCGGCGTCTGCACCTTGGCAACGCGTAGTTTCTTGAGCACATCGTAGCCGTGCATATCGGGCAGGTTGAGATCGAGACAGATGATGTCGTAATCGTAGAGCTTGCCGAGGTCCAAGCCTTCTTCGCCGAGATCGGTCGTGTAGACGTTAAACCCTTCGGTCGTCAGCATCAACTCGATTGCTTTTGCCGTCGTCGGTTCGTCTTCGATCAACAAGACACGCATCCGTGTAACCCCTTTTGCCACCCGTGGAATTCATTAACCAAAAAACCTATGAAGGGAAAAGGTTAATTCAGTCTTAAAGCGGGGAAAGGCGCAGGTGGCTGCGACCGACGCGCCAAGGGGGATTGCACGACACCGATAAGCGGCTACGTTTGCGCCCAACAACAAGACTTAGGGGATCCCTCATGATTTTCGGCCGCGTCAAATCGCTCGACGCAATTTTACGGACAGCGGAGAAAAAATCGCTCACGCGTTCGCTTGGTGCTTTTCAGCTGACCATGCTTGGCATCGGCGCCGTCATCGGCACCGGCATTTTCGTTCTGACGGCCGAAGCAGCCCAAAAAGCCGGGCCCGGAATGATGATGGCGTTCATCATCGCAGGCCTCGTCTGCGCGGTAGCAGCTCTTTGCTATGCTGAAATGGCAGCGATGGTTCCCGTTTCGGGCTCGGCCTATACCTATAGCTATGCCGTTATGGGCGAACTTATTGCATGGATGGTCGGCTGGGCCTTGATCCTCGAATATGCGGTCGCAGCGGGCGCTGTGTCGGTCGGCTGGTCGGGTTATGTCGTCGGCTTGCTCGAAAATGCATTCAGCATGGACATCCCCGACGCTTTCGTACTTGGCCCCTATGACGGGGGAATCGTGAACCTGCCCGCGATGGGCATTGCTGGCCTTGTGACATGGCTTTTGGTGATCGGTACACGGGAAAGCGCAACGGTCAATTCGATCCTGGTTGCGATCAAGGTCGCCGCGCTGACATTATTTGTTGTTCTTGCCGTTCCGGTTATGAACATGGATAACTTCACGCCGTTTTCTCCGCTTGGCTTCGGTGGAATTTCTGCGGCAGCGGCGTCGATTTTCTTTGCCTATGTCGGCTTTGATGCGGTCTCGACTGCGGCCGAGGAAACCAAAAATCCACAGCGAAACATGCCGATCGGACTGATTGGGTCCTTGGCGATCTGCACAATATTCTACTTGTTGGTCGCAGCAGGCGTTATCGGGAGCGTCGGCGCGCAGCCTGTGATGGATGCAGCCGGCGTTGCGTTGTCTCCCGGCAGCAAAGAGCTTTCCGATGCTTGCGGTGCGCTCGCTGCGCAGGGCCGTGAACAGGTTGTCTGTTCAAAGGAGGCGCTCGCGTGGACATTGCGTGAGATCGGCTGGCCACAGATCGGCAACCTGATCGGGCTTGCAGCAGGTCTCGCGCTGCCATCGGTCATCCTGATGATGATGTTTGGCCAGACGCGAATTTTCTTCGTGATGAGCCGCGACGGCCTGCTTCCCCAAATGTTTTCGAAAATTCACCCGAAATATAATACGCCGCACGTCATAACGATCCTGACCGGGATTTTTGTTGCGCTGTTCGCGGCATTCTTTCCGGTGGGTAAGCTCGCCGACATTTCGAATTCGGGGACATTGTTCGCATTTGCCGCCGTGTCGATCGCCGTACTGGTGCTTCGGCGCACCGATCCGAGCCGCAAGCGTCCGTTCCGTACGCCGGCGATCATGGTCACGGCACCGGTTGCAATTGCCGGCTGCGTCTATCTGTTTTGGAGCTTGGGCGTTGATACCAAGCTGATGTTCGTCGGCTGGGCTGTTATTGGCTTGATCGTATACTTTGCTTACAGCAGGAACCGCAGCCATGTCGGTCTCGGCCACGACGAAGTGCACGAACTCGACGCCGACATTCCGCCGACGTCGGTGCCGCCGATCAGCTAAGCTAGCCGCGCCGCAACCAGCGCCCTGAGGTCCGCCTCGGGGCGCGGGCCGAAATGGCCGATGCATTCGGCTGCGCAAACGGCACCCATAACAAGGCTTTCGCGCAATGAGCGGCCTGCGAGTTGGCCGGCGAGGAACCCGCTTGTGAACGTGTCGCCAGCACCAGTTGTATCGACGATCCGCGCGACCGGTTCGGCAGGAACCTCGGCACGTTCACCATTCTGAATGGCGATGGCACCTTCGGCACCGCGCGTTACGACGAGCGTCGGAATTTGCTTGGCCAGCGTCGCCACGGCCGCTTCGAAATCATCGGTCTGCATCAGCGCGGCAACTTCCTCGTCATTGCAGAACAATGTGTCGATCGTGCCGTCGGCGATCAGCCCGAGGAAGTCGTCGCGATAAAGGCCCATCAGATACAGTGCCGACAGCGCAAAAAAGACTTTGCAGCCGCCGCGTTTTGCCGCTGCCATAGCGCGTTTGATCGCGGCCTGCGGTTCGGGCGCATCCCACAAATAGCCCTCGATCAGCAGATATTTCGCCTCGGCGATCATCGCTTCGTCGATTGCACTTGCGGGCAAACGGTGCGCAGCGGCAAGCGCTGTATTCATCGTCCGTTCGCCATCGGGCGCAATGAGGATCAGGCAACGGGCTGTCGGCGGGGGTGCGGGAACAGGGAGCACGTCGAATGCAATTCCGATCGCGCGCATGTCGTGCGTGAACACTTCGCCTAACTGATCGTCCGCGACCTGTCCGATAAAGGCGCATCGATGGCCGAGCGCTGCCAGACCCGCGAGCGAATTGGCCGCCGACCCGCCCGATATCTCGCGCGCCGGGCCCATTGCGGCATAGAGCGAAACCGCGCGCTCACCGTCGATCAGCTGCATCCCGCCTTTGGTCAGTCCCTGTTCGGCAAGAAACGCCTCACTGGCGTTGGCGAGAACGTCGACGATGGCGTTGCCGATGGCGATTACGTCGTATTTGGTGGTCATGATGTCTCGTTCGCCCTGAGCCTGATGTGGCGCCGTCCTTTACTTCCTATTCGGCAAAGGGAAAGAGGGGGTCATGATACGCGCTGCCGCAATCGCCCTGTTTCTGCTTGCATCCGCATGCGCGACAACACCGCCCCCCAAGCCACGCGCTGTGCCCACGCTCAGCACGCCGATGCGGCCGACCGGCCTCGAGCGCGTGCTCGGTCAGGATACGAAAGCGCTGACGGTTCTGTTCGGACCGGCGGATCAGGATGTGCGCGAAGACGGTGCGCGGCGGCTGCAGTTTGCGGGGCCGTTCTGCATCCTCGACGCTTATCTCTATCCCGCGCGCAGCGGTGCCGAACCCGTCGTCACGTATCTCGATGCGCGTCAGCCCGACGGCAAGGACATTGACCGCGCGTCATGCGTCGCTGCGCTCATCAGGCGCAAGGAGGCGCGATAGCGCCCATTCGGCTGCGTCGCGCACGACGGCGTCGTCGTCGTTTGCAAGTGCCTGCAACGGCGCGATGAGCCGACCATCGCGGCTGTTCCCTGCCGCAATGCACGCGTTGCGCACCATCCGGTTGCGCCCGATGCGCTTGATTGGCGAGCCTGAAAATACCTGCCTGAATGCGGCATCGTCGAGCGCCAGCAGATCGCCAAGATCGGGCGCAGTCAGTTCCGCCCGCGCGACAAATGCTTTGTTCGCAGCGGCGCTGTCCGCAAATTTGTTCCACGGACAGACGGCAAGACAGTCGTCGCACCCATAGATCCGGTTGCCCATAGCCGCGCGAAACTCGACCGGGATTGGCCCCTTATGCTCGATGGTGAGGTATGAAATGCAGCGCCGCGCATCGAGCCGGTAGGGCGCAGGAAATGCATCGGTCGGGCAGGCGCGCTGGCAGGCATCGCAATTACCGCAGTTGTCGGCGTGGGGGGCGTCGGGCTCCAGATCGAGCGTCGTCATGATCGCACCGAGGAAAAGCCATGAGCCATGTTTGCGGCTGACAAGGTTGGTGTGCTTGCCCTGCCACCCCAGTCCCGCTGCCTGCCCCAGCGGCTTTTCCATCACGGGCGCGGTATCGACAAAGACTTTTAATGCGCCGCCACCCGCCTCGACCAGCCAGCGGGCCAGCGCCTTGAGATTGCGCTTCACGACATCATGATAGTCCGCCCCTTGCGCATAAACCGAAATGCGCCCGACCGGCCCGACGTCGGCCAGCCGCAGCGGATCTTCGGCGGGCGCATAGCTCATGCCCAGCGCAACGACACTGCGCGCTTGCGGCCACAGCGATTGC
>JBGSMP010000009.1:0-4796 GCA_041740105.1 Sphingomonadaceae bacterium
GATCGACCTGCCGAACGGTTCCGTCGGTCAGATTGCGCGCAACGTGTTCGTCCAAGGCGCGAGCAAGGAGAATTACAGCGCCTTCATCACCGTCGCACCCGAAGGCCGCCAGCAAACGAGCGTCGGCCTTTCGATCAGCGGCAACGAAGCCAGCATTGCGCCGGGAGTCGAGCGCAATACCGTATTTCTCGCTGACTGGTCGGGCGACCGGATCGCTCTGGGTGGTAACCGGCTGGGACGGGGTTTGAAGCCATTCGAACGGCGATAGCTGTTCGATGGCCCAAATCTTTATCGGCGCTTTTGCTAGCGCTAAACTAGTAATCCCCGCATGATCAGGTCGATGGTGTGCTCGCGGTAGCCATCGCGCATATTTTCGTTGAAATCGTCCTGATTATAGCAATGCCGCAGCACCAGCCGCGATGAATAAAACCGGTCCGCAGCTCCCGTCACCGTGAAGTAGAAAAACTGCGGGTCGACCTTGCGAAATTTGCCTGCCTTCACGCCTTCGCTGATCAGGTCTTCATAGGCTTTGGCGATGGGGCGCAGATACAGCTCGGCAATCCGCGCCGCCTCGACCGGCGCGCTATCGCGGACCGTGCGCATCAGCAGGCGGTTGAGATACGGAAAGGCGTAATAGGTGTCGATGGCCTTGCCGATATGCAGTTGCAATTTTTCCTGTGGCGGCATGTCCTTGGCGACCAGCGCCTCCAGACCGTGGACGATATTGCCCATGTCGCGGTCGAGCAGCGCCAGCATCAACCCGTTCTTGTTGCCGAAATAATATTTGACCAATGCGCTGTTGAGCCCAGCCCGTAGCGATAGCTCGCTCAAGCTCAGGTCGATAGTGTCGCCCTCGCGCATGATCTGGCTCGCGGCCTCGATCAATTGATCGCGCGCGTTGCTGTTGTCGGCAGTTTCACCCACCAATTTAGGTCCAGTACTAGCCATTGCTCCCCAGTTCCCTCTTTTCCCTAACGTCACTTATAAGCAGGTTCACCCCACCAAGGGAAGAAGTCAGGCAAATCTGTGGATACTTTATCCGGGTACACGGGCGCGCGCTTTTCAAGGAAGCTGGAAATGCCTTCCTGTGCGTCGCCCGAACGCGACCGGCGATAGATCGCCCGGCTGTCGATTTGATGGGCGGCCATCGGATGGTCAGCCGACGGTAAACGCCAGAGCATCGCGCGGGTAAGCGCAATGGACACCGGCGCGGTGTTGTCTGCGATCTCGCGCGCGAGATTTTGGGCTGCTGGGAGCAAGTCCGCCGGAGCATGGACCGAGCGGATGAGGCCGCCCTTCAACGCTTCTTCTGCACCGAACACGCGTCCCGTCATGCACCATTCGAGTGCCTGTTGCATGCCGACAAGGCGAGGCAGGAACCAACTCGACGCGGCCTCCGGCACAATCCCGCGCCGGGCAAAGACAAAACCGAAGCGCGCGGTTTCGCTGGCAAGGCGGAAATCCATGGGGAGCTGCATCGTGGCACCAATGCCCACCGCCGCGCCGTTGATCGCACCAATAACCGGCTTTTTGCAATGGAATATCCGCAACGTCAGCCTGCCCCCCGAGTCGCGGACGCGTTCGTCGGACAGGCTTTCGACCGATGAGCCGCTTGCAAAAACCTCGCCGCCGCCTTCTGGCGTCAAATCGGCTCCCGCGCAAAAGGCACGCTCACCCGATCCCGTTATGATCACCGCACGAACATCGTCATCGGCATCCACCAGATCAAATGCCACACACATTTCGCGCATCATCACATTGGTGAAGGCATTCATTTTGTCAGGACGGTGCAGCGTGATCGTCGCGATGCCGTCAGCTACATCGTACAGGATATGGGTAAAGCCGGTCATTTCCTCAGCGTGGTGCCATACGGATTGCGCCGTCGACGCGGACATCCTCGCCGTTGAAATAGCCGCATTCGATCATCGTCAACGCTACCATCGCATATTCCTCCGGATTGCCGAGGCGCTTGGGGAAGGGCACCGATGCGGCCAATGCTTCCTTCACCTGCGGCGGTGCGCCGTTCATCAACGGCGTGTTGAATATGCCCGGCAGGATGGTGTTGACACGAATGCCTTCGCTCATCAGGTCGCGCGCGATAGGCAAGGTCATGCCGACAACGCCGCCCTTTGACGCAGAGTATGCGGCCTGACCCATCTGGCCGTCTTCCGCCGCGACGCTTGCGGTATTGACCATCGCGCCGCGTTCGCCGTCTTCCATTGGTTCCAACGTCAACATGCCAGCCGCCGATTTGGCGATGCAGCGGAAGGTGCCGACGAGATTGATCTGGATGATGCGGTTGAAGGCATCGAGCGGGAAATGCTTGATCGAGCCATCTTCTTTCGAACGGCTTGCGGTCTTGATCGCGTTGCCCGTTCCGGCGCAGTTCACAAGGATTCGTTCCTGCCCGTGCGCGGCGCGTGCTTTGGCAAAACCAGCATCGACGCTATTGTCGTCGGTCACGTTGACCTCGCAGAAGATGCCGCCGATTTCAGCCGCGACGGCCTCGCCTTTTTCGGCTTGAAGGTCGAACAGCGCGACTTTGACGCCCTTGGCGGCCAATGCCCGCGCGGTTGCTTCGCCAAGGCCCGACGCGCCGCCGGTGACGACGGCGGCGATAGTGGAATCCAGTTTCATTTCATTTCCTTCTTATTGGAATGGGAAGCGTTCAAACGCGCTCGATAATCGTCACATTGGCCTGACCGCCACCTTCGCACATCGTCTGTAGCCCGTATTTGCCGCCGCGTGCTTCGAGCGCGTTGAGCAACGTCGCCATTAACTTCGTACCAGATGCGCCAAGCGGATGGCCCAAAGCTATTGCGCCACCGTGAACATTGATCTTCGACCGGTCGCCGCCGACATGCTTGAGCCAGGCGAGCGGCACTGGCGCAAAGGCCTCATTGACTTCGTACAGGTCGATATCTTCGATCTTCATGCCCAAACGCTGAAACGCACGGTCGGTAGCGAAAAGGGGTTCTTCAAGCATGATGACCGGGTCACCAGCAGTCACGGTCAGGTTCACAATCCGCGCGCGCGGGGTGAGACCGTGCTCCTTGAGCGCTCTCTCCGACACGATCAGAACGGCGGATGAGCCGTCGCAAATCTGGCTGGCATTGGCAGCAGTGATCGAACCGCCTTCCTGCAACAGTTTAACGCCCGACAGGCTTTCGAAGGTCGCGTCATAACGGATGCCTTCGTCGCTGCTGTGGACGATGTTACCTTCAGGCGTTTCAACTTCGACACCGACGATTTCATTGGCGAACAGGCCGGCTTGAGTCGCGGCGATTGCCTTCTGATGCGATTCAAGGGCGAACTGGTCGAGGTCTTCGCGGCTAAATCCATGCTTTGTGACGAGCATCTCGGCGCCCATAAATTGGCTGAACATGATGCCCGGATAGGCTTCTTCGAGCCGCGGGCTTTTATAGGTGCCGAGGCCCTCTTTCTTGAACAGCATCGAGGTCGAACCCATTGGCACGCGGGTCATGCTTTCGATGCCCGCCGCAAGAACGATGTCCTGTGTGCCCGACATAACGCCTTGCGCGGCAAACATCATCGATTGTTGCGATGATCCGCATTGCCGGTCGATACTGACTGATGGAATCGAATTGGGGAGCTTCGACGCCAGCACGATATTGCGACCGACATCGCCCGCCTGCTCGCCGCCCATCATGACGCAGCCCATGATGACGTCTTCGATCGCGGCAGGATCAAAATCGTTACGCTCGGCAATGGCGTCAAGCACGGCAGCGCCCAGATCGACGGGGTGAACCCCAGCCAGCTTACCGCCGCGACGGCCCCCTGCGGTACGCACCGCGTCAACGATATAGGCGTCTGCCATCTTTGCTCTCCTGATAGTCGAAATTTAATCGCACGATTAAACTTTGAAAGGGGAGAGTCAAGGGCAACTTCCCCTCTCCGGTTGGGAGAGGGGATTTAGCTTAAGCAGCCTCGCGCGCTATCGTTATCACCTGCGGATAAGTGAATTCGAGCAATCCCTCTTCACCCAGTTCAGCGCCAAAGCCCGACTGCTTATGTCCGGCAAATGGCGCGTTTGGAGCGAGATGCATCGATTCGTTGATCCACACGGTGCCGGTCTCAAGCTGCTCGGCCACGGCAACTGCAGCCTCCGGATTGCTCGTCCAGATCGAACCCGCCAGCCCATAATCCGAGGCATTGGCTCTGGAGATAACTTCGTCAACGGTCGAGAATTTCATCAGCGGCATCACAGGGCCGAACTGCTCCTCGGCCACGATCCGCGCATCTTCGGGCGGGTTGTCGAGGACGGTGACCGGCACGAAATAGCCCGGTATCGACGGGTCATGGTCGCCGCCGACTAGGAATTTGTAACCCTTGTCCTTGGCATCGGCGATCAGTTCAAGCACGCGGTTATATTGCTGTTTGTTCTGGATCGGGCCAATCGCCGTGCCTTGCTCAGCACCGTCGCCGACTTTCACTGCGCTCGCGTAAGCTGCGATTGCGGCGGACAGCTCGTCGTAGATATCCTCATGGATATATATGCGCTTCGCCGCGATGCAGACCTGACCTGCATTGTAGAAGCTTGCCCAGAACAGTTTCTCGGCGACCTTGGCAACGTCAGCATCGGGCAAAACAATCGCGGCGTCATTTCCGCCCAGTTCAAGCGTGATGCGCTTCAGATCCTTCGACGCCGATTCCATCACGCGCTTGCCGGTCGCGGTCGATCCGGTGAAAGTGATCTTGTCGATATCGGGGTGCGCGGTGAGCATTGGCCCCAGCGCATCGCCGCCAGTTATGATGTTGAGCACGCCCGGCGGGAA
>JBGSMP010000241.1:0-5933 GCA_041740105.1 Sphingomonadaceae bacterium
CGGCGGCGCGTTCGTTATCGGCGGTGCCGAGATTTTCGCGCTGTTCGAGCCTCATGCCGATGTCTTCGAACTGACCGAAGTCCATCACGATGCGAAGGGCGACGTCCGCATGCCTGCGCCCGACCCGGCTACATGGGTGGAAACCGCGCGCGAGGATCATGACGGATATAGTTTCGTGACGCTGGGACGACGACCGATATGAAAAACTTCATGGCATGGGCCTCGCTGATCTTCGGCGCATTGGCGCTATTGTTTTTCGGCTTCCTCCCGCCCTATTTCGAAAGCACGGTCAACCGCGTCACCGGGCCGCAGCCGCCCGTCGTCACTGCACGCGCCGCTGCTTTGCACAAGACCCTCCAGATTGCTGACATGCACGCCGACACGTTGCTGTGGACGCGCAATATCCTGACGCGGGGAACGCGCGGGCAGGTCGATCTGCCACGCTTGACCGACGGTAATGTCGCGCTGCAGATTCTGTCATCCGTTACCAAGACGCCCAAGGGCCAGAATTACGACGCCAACAGCGACGCGACCGACAATATCACGCTGCTCGCCGTCGCACAGGGGCAGCCGGTCCGGACATGGAATTCGCTGATCGAGCGGTCGTTGTGGCATGCCGAAAAGCTGCAGCGAGCAGAGGCGCAAAGCGATGGGCGGATGCGTGTCGTCGGGTCGAGCGCTGATCTTTACCAGCTTGTCGCTGACCGCGCGCATGATCGAAATGTTACAGGAACACTGCTCTCCATCGAAGGCCTCCAAAACCTCGAAGGCAAGCGCGCCAATCTCCACCGCTTGTTCGACGCCGGTTTCCGCATGGCGGGGCTTGTCCATTTCTTCGACAATGAGCTCGCTGGATCGATGCACGGGATCAAAAAGGGCGGGCTGACACCCTTCGGCATCGAAATCATCCGCGCGATGGAAGCCAAGGGCATGGTCGTCGACATCGCGCATTCGAGCCACGCCACTGTCGCACAGGTCCTGAAACTGGCGCGCAAGCCTGTCGTTTCCAGCCATGGCGGCGTTCAGGCGACGTGCAAGGTCAACCGCAACCTGACCGACGACGAAATAAGGGGTGTCGCACGCACGGGCGGCGTCATCGGCATCGGCTATTGGGATGCTGCCGTCTGCGACAATTCACCCGTAGGGATCGTGAAGGCCATTGCGCATGTCCGAACTCTGGTCGGCATCGACCATGTCGGGCTCGGCAGCGATTTCGACGGCGCGGTCGAAACGCAGTTCGATACGACGCGGCTCGATGCGATCACGCAGGCACTGATCGATGCAGGCTTCAGCGACGCCGATATCGCCAAAGTCATGGGCGGCAATATGCTCCGACTGCTCGCGCAGACATTGCCGCCGCGCTGACCGCACCATATAGCCGCGGCATGATACGTCTGAACGGGGGAAAAACAGTCGAGCGGCCATTGCGCGGGGGCATTGTGGCGCTGGGCAATTTCGACGGCTTTCATCTGGGGCATCAGGCCGTGGTCGGGCGCGCGGTGGCGGCGGCCAAAGCGCGCAGTGTTCCTGCAATCGTCGCGACGTTCGATCCGCATCCCATACGGCATTTCAAACCCGGTGTGCCGCCGTTTCGCCTGACGACGCTGGACCAGCGGCAGCGATTGTTTGCAGCGGCCGGCGCGGACGCGATGCTGGTTTTCGATTTCAACGCGCAATTGTCCGAGGTCTCCGCAAGCGATTTCGTCACCGATTGGCTCATCGAGCGGGCGGGTGCGTCGGGCGTTGTGACGGGTGAGGACTTCACCTTTGGCAAATCGCGCGGTGGCAATATCGCCGTGCTGGCCGATATCGGTGCGGCGCATGGTCTGACTGTCGAAGCTGTGGGGCCCGTAACCGAAGGGAGCGAGGTCATTTCATCGAGCCGCATCCGCGCGGCATTGCAGGCCGGCGATTGCGCGACGGCGACGCGCCTGCTCACGCGGCCTTTTGCCATCGAAGGCGTCGTCCAGCATGGCGACAAGAACGGACGGTTGCTGGGCTATCCGACCGCCAACATCGACATGGGCAGCTATTTGCGTCCGCGCTATGGCATTTATGCGGTGCGCGGGCGTTTGGCGGATGGCCACGTTCTGGATGGCGCCGCAAATCTCGGCATCCGCCCACAGTTCGACCCCCCCAAGGAGCTGCTCGAACCCTATTTCTTCGACTTCGACGAAGACCTTTACGGACAAGTCATCGAAGTCGAGCTGCACCACTTCATTCGGCCCGAGGCGAAGTTCGATGGCCTCGATGCACTGAAGGCACAGATGGAGCGCGATTGCGCGCAAGCGAAGGCTATCCTAAGCGCGCTCTAATATGACCATCGACTACCGAGACACCGTCTTCCTGCCGAAGACCGATTTTCCCATGAAGGCCGGACTCCCCGCAAAGGAGCCGATCATATTGGCAAAATGGCAGGAGCAACAGCTTTACGAAAAGCTGCGCGCCGCCCGCAAAGGCCGCGAAAAGTTCATCCTCCACGATGGCCCGCCCTATGCCAATGGCGACATGCACATCGGCCATGCGCTCAACCATATCCTGAAGGACATGGTGGTCCGCACGCAGAGCCTGCGCGGGCTAGACGCGCCTTATGTGCCCGGCTGGGATTGCCACGGCCTGCCCATCGAATGGAAAGTCGAAGAGGCATACCGCAAGAAAAAGCTGAATAAGGACGAAGTGCCCGCGGCCGAGTTCCGCGCCGAATGCCGCGCCTATGCGCAGGGCTGGGTCGATGTGCAGCGCGAGCAGCTGAAGCGGTTGGGCATCAACGGCGACTGGGATCACCCCTATCTGACAATGGATTTCGTCGCCGAAGCGACCATCGTGTCCGAACTGATGAAGTTTGCAGAGTCAGGGCAATTGTATCGCGGCGCCAAGCCCGTGATGTGGTCCCCCGTCGAAAAGACCGCGCTCGCCGAGGCCGAAGTCGAATATGAAGACATCGTCTCGACGCAGATCGATGTGGCGTTCGAGATTGTGGAATCGCCGATCCCCGAACTGGTCGGCGCGCACGCAGTGATCTGGACGACGACGCCGTGGACCATCCCGGTCAACCAGGCTTTGGCTTATGGGCCGGAGGTTGAGTATGCTCTGGTAGATGTCGTCGGCGGCCCAGAGCCGGTCGATCGTCTACCATCGCTAGGTCGTTACCTAATTGCATCGGATTTGCAGGCTGACTTCGCTCAACGGGTCGCGATGCACATGTCTCCATTTACAGACCTTGAAGTTACATGGTCTGGTAAAGGCTCCGACCTCGCCGGAACCATTGCCCGCCACCCGATGCACCATCTCGGCGGGTTCTTCGCCAAGCCGCGCCCTTTCCTGCCCGGCGATTTCGTCACGACTGAGCACGGCACCGGCCTCGTCCATATGGCGCCCGACCATGGCGAGGACGATTTCGACCTGTGCAAGGCGAATGGCATCGATCCGGTTTTCGCGGTCGAGGGCGACGGGAAATACCGCGCCGATTGGGCCTGGCTCGGCGGACAAGGCAGCGTCATCAACGCCAAGTTCAACGCGCCCGATGGGCCGATCTGCGAAGCCCTGCGCGCGGCGGGTGCACTGCTCGCGGCAAGCGCGGACTACAAGCACAGCTACCCGCATTCGTGGCGCTCCAAAGCCAAACTGATCTTCCGCGCGACGCCGCAATGGTTCATCCCAATGGACCTTCCCCTCTCCCCGCTCGCCGCTGGCGAGTCGACCCTCACCCGCAAGGGGAGAGGGTGGGATGCGCACCATCCCTCTCCCCTTGCGGGAGAGGGCGACTCAGCGACAGCTGAGCGGGGAGAGGGGATGGCGACGTTGCGGACGACCGCCCTCACCGCCATCGCTGCCACCCGCTGGGTGCCCGAAAAGGGCCAGAACCGCATCACTGCAATGGTTGAAGGCCGCCCCGACTGGGTCATCAGCCGCCAGCGCGCATGGGGCGTGCCGATCACGTTGTTCGTCGACCGAAAGTCCGGTCAGTATCTGAGCGACCCGCAAGTGAACGCCCGCATCGTCGCCGCTGTTCGCGAAAAGGGCGTCGATGCGTGGACCGACGAGGCTGCGCAAGGCTTCCTCGGCGACGCCTACAATGCCGCCGATTACGAACGCCAGACCGACATCCTCGACGTCTGGTTCGACAGCGGCTGCACACATGCCTTCGTCCTCGAATCGGGCAAATGGCCCGACTTGCAGGCCCCCGCCGACCTCTACCTCGAAGGCTCCGACCAGCATCGCGGCTGGTTCCAGTCATCGCTCCTGGAATCCTGCGGCACGCGCGGGCGGGCGCCCTATCAGGCGGTGCTGACGCACGGGTTCACGATGGATGCCAAGGGCATGAAAATGTCCAAATCGCTCGGCAACACGATCAATCCGCTCGACCTGATGAAGGAAAGTGGCGCGGATATCCTGCGGCTGTGGGCACTGTCGGTCGATTTCACCGAGGATCACCGGATCGGCAAAGAGATCTTGTCCGGCGTGTCGGACCAGTATCGCAAACTACGCAATACGTTCCGCTATCTGCTCGGCGCGCTGGAGGGGTTCAGCGAGGACGAGCGCGTGCCGGTGGCGGATATGCCCGAACTCGAACGCTATGTTCTACATTTGCTCGCGGACATGGATGCCAAGCTCAGGCAGGCGGTCGATGATTTCGATTTCAACACCTATGTTCGGTGCTTGAGCGATTTCGCGAACAACGACCTGAGCGCCTTCTTTTTCGATATCCGCAAGGATTCGCTCTATTGCGACGCGCCCACGTCACCCAAGCGCCGCGCCTATCGCACTGTTCTCGACACGTTGTTCCATGCGCTGGTGCGCTACGCCGCCCCGGTGCTGGTGTTCACGAGCGAAGAAGTGTGGGGGACACGATTCCCCGATGCGGGGTCTGTGCATCTGCTGGATTGGCCGAACCTCCCTCTCACCCGTCATCCCAGCGAAAGCTGGGATCCCTCGTTAGCCGAGGGCATATCTTCGTCACGAGATCCCAGCTTTCGCTGGGATGACGAATTGGTGGCGCGATGGACGGGCATTCGAGCATCCCGACTGATTGCAACTGAACAGATCGAACCCATGCGACGTGCCAAAGAAATTGGGTCTAGCCTAGAGGTGGAATACACCTACCCCGGCGATCCGGGCGAAGTTGATCTGGCAGAGATTTTTATCGTCGCCGCAGTTCATCAAGGGCCTACAACGACTGTGAAAACCACCCACCACAAATGCGGCCGCTGCTGGCGGCATTTGCCCGAAGTAACCGAGGACGGCGCGCTGTGCAGCCGTTGCGACAGCGTGGTCACGTTATGAAAACCCGCCTCACCGGCCTCATCGCCGCCGCGATCGTCTTCCTTGCCGATCAATTCACCAAATATATGGTCATGGTCCCGTTCGACCTCAAAAACCGCGGACAGATCGAATTGCTGCCGTTCTTCAACCTGACTTGGGTTGAAAATTACGGCGTTTCGATGGGGTTCCTCACGGCCGACACCGCGCTTGGCCAGTGGCTGCTCGTCGCAATGACCGGCGCGATTTCCGCCGTTGTCCTCGTCTGGCTGTGGCGCGAGCGGAACCGGACCGATGTACTCGCGCTCGGGCTCATCTTCGGCGGGGCGCTCGGCAATATCGTCGATCGGGTGCGCTTCGGCCATGTCGTCGACTTCGCCGACCTCCATTTCGGCGACATTCGTCCCTTTCTGGTGTTCAACGTCGCCGATGCGGCTATAACTATCGGGGTCGTTATCTTATTATTACGTGCGCTGCTGGTGCGCGAAAAACCGAAAGTAAATGCTGATGCGTAAATCTATCGTTGCGGGTGTGCTGGTTTTGACGCTGGCAGGATGCGGTTCTTCGGGCGGAATCTTCAATCGCGCGCGGCCAAACGAATTTGCGGTGACGCGCGCCGCACCGCTGGTCGTTCCGCCCGATTTCGCGCTGACGCCGCCCGCTCCGGGGACCGC
>JBGSMP010000091.1:0-6371 GCA_041740105.1 Sphingomonadaceae bacterium
GCGCAGGCCCACCGCGGGCCCGACGGGTCGGGCATATGGACAGCGCAGGGTGTCGGGCTTGGCCACCGGCGGCTCGCGATCATCGATCTGCAAGGTGGCGTGCAACCGATGGCAAGCGCGGACGGGCAGATCGTCGTCAGCTACAATGGCGAAATCTATAATTTCCGTGATGTCCGTCGCGAGCTCGAAGCTGGAGGCGCCGTTTTCTCGACGAACAGCGACACCGAAGTGCTCCTTCATGGCTGGCGCGCGTGGGGCCCGGAACTGCTGACGCGGTTGAATGGCATGTTCGCCTTCGCGCTCTACGACAGCGCAAGCAAAAGCCTGTTGCTTGCGCGCGACCGCCTCGGCGTCAAGCCACTGCATTACACGCAATTAACCGACGGCAGCATCGCTTTCGCATCGGAACTCAAAGGTTTGCTCGCAAATCCTGCGGTACGTCGCGAGGTCAACCCCACGGCAATCGAGGATTATTTCGCTTATGGCTATGTGCCGGACGACACTTGCATCGTCTCTGGGATCGCGAAAATCCCGGCGGGTGCGTTTGTTCTCCTGACGCGCGGCAAACCGGTTCCCGAGCCCGTTATCTGGTGGAACGTCGACTTTTCGAACCGGACAAAGAGTTCAACCCGCGGGCTGGAAGCCGAAATGCGCGAGCGGCTGCGCGACGCGGTCAAATCACGCATGGTTGCCGATGTGCCGCTTGGCGCATTCCTGTCTGGCGGAGTCGATTCGTCGGCGGTGGTGGCAATGATGGCGGCGCAAAGCACGCAAGCCGTGCAAACCTGCTCGATCGGCTTTGACCGCGCCGACCACGACGAGACCCGCTACGCGCAAATCGTCGCCGACCGGTTCAAGACCGATCATCGCACCCGCATTGTCGCGTCGGACGATTTCGCCGCAATCGACACGCTCGTTGCCGCTTTCGATGAACCATTCGCCGATGCTTCTGCGCTGCCAACCTATCGTGTCTGCCAGCTGGCGCGCGAGACAGTCACCGTCGCGTTATCGGGCGACGGCGCCGATGAGGTTTTCGCGGGTTATCGGCGCTATAAATTTCAGGCTGCAGAGGAACAGGTGAGGGACCTGTTGCCGCCCAATTTCCGCCGATCAGTCTTTGGCAAATTGGCAAAACATTATCCAAAGGCAGACTGGGCACCGCAATTATTTCGCGCCAAATCGACATTCGAAGCGCTCTCCCACGATGGCGGCGAAGCCTATGCCTTGGCAGTGGGCATGACCGGCCCGGCGATGCGCACAAAGTTGTTTTCCGACGCTTTGAAGCGCGACCTGCAAGGCCATCGCGCCGAAGACCGCTATATGAAGTCAATGCGCGACGCCCCCGTGCGCCTTGGAGTAGATGGAGCGCTTGACCGCGCGCTATATGCCGATCTTAAAATCTGGTTGCCCGGTGATATCTTAACCAAAGTCGATCGCACGAGCATGGCCGCAAGCCTCGAAGCACGCGAACCGCTGCTTGATCACCGGCTCGTTGAATTCGGCGCCCGATTGCCGGTTTCGATGCGGTTGCGGCGCGGCGAGGGCAAATGGCTCATGAAGCGATCGCTGCGTGGCACGCTTCCCGATGAAATACTCTACCGGCGAAAAATGGGTTTCGTCAGCCCGATCAGCGCGTGGTTTCGTGGCCCACTCCTCGGTGAAGCCGAACGCGTAACGGAGCGGCTGAACAACACCGGCTGGTTTGCGCCCGGCGTGTTGGACAGCGTTGTCAGAACGCATCAATCAGGCGCAGCCGATCACGGGCGCTTGCTATGGCAACTCGTCATGTTCGAAAAGGCAATGGCGCGGCTTTTCGGTCAATAATCGGCGCGCATGAAATAAAGTCCATCAGGCGGCGCGTTGAAGCCAAGCGCATGACGATCGCGCACATCGAGCGCTGCTTTCAGATCGCCCGCCGTCCATTTGCCTTCGCCGACCAGCGCGAGACAGCCGACCATCGAGCGCACCTGATGATGCAGAAAGGACCGCGCGCTCGCCGAGATGGTTATCGAATCACCGGTTCGGACCACGTTGAGGCGATCGAGCGTCCGCAGCGGACTGTCCGCCTGGCAATGCGCAGAGCGAAACGTCGTGAAATCATGGCGGCCGACCAGAAACCGGGCGGCCTCATGCATTGCATCGGCATCAAGTGGCGCCGCGATGCGCCACGCTTTCCCGGCGCCAAGCGCGAGCGGCGCACGGCGATTGATGATGCGATATTCATAATGACGCGCAAGGCACGAAAATCGCGCGTGAAATTCGTCATCGACGGGTTCGCATGATAAGATAGCGACCGGGGCAGGGCGTAGTCGCGCGTTCAATCCTTCCATAAGACGAAACGGTGTGATCGCGCGCCCCACATCGAGGTGCGCGACCATACCAAGTCCATGAACGCCCGCATCGGTGCGTCCCGCCGAATGCACAGCGACGGCTTCCTGACAAATTGTCGCCGCCGCATCCTCGATCGCTGCTTGGACAGTCGGTCCGTGCGCCTGCCGCTGCCAGCCCATGAACGGGCGACCATCATATTCGACTATGAGCTTGAATCTCATCTCAATAGAGTGCCGCAAGGAATTGAAAAACCGCGTAATAGTTCACCGGTGGTCATGACTGCGCGCCCCGCGCGCTGGACAAGCGTCGGCCGGATCGCGCCTGGATTGCACGATATGGTCAAAGCATCATCGATGACAGTCCCGGGCCGGCCACTCGGCGCGGTGATCATTGCCTCGGCTTTCAATATCCGAACCCGTTCGCCGGCAAATACGAAAAACGCCCCCGGCGTGGGGGCGAAGGCCCTGATCTGGCGTTCGACCTGCGTGGCACTGGTCAAAAAATCGAGATGACTTTCGGATTTGTCGATTTTCGGTGCGTAAAGCACGCCTTCCTCAGGCTGGGGGGCGGCCGGAAACGCTGCAAGATCGGCGAGCGTCTCGATAAGTCGCGCGGCGCCGATCCCGGCCAGTTCCGCCGTCAGTTCGCCAGAGGTCTTCGCCTCTATTTCGGTTTCGATCGTTGACAGCATCGGCCCGGTGTCGAGCCCCGCTTCCATCTGCATGATCGTCACGCCGGTTCGCTTGTCGCCGGCTAAAATCGCGCGGTGGATCGGTGCCGCCCCGCGCCAACGCGGCAGCACCGAGGCATGAACATTGATGCAGCCATGTTCCGGCACGTCGAGAATGGCCTGCGGCAGGATCAAACCATAGGCCGCCACGACCGCAACATCGGCTACCAGCGCCGCAAATGAAGCTTGCTCAGTCGCGTCACGCAACGAAACAGGATGTCGAACTGCGATGCCGAGCGCTTCGGCGCGTTGATGCACGGCCGACGACATCAACGCCTTGCCGCGACCCGCACGACGTGGCGGCTGGGTGTACACTGCACGCACATCATGCCCCGAGGCAACGAGTGCATTGAGACTCGGAACGGCAAATTCGGGCGTTCCCATGAAGATGATGCGCATTGCCTCTCCGAACGGCTTTTGTTTTGCGCCGTCAAGCCTTAGCACAACGCCATGGCGTCCCCCGAAATCGAAGCTTTGTCACAAGCACTCGCAAGATTGCCCGGTTTGGGCCCGCGCTCGGCGCGGCGCGCGGTCCTGCATTTGCTGAAAAAGCGCGAAGGCGCGCTCGTGCCGCTGCTCCGCGCGCTCGAACGCGTCGACGAACGCCTTGCCGAATGCGCGACCTGCGGCAACATCGATACGACCAATCCCTGCGGCATATGCGCCGATCCGCGCCGCGACGACCGGTCGATTGCTGTGGTCGAGGAAGTCGCCGACCTGTGGGCGCTCGAACGATCACGTCTGTTTCCGGGGAGATTTCACGTGCTGGGCGGCCGTTTGTCGGCGCTCGATGGCGTTCGTCCCGAAGATCTGACCATCGACCGGCTTGTCGCCCGTGTTGCGGCGGGCGGTGTTGACGAGGTTGTGCTCGCGATGAACGCCACGCTCGAGGGGCAAACGACCGCGCATTATATCGCTGATCGGCTGGAGGCTTATCCAGTCCGCCTCACGCAACTGGCGCACGGGCTACCCGTCGGCGGCGAACTCGATTATCTCGACGACGGGACGCTGGCTCAGGCATTGCGCGCCCGGCGTCCGGTGGCTTGACGCAAACGCGTCGGCTTCATACCTGAAGACTAGCATGGCAATCCTCCCGATCCTCGAAGCCCCGGACCCCCGGCTGCGTATCATTTCGACGCCCGTTGACACTGTCGACGACGATCTGCGCGCGCTTGTCGCCGACATGTTCGAGACGATGTACGACGCGCCGGGTATCGGTCTTGCCGCCGTGCAGGTCGGCGTGCCCAAACGCATTCTGGTCATCGATCTTCAAGAAGGCGAAGGCGAGGACGGCAAGCCAATCCGCGACCCGCGCGTTTTCATCAATCCCGAAATTATCGATCCTGCGGACGACTGGACGATTTACAACGAAGGCTGCCTGTCGGTCCCCGATCAATATGCCGAAGTCGAACGCCCCGAATCATGTCGCGCGCGGTGGATCGACTTGGACGGCAAACAGCACGACGAGCGGATCGAAGGGATGCTTGCGACCTGTCTTCAGCACGAAATGGACCATCTCGAGGGCATTTTGTTCATCGATCACTTGTCGCGGCTGAAACGAGACATGATCCTGCGCAAGCTCGCGAAGCTCAAAAAAGCCGCTTAATAGCCGCGCGCGAGGTCGACGCGGTGCAGCAGCGGTTCGCCGCGTTGCCAGCGCTCGAGATTGTCGAGAAAGCGTGTCGCCGAGCGCACATACATCTTGTCTTGCGCCCGGCCCGACAGATGCATGGCGATATGCGCATTCGGCAGCGCCCAGAGTGGATGCTCGGGCGGCAGCGGCTCGGGCTTCATCACATCGAGGAACGCATGCGCGATCGACTTTGACGTCAAGACGTCGACCAGCGCATCCTGATCGACGACCGACCCGCGCGCGATGTTGATCAGCGTTGCACTCGATTTCATCGCTGCCAGCTCAGCCGCGCCGATCATGCCGTCGGTTTCGGGCGTTGCGGGGACGGCAAGGATCACCCAGTCGAATTCGCCGAGTTTTGCGCGCCACTGGTCGGGGCCAAGTTCGCCGGCGCCCGGTGTTCGACGCACCGTCGTTACGTCAACATCAAATGCTATGAGACGCGCTTTGATAAGCCCACCAATCGCGCCAGCCCCCAGCAAAAGCGCTTTCGTATCCGCCAGTTCAACCTTGCCCGGCGAATCGGTCAGCCATTCGCGCCGGTCGCGCGCGCGGACGACGTCGTCATAGCCCTTGGCGACGGCCAGCATGCCCATCACGACATATTCCGCGATGGTGATCGCGTTGATCCCCGCACCATTGGTGTAGGCCGTGCCCTGCGCCATCAGCTGGTCGATCGGCATCCCGTCGATCCCGGCATAGATCGAATTCAGCCACTTCAGATCAGTCGCGTTGGCGATGACGACGGCCATGTCGTCCTTGTCATACATATCGAACCACCCGATTTCCGCGCCGGGTCCAAAGGCCATCGCTTCGTCCTTGGTCGTGAACCAGCGGACGTCGATGTTTTCCGGCATCCGCGATTCGATCAACGGGCGGAGCAGCGCGGGGAGGGTGGCAATCGTCATATCCCGAGCTTCCAGTCCCACCCCAGCGGGTCGCCGTCCATGACTTCGACGCCCTGCGCAATGAGGTCGTCACGGATGCGGTCGGATGTGGCGAAGTCCTTGGCGGCGCGCGCGGCTTTGCGCTCGTTGAGGCGGAATTCGATGTCGGTTTCGGTGAGGGTGGTGGCGGCGGGAGCCAATCGAAGCTCACTTCGTGTTATCGTCAACAACCGCAGACCCAACAACTCGTCGATTTCTGCCAATGTTGATAATCGGTCGGTGGGCGCGATGTCCGATCGACCGAGAACAACATCGAGGTATGCGATGACATTGCTGGTGTTTAGGTCGTCCGAAATTTCACGCTGGAAGGCGGTAGGAAAACCTGCAGACTCTGAAGAGTTGCCGTCGGGGATCTCATCTATCAACTCGCGAAGGCGCTGAACCCCCATTACCAACCGCTTCAGCCTAACCAAAGCCGCTGCAAGCCCCTCCCACGTAAATTCCATCTCGCTCCGGTAATGCGCCTGAAGGCACATCATGCGGTAGGCGAGCGGGTGGAATCCGCGATCGACGAGTGTCTGCAGGCGCAGGAATTCCCCCGACGACTTCGACATCTTGCCCGAATCTTTGCTTTTGGTGCGGTCGATCAAAAAGTTATTGTGCATCCAGATACGCGCCCCGCTGTCCGCGCAACCTTCATGCGCCTGGTTCTGCGCAATTTCGCACGTGTGATGGATTTCGCGGTGGTCGATCCCGCCGGTATGGATGTCGAACGGGAAGCCCAACAACG
>JBGSMP010000247.1:0-11091 GCA_041740105.1 Sphingomonadaceae bacterium
CCGACCGTGTCATTCGCTGCGGCGCTGCTCGCCCGGCTGTGGGTCCCGCCCGCCAGTCTCAAGCACCGCCTGCTCGAGCAGACCGATATAGGTAACACGACAATGGAGTCAGCTGTTCGACGATTGGTTGGAAAATTCAAAGCCGATCGTGCTGAGGCGGAGGCAAGCGCCAGAGGATATGAATGGATGCCTGAAATCATCGAGCGTCAAGTGCTTAGCAAGATCATCGAATTGCTAAACAGCATCGGCATTCCAGCCCGTTCGCTGGAGTCAATGTAGAAAGACCCACCCCCTTCCTCCAGCGAGAAGGTCTAATAATCCGGATATCTGGGCTGCCTCTTTAGTGGAGGTACCCAATGGATAATCGATTTTCAAAGACGTTAGCATCGCCCCTCTTGCACGAAGCCCAGGCTGCAAAGCTGCTCGCAATGTCGCCAGCTTGGCTCCAGCGGAAGCGCTGGGAAGGCGGCGGGCCAGCGTATATCCGGCACGGGCGCGCCATTCGATATGAGGTTAGCGCCATTGAACATTGGATTGAAACACATCGAACCGCCTCCCCAGCGGGAGGCGCACGATGACTCCGAACCAGGTCCATTACGTGCGACACATCGTCGAACACGCGCGAACCGATTTATATGCCAAGCGCGTCGCCAATGGTTACGTTCCGGTGCACGAAACTCTCAACAGCGCCGTACTGGAACGGCACCTTGATACGTCGCCCGCGATTGGTCAGTACCTGCTTGATCGGGATCGGGTCCGGGCAGCAGTTTTCGACCTGGACTCGCATGACGGGGCGACGCCGTGGTCCGAAATGGTCGCAGTCGCTCTCAACATAATTGACATAGCGAAGAAGCTGGGTCTGCAGGTTCATGCTTTTCGATCGGGAGGAGGGAACGGCTTGCATTTGTGGTTCCTGTGGGAGGATGCACAGACTGCAAGACATGTGCGCCATTTGCTACGCACAATCCTCGCATCGTTTGGCTTCAAGGACGGCACTGGTGGCGTGGCCCGGCGGGAAATTGAGGTTTTCCCGAAGCAGGATGCTGTCAGAGACGGCGGTGTAGGCAGTTTGATTGCCGTGCCGGGTGCGCGCGCTTCCGAGCCGCTGAGTCATGATTTGCTCGAGCCCGTCGATTGGGAACTCATCGATGTCACTGCCGAGACGTTGCGGTTCAGCGGAAACGTACCCGCAGTTGTCGAAGGCGACCGGGCGGTATCAACTGCTTCAAAGCTGCCTGGCGACATTAGCGAAGCCTCGAGCGCTCTGTCACGTATCCCGGCCGACGAATATACCACTTGGCTGCGCGTGGCTTTGGCGATGAAGGCCGTTTTCGGTGACGATGGCTATGAAGCCTTTCTGACTTGGTCTGCAACGGCACCGGATAAGTTCGATGGCGAAGAAAAGCTGCGCCGATTTTGGGATGGCCTGAAGCCGAATGGCGAGGTCGGCCTCGGAACGATCTTTCACCTTGCAAGGGAGCGGGGATGGAATGGTCCATCGAACTCCATGGTTCGTGAAATGAACGCTCGGTTCGGCATATACACGCACGGCAACGCCACGTTGATTATCGTGAAGAACGGTGACCGGCGGCCGGAGGATGATTTCCCAACGCTGTCGAAGCCGGTCTTTATCGACCGACTGGCCGCCGAAACTATTGTCGAAGAAAGTGACAGCGGCGCTACGCTGCGGCATTCTAAGGCAAAGCGTTGGTTGGCCCACCCACTCGCCGCACACTATCATCGCCTAGATTTCGACCCCGCGTTGTCCGTCGGCCATAATAGAAACACCTGGAACACTTGGCTGGGCTTTGGCGTCGAGCCCGTTCACGGGGATTGGTCTCTGTTGCAGCGGCACATCGAGCACGTGATCTGTCGCGGAGACGAAAATCTCGCAGCTTGGTTTTTTAACTGGATGGCGCTGGGCGTGCAGCGTCCCGGCGAAGTCATCGGTACTGCCCCAGTGCTTATTGGAATGCCTGGCACGGGTAAGGGCTTTGTCGCGCACGCCTACGGCAAGCTCTGGGGCGCTCACTATGTCACCGTAACGCATCCGGAGCACGTCGTCGGGCGCTTCAGCGGTCATCTGATGAGCAAGAGGTTCGTGTTTATCGACGAAGGCACGTTTGGTGGAAATCGCCAGGTAGCGGGTCAGTTGAAGGTCCGCATCACCGAACCGGTCCTCATGTTCGAGCGAAAGGGGATCGATCCGATCAAGATGAAGAATCGAATGATCTTCATGGTTGCTTCGAACGAGTTATCTGCGGTGCCGGCCGATATCAATGATCGGCGGTGGCAGGTGTTCGACGTTGGCGATAACCACCGTGGAGACCGCGCTTACTTCAGTGCGATTGCTGACCAGCTTGAGAACGGCGGACACGAGGCCATGCTATACGACCTTCTCAAGCGGGATATCTCGATTGGTCCCGACCCGCGTAAGACCATCAAGACCGAAGCGCTGTTCGAGCAGATTGTGCAGTCACAGGGCCCCGACTTCGCTTATCTGCACATGATCTTGGAAAATGGGCGGCTGCCACAGAACTGGCTCGAAGGGCCGGCGATTACAACGATCCGAGCCATGATGGAAGAATTGAGGCGGTCGATTCCAAATGCGAGATTTCTCAATGAAATTGGTCTTGGTCGACGTCTGAATAAGGTTTTCCCGAACATCAGCACTCAGGTTCACGGTCGGTACTTTATAAGGATGAGCGATAACGGCCCCATTGTTGAAAGATCGAAGAGGTATATTTTTCCGCCGCTGCCCGAAGCGCGGCGGCAGTTCGAACGGTTCGCCGGGGTCCCTGTGCCTTGGGATACCAGCGTTGATGAATGGCAGAACGACCCTGAACCGGACGGGGAAGACGACGGGTCGGGAGCAGGAATAATTTACTGAGTATAAGAATTATCGGAAGGGTCGGGGTAGGGGCTACCCCCCTTTCTTTGCCGTAGGGGGCAACCATCCAATCACCTATTAGTCTATATATCCTATACCCGCTCGGGCGAAGCAACGTCCGCTTTCGACAACATTCCGGTCGTTGGAACCGTCAGAATCAAACACCGAAAGCGGACAGTCCGCTACCGACGACGCTACGGCCATCGCCATTTAGCGCGGACATCATCACCCCAGGAAAAAGTCTGACCCCGACAGCAGCGGCCGAAACGCCATTTGCGCGATTTGGATCTGCGCTAGGGCACCCGACCCATCTACATCATAGAACAATGTCCCTGTCGCGCTGTTGTAGATCAAATGGTGGTCAAGCGTCGTTGCCTTTGCGCCAACTGTAAAGTTCGACGCCGAAAGCGCACCAGCCGCATCGGTCGCAAAGGCGGCAAATACCGAGCGGTTGATCATCAGGCTGTCTTGATCAGGCGTAAAGTCCCTAATCGTGTCTTTGTCAGCTGAAACAGTCAGACTATCGAACACGAAGACGTCCTCGCCCGTTCCGCCGGTAAGGACATCGGCACCCGCGCCACCGATAAGCGTGTCGTTGCCAGCGCCGGCGATCAGGATGTCTTTGCCACCCAGACCGCTTAGAATGTTATTACCGTCGTTCCCCGTCAGGGTATTGGCGAGCGTGTTGGCAATGCCATCGATGTCACCAAGCCCGGTCAGCGTGAGCTTTTCGATATTCGACCCGAGGATAAAGCTTGTGTTTGCGTTCACGGTATCGGTTCCCGCGCCCAGACCTTCGATGATCACATCGCTGCTGTCGTCGACAACATAAGTGTCGTTGCCTGAACCGCCGTCGAGCGTGTCAGCTCCGGAGCCGCCATCAAGTTTGTCGTTACCGCCGCCGCCGATCAGCAGATCGCTCCCGCCGAAGCCGAAAAGATTGTCTGCGCCAAGGCCGCCATCGAGGGTGTTCGCATCGGCATTACCGCGCAAGGTATCAGCAAATGCTGAGCCAAGGATGCTTTCGATCGAGATCAGCGTGTCTTTGCCTTCGATCGTTCCCTGCGCAGTCGTTACGCCAAGATTGACTGCAACCCCACGGGTGGCGTTGGCATAGCTCACGGTATCGCCGCCTTCGCCCCCATTGAGAATGTCGTTCCCGAGACCGCCGTTGAGGAGATCGTCGCCCATGCCACCACTCAGGCTGTCGTTGCCTGCAAGGCCAATCAGAATGTCGTTATCGCCCGTGCCCGTCAGCGTGTCGTTGAGCGCTGTTCCTGTGAAGGTCTCATTTGCATCGTTCGCAATGGTAATAGCGAGCGCCTGATCATCGAACAGCGTCCCGTCGCTTGCGCGGACAATCACGTCGTAGATGTTATCGCCACCGACATCGGCCTGAGCCTCGAAGTTTGGCGCTGACGCGAAGGCGAGCACCCCGGTTACGGCATCGATCGTAAACAACGCCGCATCGTCGCCGCCGGCAAGGCTGTAGCTGATTGCTGCACCGACATCGGGATCGGCGGCTGTCACCGTCGTAACGGCGGTTTGATTTTCAATAATACTTAGCGCTGCCGAGGCGCCGCCTCCATTCGAGCTGATCACCGGCGGCGCTTCGTTGATGTCATTGACAGAGATTATGAAGGCCTTGTTGAATGACAGGCCACCGCTGTCGGTCACGCGAACCGCGATCGCGTGCGCTGTTGCGGCCTCGGCATCAAGCAGACTGCCATCGGCGACCAATAGCGCACCGCTTGCACTGTCGATCACAAAGCGCCCTCCGGCATCGTCGAGCAGCGCATAGGTGAAGCTGTCGCCGGAATCGGGGTCGATGGCTGAGCCACTGCCCACAAATGTTCCGGCGGCGGCGTTTTCGTCGATTGCTGCTGCACTCAATGTCAGGTCGGTTGGAGCGGCATTCGGAATGACATTAAAGATCTGCGCCTTGATGCTGGAGCCGCTCGCATCGCTGGAATCGGCCCAGCTAACGACAAAACCGCCCGAGGAAAGTGACGTGATCGTAGGCTGACCTTGAAAACCTAGCGCTTCGGTGTTTACGAGGAACTCACTGCCGGATTTGGTCCCTGTGGCATCAAAGATCTGTGCCTTTATCCCGAAGCTGCTCGCGTCGCCGCCTTGGCGGCTGTCATCTGTCCAGCTGACCACGAAACCACCCGAGGCAAGCGACGTAATCGTTGGCTGAATTTGCTGGTTAAGCGTCGCGGTGTTTACGAGAAATTCAGGCCCTGATTTTGCTCCTGTGGCGTCAAAGATCTGCGCTTTGATCCCAGAGCCGCTAGCATCGCCGCCCAAGCCACTATAATCACTCCAGCTTATTACGAACCCGCCCGAGGCGAGCGATGTGATTGTCGGCTGCGACTGTTCGGAAAGCGTCGCGGTGTTGACGAGGAACTCGGTTCCCGATTTGGCCCCCGAGGCATCGAAGATTTGCGCTTTAATCGCGCTGGCACTGGCATCGCCGCCCTGGCCGCTGTAATCGTGCCAGCTAACCACGAACCCGCCCGAAGCGAGCGACGTGATCGTTGGCTCCGACTGATAGTTCAGCGTAGTCGTGTTAACGAGAAACTCCGAGCCTGATTTGGCGCCCGTGGCATCAAATATCTGCGCTTTGATCCCATAGCTCTCATCACCGCCTTGGCCACTAGAGTCACTCCAGTTGACCACGAACCCGCCGGAGGCGAGCGACGTGATCGTCGGCTGCCACTGAGTCCCAAACGTTGTCGTGTTGACGAGAAACTCACTTCCCGATTTAACCCCGGCGGCATCGACTAACTGCGCCTTAATGCCATAGCCGCCCACAACGCCATCGCCGCCCTGTCCGCTGGAATCGGTCCAGCTGACCACGAACCCGCCGGAGGCGAGCGACGTGATCGTCGGCTGTTCCTGATCCCAGAATGTTGTGGTGTTAACTAGGAACTCGCTGCCCGATTTGATCCCTATGGCATCGAAGATCTGCGCCTTGATCCCGTAGCTGATAGTATCGCCTCCCTCGTCACCAAATATACCCCAGCTGACCACGAACCCGCCCGAGGCGAGCGACGTGATCGTCGGCTCGTACGGATTGTCGAATGTTGCGGTGTTGACGAGAAACTCACCCGTTGCCGAAAAGCGCACTTCATTGGCTACATCGACGATGTCGAGCGCGAACACTTCATCAAAGACATTCCCGAATGTATCGGTTGCACGGATCGTAACGTTGACTTCCGGCGCGGTTTCAAAATCGAGCTTGCGTGCGTCGTCGATAATCAGCTGGTTGCCTTCAATGCGGAACGCGCCGTCGCTCGAATCGTCCAGCAACGTGTAGGAGAAGGTCCTGCCGACAGCACCGACGGCCGAAAGTGTTGCCACACTAAGATTTTCGATGGCAGTCTCGGAAACTTGCAGAGTAGAAATGCCGATGTCGCTGATGGAACCATCGTTCGGCTGAAACATCTGCGCTTTGATCTCGCCGCCAAGATTATACCAGCTGACCACGACCCCGCCTGAGGCGAGCGACGTGATCGTTGGACGAAGCTGTTCTCCAAGCGTTGCGCTATTGACTAGAAACTCAGGTCCCGATTTCATCCCTGTAGCATCAAAGATCTGTGCCTTGATACTTCTGTCGCTCGCATCGCCGCCCAAGCCACTATAATCGATCCAGCTGACCACGAACCCGCCTGAGGCAAGCGACGCGATCGTTGGCTCAGACTGTTCACTGAGCGTTGCAGTGTTGACAAGGAACTCACTCCCCGACCTTGCACCAGTGGCGTCAAAGATCTGCGCTTTGATCCCGAAGCCGCTCGCATCGCCGCCTTGGCCACTTTGGTCGCTCCAGCTGACCACGAACCCACCCGACGCGAGTGACGTGATCGTCGACTCCTGCTGGTTAAACACCATCGCGGTATTGACAAAGAACTCGGTCCCCGATCTGGCACCCATTGCATCGAAGATCTGCGCCTTGACGTCAAAGAGTGTCCCCTCTCCACCAAACTCACTCCAACTGACCATGAACCCGCCAGAGGCGAGTGAGGTAATCGTATGGTCATATTGCTCGAAGCCCGACGTTGCGGCGTTGACGAGAAACTCAGCGCCTAATTTTGCCAACAGTACCGTCATTTAAATTGCCTCCCATTAGCTTCCGTTTTTTAGGCCCAACGAGGACCCCCAAAAAGCATGGGTGGCCGACCAAACGGCTGTCCGATTCTGTGAAAGCAACAAACCAAGCGAGCTGCGCACAGTCCATATCAAAGGAGGGGCTATGCTTCAATTTAGACTCTTTAGTGACACCTCGATCCCCGTCAGGTTCGAATGTTGCGACGTGGTCGTAGATATTATTTGACCGGCCACGACCGGCCGGGCGTCTGCATTTGGTCATTGTCATCGAGCCCCAATCGTCAGGAATTGGGCGCATTGCGGATGCGGCCAAACTGGGGGAACGAAAGGCCGCTTTGGACCTTTTGCGACGGAAGCTGCCTGTCAGCATCCCACAACATTGCGGCCATCGCACACCATCGAAGAATGCTTCAGGCGGATGGCCGTGGCCGGGGTTCTCGGTCTAAAAGGAGAGGGTGGTGCCGCTTAGGTGACTCGAACACCTGACCCCCGCATTACGAATGCGATGCTCTACCAGCTGAGCTAAAGCGGCATATTGCCCTACTAATCCACTACTAACTTCACGGGGACATTGCTAGCCCCTCGGATTTGCGCCGTTTTCACGGAGTGACCCACTAATTACGAATGCGATGCTCTACCGGCTGAGCTAAGGCGGCCCGCTGGCGTGACGGGGCCGATAACAGCGAACAGCGGTATCGGCAAGGCCAACACTCTTAACGGCTTGGTAACCAAAAGGCGCGCATAACGGCGGTGACGAGAAATGTTCCAGGATTTACCGATGGACCGGATGCGCGATTACTCGAACGATGACGAGCATGAAGCGGGCGACAACGATTACGCCGTCGACGCGCCCGCCGCCATCGGAACGGACGAGCGGCGCATGCACGTTCGTGCCTATAACCACTGGGTTTCTCTGCTCGACGGTCGCGCTTTGCCGTCGATCGAGGATCTGAATCCCGAAGAATTGACCGATTTCGGCCCAAACAGCGTTTTGCTCGATTTTACCGGCGGGGCCGAAAATCCTGCCATTGCCTATCTCGGAGCCAAGCTCAGCCGCGAATGCGGTTTCGACGAGGAGCCGCTGACCGTTGCCGACGTGCCCGCACGTTCGCTGCTTTCGCGGCTTACGGATCATTACCTGCAAATCATCGCCAATCGCGCGCCGATCGGTTTCGAGGCCGAGTTCGTCAGCTCGGCCGGTGCCAACACGATGTATCGCGGAATACTGATGCCGTTATCGACCGACGATGACACGATCGATTTCGTTTATGGCGTGATCAACTGGAAGGAAGTGGTCAGCGAAGCACAGGCCGATACGCTGACGACCGAACTGGCTGGTGCCCTGTCTGCGCATGCGCCGCGACCGACAATGCCGATTTGGGCTGACGGCCCCAATGCCGTCGAAAAACCCAATGTTCCGCCGACGCGTCCCGAGATACTTGATCAGGATCTGGGGCACGATGGCGATACGTTCGAACCCGTCCCCGATCCCAAGGGCGTCGGGCTTGCCGATTGGCTGGCGACGGCGCGGGCCAGCGCCGAGTTACTGCATCATGCCGACAGCCGCGGCCGCACCGCGCTTTATCATGCGCTGGGCCATGCTTATGATTTCGCGCTTCTGGCCGATGTCCGTCGCGACGATTACCTCGAACTGCTGAGCGACAGCGGCATCGTCGGGCAGGATCGCGCGCCGATGACGCCGCTGGTGAAGCTTGTGTTCGGCACGGGTTATGACAAGACACGGCTGACCGAATTTGCAGCGGCCTTATCTTATGGCAAACGCCATGGTCTGCCGCACGGCGGCATGCGCGTGTTTCTCGAACAATATCCCGGTGGCTTGAAGGCAATCGTCGCCGCCGACCGGCGCGAACGCCGGCCCGAAGGGAAAGCACCCAAGCCCGACCTGGCGCGCGACGCCGCGCGCGCGCTGGAGACGCAAGCCGTGCTGACTCTGCCCGGTGAAGACGAATTTGTCGTGCTGGTTGCCCGCCGCATCGATGGCGAGCGAGTTGGTATCATTGGCGTCGTCCCCCATGACAGGACAATGATGGATCGTGCGCTCCGCGCCATCGCGCGATAAGGTTTTGGCGCGAATAGCCGTTGAGCTTGGTCGAAGGCGCGCGCATACGGGCGCGTAAAGATTACCAACGGAAGAGCGCATGGCCACCGCACGAAAATCCAAGCCCACCCCCAAAGATCTGGCAAAAGTCCTTACCAATGGCGCATTGCCCGGCGAAACCGACGGGCTGACGCGTGCAGACAAGGCCGCTGCGGCGGCCCTTGCCCAAAAGGCACTCGACCACCCCAATCGTCCGGCGATCATCGCCGAAACCGGCAACGATGCGAGCGGTCGCCGCATCATGCGCATTGCGATTGCCAACGACGATATGCCGTTCCTCGTCGATTCGGTTGCGGCGACCGTTGCCGCGCATAATATTCCGACCAATCGCATTCTCCACCCTGTAGTCGATGACGAACAGCCGACGTCGCTGATCTATCTCGAGACCGACAGGCCCGATGCCAAAGCACGCAAGGCGCTACTTGACGACATTGAGACAAATCTGGGCCATGTTCGCGCAGCCGTCGTGGACTGGCAGCCCATGCAATCGGCATTGAAAGCAGATGCTGACGCCTTGGGGAACAGCGAAGGTGCAGCGCTGCTGACATGGCTGCTCGATCGGAATATGACGCTGCTCGGTTCTGCCCACTACGATAGCGGCGGCAAAATGACCAAGGCGCTCGGCATTGCCAAACGCGTGGGCAGTCGTCTGCTGTCCGACGAAGCCCGTGCGCGGGCGGCAACGTGGCTGCAGAAAAATGCCGGGCCGTTGATCGTCAAATCGAACTTCATCTCGACTGTCCATCGCCGCGCACCGCTCGACCTGTTCATCGTCAAGACCGATGCCGGGATGACGGTCCACGCCGGTCTGTGGACCAGTGCAGCGCTTGCCGCCGCGCCCGAAGTAATACCCGTTTTGCAGGCGCGCCTGACTTCTCTTCTAAAGAAGTTCGATTTCTCCCCAAGTGGCCATGCGGGCAAAGCGCTGTCGCATGCGCTGACCTCGCTGCCGCATGATTTGCTGGTCAGCATTTCACCGGACACGCTCGAGAATCTCGCGCTGACCGCCATGTCGCTTGCCGATCGGCCCCGGCCCGAACTTGTGTTGGCAGAGGACGCGCTCGATCGACATCTCTTTGCGTTTGTCTGGCTGCCCCGCGACGACCTGTCGACCGCGCGTCGCATTGCAATTGCCGACTTGCTTGCCGATGCTGCCGATGCCGAACTTCTCAGCTGGTCGGTCGATATGGGCGACAGCGGCGTGGCCTTGATCCGCTACACATTCGACCGTCGGCAGTCGGGTCGCGACCCTGATGCCGATGTGCTGCGACTGCAGATCGCCGCGATGGTGCGCGGATGGGAGCCTTCGGTCGAAGCAAGCCTTGCCAAACTCGGCGACGCCGGCCGCGCCGCGCGCCTTGCGATCCGATACGCTGCCGCTTTTCCGATACCGTACCGCAGTGGTGCTGGCCCCGATGAAGCGGCGCTCGACATCGTCCGCATCCACAGCCTTGCCGATGGCGCAGCGCGAAACGTTCGCCTCTATCGAAACACCGAAGACGGCGCACAGCGGCTGCGGCTGAAACTTTACAGTCTCGTCCCCGTGATCCTGTCGGATGCTGTGCCTGCGCTCGAGAATTTCGGGTTTCGGGTTGTCGAGGAAATGTCGACGGCTCTGGCCGGCAACCTCGGCCATATGCACCGGTTCGTGCTTGATCTGCCACAGGGACGCGCGGCTGACGTTCTCGCCCGCGCTGATGTCGTCGAAACGGCAATTGCTGCCACGGTTGCAGGTATTGCCGAAAACGACCGCTTCAACGACCTTCTGATTTCCGCCGATCTCGGTCCGCGCGATCTGATCCTGTTCCGCGCGCTTTTCCGCTATCTTCGCCAGACGGGCATGGCATACGGCCTCGTCACGGTGGTCGACGCGCTCCGTCGCCAACCCGCAATCGCCCGCGCGATCGTTGCGCTGTTTGCGGCCAATCACGATAGCGCAAGCCGCAAGAATGCCGACGATGCCGAGCGACAG
>JBGSMP010000187.1:0-14024 GCA_041740105.1 Sphingomonadaceae bacterium
GAACGTCGAACGGCAACATGATTGCCTTGTCGGGCGTTCGATCAGCCAGTGGTGTGGAAAATCAGTGGGCAGCGCTGGTCGCGACGCAAGCGCAGGTGACAGCCTCGGCGCGCACCGACGAAACGCGCAGCTCGGCGCGCAAAAATACCGCCGATGCAGCGCGCGACGTGGTCGAAGGCGTCGATCTCGACCGTGAAGCCGCTGATCTGATCCGCTTCCAGCAAGCCTATGAAGCATCGGCGCGCGTGATCCAAATTGCCAAGGAAACTGTCGACACCATTCTGAGGATGTTCTGATGACCGGAATTCGCTTTCGCATCGATGCATCGATCCGGCACCAAGGTGCACTGGCAGCGCGGATCGCGCGCGGTCAGACCGACATCACCTCGGGCAAGCGGATTCAGGCGGCATCGGACGATCCGGCAGCCGCTGTCCGCATCGCGCAGCTTCGCCGGACTCAGACGAATGAGCTTGCCTGGCGCAACAATGTCGATATCGGCATCGCGCTCGCCGCACGCGCCGATGCAACACTCGGCAACGTCGCAAATTTGCTTGATCGCGCCCGCGAACTTGCGACGCTGGGCGCGAATGAAACGCTGAGCGACAAAGACCGTTCGGTGATTGCGCTGGAACTGCGCAGCCTTGCCGTTGTAGTCGTTAGTTTGAGCATCGGTACCGTTGCGACGGGCCATCCGATTTTTCCGGTATCGCCGCTACGCTTTCCGGTCAGCGAAAACCTGTCATTGGCCGCGACGACAGCGCGCAGCGACGCGTTTGATGTCGGCGGGCGCGACATGGCAACGTTGCTGCGCGATGCGGCAACCGGCATCGTGACGAGCACCGTTGGTCGGGCCACGGCGCTGGCGGACGTGACAAGCGCAAGCGATCAGCTCAGCGCTGTTCGCGGTGAACAGGGTGCCCGCGCGGCACGGTTTGATACGCTGCGCGATCGACTGATTGATTCTGCCACGGCGATTGAAGAACAACGTGGCGGGCTCGAAGATACCGACCTGCCGGCAACAATCGCCCGGATTCAGGCCGATCAGTTGTCGCTCGATGCGGCGCAATCGCTGTTTGTGCGGATCAATCGCCGGACATTGTTCGACCTTCTGGGCTAAATGTTCGGGTATTTCCGTCGTTAACTCCGATGAACCGCCCGACATTTCGGGTATTTTCGGGGGACCACCGCAACCATGTTTCCAGCCATCGGCCTTGTCGTTCTGATTGTCATGGTATTCGGCGGGTTCGCGCTGACCGGTGGTAAGCTTGAACCCATTCTCCATGCGCTGCCCCACGAAATGCTTATCATCGGCGGTGCGGCATTGGGCGCTCTCATCATCGGCAATTCGGGCGCGCAGTTGAAAGCGCTGGGTGGTGGGCTCGTCAAAGTGTTCAAAGGCCCGTCGTGGAAGAAGCAGGATTTTCTCGACACGATATTCCTGGTCTCCAAGCTGATGAAAATGCTCCGCGTCGAAGGACCGGTCGCGGTCGAGCCGCATATCGAGGAACCGAAAGCCTCCGCGATCTTTGCCGACTATCCGCGGTTGCTCAAAGATGCAGCGCTGATCTATCTGATCTGCGACACGCTGCGCCTCGTCGTGGTCTCTTCGGGCACTCTTGATCCGCACGCAGTCGAAGACGTGATGGATCATGCCATCAAGACGCATCACCACGAAGCCATCGGCCCTGCCGACAATTTGCAGACACTTGCGGACGCGCTTCCCGCACTCGGGATCGTCGCCGCCGTGCTCGGGGTCGTCAAAACGATGGGATCGATTGACCAGCCGCCAGCCGTGCTCGGCGCCATGATCGGGTCGGCGCTCGTCGGGACGTTTCTCGGCGTGCTGCTGGCTTATGGCATGGTCGGACCGTTTGCGGCCAAAGCCAAATCGATCATTGAATCCGATGCCGCGATCTATGGTGTCGTGAAGCAGATCATCATCGCCACGCTGCATGGACACCCGCAGCCGCTCGTCATCGAAGCGGCACGGGCAGGGCTGGCGCATGGCGTACAGCCGAGCTTTGCCGAAGTCTTTGACGGGATGCGAGGCAAGTAATGGCAACGGCCACCCCCAAACGCGGCAAGAACGAACCGCCGCCACGCCCCATCATCGTCAAGAAAATCTATGAAGCGCCGCATGCGGGGCACCACGGCGGCGCTTGGAAAGTCGCTTATGCCGATTTCGTGACCGCGATGATGGCGTTTTTTCTGCTGATGTGGCTGCTCGGGGCCACCACGGAAAAACAACGCAAATCGATTGCCGACTATTTTGCACCGACGCTGATCACCAAAAAAGACGGTGCGTCCGGCGGGTCAGGATTGCTGCAAGGCGATTCGATCATGGCCCGTGACAATCTGGCGACATCGGTCGCGGGCACCGGCACCCGCGCCATCCCGGTTTCGCGCGAGCAGGACCGGATGAATTTCAATGATATCGCGCGTGCTCTGAATGTCCGCATGGAACGCAGCGAGGCGCTGAAGCGGCTTATGAATAACATTCGCTTCACCGAAACGCGCGAGGGATTGCGGATCGACATCGTCGACGAAGCCGAATTCTCGATGTTCCGTGTGGGCACCGATCAGCTGCTTCCTGACGCGCGTGCGCTTGTCGCTGAAGTCGCCAAGGTCGCAAGCGACGTTCCCAATGACCTGATCGTGCGCGGCCATACCGACGCTTTGCCTTATGTCCGCAACGGCGCGATGAACAACTGGCTGTTGTCGACCGCGCGGGCCGATGCCACGCGTCAGGCGCTGGCAATCGCAGGCCTCGGGTCAGGCCGATTTGCGCGCATCGAAGGCGTCGCTGATCGTGAGCCCTTCAATCCGGCCAATCGCTTCGACCCGAAGAACCGGCGGATGAGTATTACGCTGGCTTGGTCGGGGTCAGGGCGGTGATAGTGACGGCCCGACACGGCAAAGCCGCGTCGTCAGTCGTTGCTGCGCACGCTGGCCGGGCTTGCGCGAGGGCGCAATAGCCTTCCGCTATTGCGTGCCCGCACGTCGCGCTAATGCGCCAAGCTCTTGTTGATATCCTCGACCATCTTCTTGGCATCGGCGAGCAGCATCATCGTCTGGTCCATGTAGAAGACGTCGTTGTCGACGCCTGCGTAACCAACACCGCCCATCGAGCGCTTGATGAAGAACACGGTCTTGGCTTTCTCGACGTCGAAGACCGGCATGCCGTAGATCGGTGACGACTTGTCGGTTTTCGCCGACGGATTCACGACATCGTTTGCGCCGATGATGAACGCGACATCGGCCTGTGCGAATTCGCCATTGATGTCTTCAAGTTCGAACACTTCGTCATAAGGGACATTGGCCTCGGCAAGCAGGACGTTCATGTGCCCGGGCATCCGTCCCGCAACAGGATGGATCGCATATTTGACCGAAACGCCGTCTTTCTTAAGTAAATCGCCCATTTCGCGCAGCGCGTGCTGTGCCTGCGCGACGGCCATGCCGTAGCCCGGCACGATGATCACGCTTTCGGCCTGTGCCATCATATAGGCGGCGTCTTCGGCCGAACCGCGCGTCCACGGGCGGTCGGCTTTGGCTTCGCCGCCCGCGCTTGCCGTTGCACCGAAGCCGCCCGCGATTACACTGATGAAGCTGCGGTTCATCGCCTTGCACATGATGTAGCTCAGGATCGCGCCCGACGAACCGACCAGCGCCCCGGTAATTATCATGGCGGTGTTCTCGAGCGTGAAGCCCATCGCAGCGGCCGCCCAGCCCGAATAGCTGTTGAGCATCGAGACGACGACCGGCATGTCCGCGCCACCGATCGGGATGATGAGCAGGAAGCCGATCACGAACGCGAGCGCGGTGAGCGTCCAGAACATCCAGTCGGGCGCCGGATTGGTGTGCGCGAACATGGCAATCAGGATCAGGATCGCGGCAAGCGTCGCCAGATTGAGGATATGCCGCCCCGGCAGCAGGATCGGCTTGCCACCCATGTTTCCGTTGAGCTTCAGGAACGCGATGACCGAGCCGCTGAAGGTGATCGCGCCGATCGCGATGCCGAGCCCCATTTCGACACGACTAACTGGCGAGATATTGCCCGCGCTGTCGAGGATGCCGAATGCGCCCGGGTTCAGATAAGCGGCTGCCGCCACAAGCACGGCTGCGAGACCCACGAGCGAGTGGAATGCTGCCACAAGCTGCGGCATATCGGTCATCGCGATCTTGCGCGCGGTCACGATGCCGATGGCGGCACCAATCGCTATTGCGACCGCAATTTCGGGCAGCGACGCATAATCATGGACGAGCAGTGTGGTCACGACGGCAATGCCCATGCCGATCATGCCATAACGATTGCCCGACTGGCTCGTCGATGGCGAACTCAGTCCGCGTAACGCCAGTATGAAACATACACCCGCAACGAGATAGGCGAGACCCACCCACGGGTTCTGAACGGCGTGCTCCATATCAAACTCCCGTCATCCCAGCGAAAGCTGGGATCCCGTGTTGGCCGGGTGTAGTACCCACGGCTGAGATCCCAGCTTTCGCTGGGATGACGGCTATTGTTCCAGCCAGCCCCATTACCGCTCCTTCTTTTTATACATGGCCAGCATCCGCGCGGTCACGGCAAAGCCGCCAAAAATGTTGACGCTTGCCAGAACGACCGCGAGCAGCCCGAGATATTTCGAAACGGCAGAGCCCGGCGCTGCCGCGGCGATCAGCGCGCCTACGATGATCACCGATGAGATCGCATTCGTCACAGCCATCAACGGCGTGTGCAGCGCGGGCGTGACTGACCACACGACATAATAGCCAACGAAACAGGCCATCACGAAGATGGAGAGGATACTGATAAAGTCCATGATTGCCCCGTCTAGTTACTGAGTAGCCGCTCGTTTACGACCTTGCCACCCTGCGTCAGGCGGATCGCGTTGCCGATCTCGTCATCCAAAACCGGCTTGCCCTGTTCCTTGTCCCAGAATGCCTGGATGAAAATGAACAGGTTGCGCGCGAACAAGGCGCTCGCGTCAGTCGCGAGGCGGCTCGGCACATTCTTGTGCCCGACGATCTTGACGCCGTGCACTTCGACGACTTCGCCCGCGACCGCCCCTTCGACATTGCCACCGCTTTCAACCGCGAGGTCAACGATGACCGATCCCGGTTTCATGCTGGCGATCTGCGCGTCCGAAACGAGCCGTGGCGCGGGGCGACCGGGGATCAACGCTGTTGTAATCACGATGTCCTGCTTGGCGATGTGCGACGACACCAGCGCCGCTTGCGCCGCCTTATATTCGTCGGACATTTCCGTGGCATAACCGCCCGAGCCTTCGCCTTCGATGCCTTTGACGTCCTCTACGAAAATCGCTTTTGCGCCGAGTGATTCGATCTGTTCCTTGGTTGCCGAACGGACGTCGGTCGCCGAAACTTGCGCGCCGAGCCGCCGCGCGGTCGCAATCGCTTGCAGGCCAGCGACGCCGACGCCCATAACGAAAACGCGCGCCGCGCTGATCGTGCCGGCGGCCGTCATCATCATCGGAAACGCACGGCCATATTCGCCGGCGGCATCGAGCACCGCTTTATAACCGCTCAAATTCGACTGCGACGACAAGATATCCATGCCCTGTGCGCGGGTAATGCGTGGCATCCATTCCATCGCCAGCGCCTCGACACCGAGCGCGGCATAAGCATCGACCCGCGCGCGCTCGCCAAACGGATTGAGGCCCGCCACAAGCCATGCACCGGATTTGACGCCGTGCAGCGATTCCGGGTTGGGTCCCTGAACGCCGAGCAATATGTCCGCGTCGTCGATCGCGTCTGCGCGGGCAGCAATAGTTGCGCCAGCCGCTGCAAGGTCGCTATCCGCAACCGATGCGTGCACGCCCGCGCCACTTTCCACAGTCACACTTGCGCCCAATCCGATGAACTTCTTCACCGTTTCGGCACTCACGGCCACCCGACGTTCGCCGTCGGCCGTTTCTTTCAAGACAGCAATTTTCACCGGGTGATCAGGAAAATGACAAGTGTCGTGACCAGTGCCGTCGCAACCGATCCGAATTTCAGCCACCAGATGAAGCGCGAATATGATTCCGTATGCGCCTTCAGGTCACCGTTCGTTTCGCCATTCCCCGCCATTGTTACCCTCATTCGTGGATGATGCTACGTAGCCCATAACCGCGACCTGCCTTGCTCTCAAGCCCGTCGCGTGACCTTGATTGCGCGCTTTCCACCGAATGAACAATGGCTTTAGCTTTTGGACAACTGAACGAAGTTACGCGCGATTTACAGGAACTTTACCGTTGCGGGGTAGAAGATGTCCTTCATTGGGACAGAAGTGGGGACGGCATTGGCTCCGAACGGCACACGCATGTTGATGCTCGTCGACAACGAACCGGCGCAAGTGCGGCTTGTGGCTGCGCTTGCGTCGCGTGCGGGTTGGCGCACGATTGCGATCAGTGACAATGAAACCGCGATTGCGACGCTGGGCACGCGCGACGGCATGATGCTCGACGCTATTCTGATCGACCGCTGGGGCGACGGTGTTGCCGCACTGATTTCGGAGCTTCGCGCGCGGCGCCCGATGTTGCCGATCCTGATGCTGACGGCGACTGACTCTGTTTCGGTTGCCGTCGAAGCGATGCGCGCGGGCGCATCTGACTTTCTCGTCAAACCGATTGCACCGGATCGCTTATTGGCCGCGCTCGAAGCAGCAATGGCCGAATGCTCCAGCAGCGGCGAGCTGCGCCCGCTTTCGGAAAAGCTATCAGCGCCGCTGGGCTTCGACGAAATCGTCGGGTCCGCGCCCAAGTTTCGTGCGGCGCTTGCGATCGCTGCGAAGGCGGCGCGTGCGCGCGTCCCGATCCTGGTAGAAGGCGAATCGGGCGTCGGTAAAGAGGTCGTCGCCGAAGCAATCCATGCCGCTAGCCCGCGCGTCAAAAAGCCGTTGATCGCCGTGAATTGCGGCGCAATCCCGGCCAATCTTGTCGAATCCGAACTGTTCGGCCATGAAAAAGGCTCATTCACGGGTGCTTTTTCGCGGCAGGTCGGCAAGTTCGTCGATGCCGACGGTGGCACTTTGTTTCTCGACGAAGTGGGCGATCTGCCGCTCGATGCTCAGGTCAAGCTGCTTCGCGTTCTCCAGTCGGGCGAGTTGTGCGCCATCGGGGGCCGTCCGCGTGAAGTCGATGTGCGCATCGTCGCGGCGACCAACCGGACGTTGCTTGATGAAGTTGCTGCGGGGCGTTTTCGCGAAGACCTTTATTATCGCCTTGCCGTCGTTCAGGTCACGATCCCGCCCTTGCGCGAGCGTAGTGGCGATGTACCCGCACTTGCCCGCCACTTGCTCGCGCGGATCGCCAAGCAACCGGGACTGCGCGAGCTTGGGATAACCGATGAGGCGATGTCGCTGCTGAGCGGCTATGCGTGGCCCGGCAATGTTCGCCAGCTTCAAAACGCGCTCTTCCGTGCAGCCGTCCTTTGCGACGGCGATGCCCTGACGGCAACCGATTTTCCGCACATTGCCAGCCTGCTGGTTGCGGGCGCGCCGGTTACGGATCGTGGTCCCCAAGCAGCCGGCGTGACGCTGTTTCATTCGGACGGCAATATGCGCGCGCTCGATGCGATCGAGGCGGACGTCATCCGTCTTGCCATCGGTCACTATCGCGGCCGCATGACCGAAGTCGCGCGGCGGCTCGGCATCGGCCGGTCAACGCTCTATCGCAAGCTCGCCGAACTCGGGATCAGCGACGCCGCCTGAGGCGCGTCATTATTTTGACGGTCGCTGGCAAATCAGCGACTTGCTTTTGACACCGCAGCACTCTCCGTCTCGGCAACAGCAACTGGCATGGTCATTGCTTGGATAACCACGACTGCTTGTTTGCAGAGGTGGGGACCAAATGACTGTTGTTGCGATCAGCGAAATTGCGAAAGCCGAATGGCCGACACTTGCGCCGGCTTTGGCCGGTGCCGGGATTGTCGCCGGCCTTGGTCCGTCCACCATTTATTCATCGAGTGAAGCAGCGTCGGCAAAGCCGGGCGATGCCATTCTCGAGTCCACAGCCCCCCCGACCGTCCCTTATCTGGTCTCTCTAAGGGACGGTCACCCGGCGCGGATCGGCTTTGGCTTTCAGGACATGGCTTTTGGCCATGCGTTGATTGCCGAATTGGTCCGCGCCAACCCGATCATGGCCTATGCCGAACCCGCAACGGCAAAGCTGCTGGCGCATGCGGCGCGCGTAGCGAAAACAGGTGCACCCGTTCTGATCGAAGGCGAAACCGGCACCGGCAAGGAAGGGCTCGCGCGCTTTGTTCATGCGCAGTCATCGTGCGCGTCCGGACCCTTTGTCGCGATCAATTGCGCGGCCTTGCCCGAGACAATGGCCGAAGCGATGCTGTTTGGTCATATCAAGGGCGCGTTCACGGGCGCGGTCGGCGCAAGCGAAGGCCTGTTCCGCGCGGCGGATGGCGGCACGATTCTGCTCGATGAGATCGCAGATTTGCCGCTCGCGTTACAAGCAAAGCTGCTGCGCGTTCTTCAGGAAGGCGAAGTGCTTCCTGTCGGCGCGACGAAGCCTCTCGCGGTCAATGTTCGCGTCATTGCTGCGGGGAACCGCGATCTGGCGCGCGAAGTCGAGGCCGGACGCTTTCGCGCTGATCTCTATTGGCGCCTGAATGTGATGGCACTGACGCTTGCGCCGCTGCGGGCACGGCGACAGGATATCCGGGCGATTACCGCATCGTTGCTGATCCGCCATGCGCGCGCGGGGTATGATTTTGCCTGGCCGACAGCCCATGCACTCGATCTGCTCATGGCCCATGACTGGTCGGGCAATGTGCGCGAGCTGGACAGCGTTTTGCAACGCGCGCTGATGGTTTGCGAAGGCGGGCGGATCGAAATCGAGGATCTGGCAATCGAACGTCGCGCCAGCGTTTACGACCGTGACCTGAAGTCCGTCGGCCGACAGTCACAGGTTTCGGCGATACAATCAGCGCTCGACGAAGTCGGCGGTCACCGCGCCAAAGCAGCGGCGCGGCTTGGCGTTTCCGAACGGACACTGCGCTATCGTCTCGCTGAAATGCGGGTCGCGGCATGACGATCGACGCCAGTTCCGTGCTGAGCCTGCGCAACGCGGTCATTCAGCGCAGCGATGCGCTGAAAAGTGCGGCGCGCCCCGAGGCTGTCGAGCCGGCCAGTTTCAGCAAGCTTCTCGGCACCGTAAATGCAGCGCAGGGTGAAGCCAGCGCTGCATCGGCGGCCTATGAGCGCGGCGAGACGAACGATATCGCCGGCGTCATGCTGGCGCGGCAAAAGTCGAGCATATCGTTCGAGGCGACGCTGCAAGTGCGCAACAAGCTGCTTTCAGCGTATCGCGACATCATGAACATGCCGGTCTGACATGGCCGAAGGCGCTCTCATCATCGATCCAAAGCCAGCTGCAAAGCTTCAGCGCCTGATGGTGCAGCCTGTTGTCCAGCGCGCGCTCCCGGTCATCGGCGTTCTTGGTATCGTCGGTGCCGCAGCACTTGCATGGACCACGATCAGCAGTTCGCCGCAACGCGACCTCGTCGGAGCCCTGTCGGACAGCGACAAGGCAGCCGTTGCGACGGCGCTCGACACCGCTGCGCTGCCTTACACACTCGACGGGGCCACTGGCGCAATCAAGGTTGCAACCGCTGACTATCACAAGGCGCGGATGCTGCTTGCGGCACAGGGTTTGCCCAAAGCCGCGCCGACGGCATCATCCACGCTCGACACCATGCCGATGGGCGCCAGCCATGCGGTCGAGACCGAGCGGCTGCGCGGCGGACGCGAAAGCGATCTGGCGCGGACGATCGAAGCCATGGATCCGGTGGAAAAAGCCCGTGTCCACATCGCCACGGGGAACGCCTCGCCATTTCTGCGTGACGAAGTGCAGCCGTCGGCATCGGTGATGCTTACCATGCGCGGCGGGCGGTCGCTGACGCCCGATCAAGTGCAGGCGATTTTGCATCTGGTTGCGTCGTCGGTATCGGGCCTGAATGCCGAACGTGTCTCACTGACCGATCAGTCGGGGCGGATGCTGACGAATGCGGACGCCGACGGGATCGGCGCCGAAGCGACGCGCCAGATCGATCTTCAGGCGCGGGTCGAGGAACGCTACCGGCTGGCGCTGGCAAAGATACTGACGCCGCTGGTCGGGCCCGATGGCTTCACCGCGCAAGTTCATGCCGACCTCGATTTCGCAGAACAGCAATCGACGCGCGAAACATTCCCGCAGGAACAGCGGGCCATCGCGCGCGAGGAGTCGCGTTGGACGTCGGCGGCCGGTGAAGCCCCCGCAGTCGGGATTCCGGGCACGCTGTCAAACCAGCCGCCGCCAGCGTCTGCTGTGTCGACAACGCCTCCTCTTGCCGCACAGGCCGGCGCGACTGTGCCTGGCCGCACGTCACAGGACCTGACGCGAAATTATGAACTTGGCCGCGAAATCGCCGTCATCAAGAATCCAGTCGGGACGGTGAAAAGGCTGACCGTCGCTGTTGCATTGCGCGATGTCAAAGGCGCCAAGGCTCGCAACGCTGTCGATATTGCGGCCATCGATGGCCTGGTAAAACGCGCCGTTGGTTTCAATGCGGCACGCGGTGACGATGTTGTCGTATCGTCGCGCCCGTTTGCCGAAACCGCACCCGTCGAAACCAGCTGGATGGACGGCATCGATTTTATGGCGATCGGCCGTATCGTTGCCGCACTGGCCGCTGTCGCATTCGTCGTCTTCGGCATCGGCCGCCCGTTCCTCAAAAGTCGCGCGAAAGCAGCGGCGGAACGCAAAGCTGAACTCGCGCCGATGCTAGCCGACGAAGTCGCTCGGCAGGGACGCGACACGCCAATTACGCTGGACATGATCTCCGCGGCCCCCAGCTATGCCGATCGCGCCGCGCTAGTCCGTGATTTCGTCAGTCAGGATCCTAAGCGGGCTGCGGCTGTCATGCGCAGCCTTCTGACACCGGAGAAAGCCAGTGGCTGAGATTAATCCCGATGCCGCAATCCTCCTGATGCTGCTTGCCGATGATCAGGCCGCACAGATTGTCGAGGAACTGAGCCCGCGCGAAATCGAAATGCTGGGCAAGGCAATGGTCGCGCTGAACGAAGTCGGATCGGACGAAGCCGAAGGCGCGCTGAACCGGTTTGTGGAATCAGCGCGAAACTACAGCAGCATGCGCGTCGACGGAACCGAGCGAGCGCGGACGGTCATTACCAAAGCACTGGGCGATGATCGCGGTGACGCTGTCATGGCCAAGCTCGCGCCCGCCGGGCCTTCGGCACAACTGACGCCGCTGAAATGGATGCGTGACGAAGAAGTAATCGCCGTGATCGAGCGCGAACATCCGCAAGTCGGTGCCGTGATCCTTGCCGACGTCGAGCCCGAGCGCGCTGCGCTACTCATTCAGGGACTGATGCCCGCACAACAGGAAGACATTGTCCGGCGGATGACGCGGCTTCGCCCCGTCGGTCCGCTTGCGATCGAAGAGCTCTCTCGGCTGTTGGGTGATGGTGCGGCCAAACCGGCACCCGTAGCCGTCGAGCGGTCGGCACGCGTTACGGCCGCTGCGGCAATCCTCAGCAAAATGCCAAAACCGACCGATCAGGCGCTGCTTCGTGCCATCGGCAAGCGCGACAAGGCATTGGCGCAGGACATTGCCGACGAGATGTTCATCTTCGCCGATGTGCTGAAGCTCGACACCAAGAACCTGAGCGTGGTCGTTCGTGCCATCGATGCCAGCGTGCTTGTTATTGCGATGCGGACAATGACAGAAGCAGAGCGCGAACGGATGCTCGCCGGGCTATCGGCGCGCGCTGCGGATACGATCCGCGATGAGCTGGCCGAAGCGACCCCAATCGCCATCGCCGACGTCGAAGCCGCACAAAAGGCGATCGTTGGCATTGTCCGCCAGATGGAAAACGACGGATCACTGCAAATCGGCGGGAATGCGGCTTATGTCTAAGATGTGGGAACGGGCCGATTTCTGGCCAACCGAGCGCGTTTCAGACGCGTCGATCGCAGACGACTATGCGCGCGGCGTTGCCGAAGCCCGTCGGACTGTGGAAGCGGAATTGGCGAGTGAGCGCGACGCATTGCTTCAGCTTGCCGCTTCGCTTGAAGCGCTTCAGTCGCCATCCACGGCGCTGATTGCCAGCCTGATCGTGGCGTCGGTCGAGCGGCTCGTGATGGACATTGCCGGGGCAGCGCCAATCGACGGCAAGTTGCTCCGCGAACGCGCTGATGCACTTGCTGCCATTGTCGCTGATCAGGGCGAAGTGGTGCTGGCCGTAAACCCCGATGACGTACATTTGCTCGATCCGATGATGTCGACGGTCGGCGATCCGGCGCTTTCGCGCGGTACTGTCGAAGCCCGAACGCGGTCAATGATTTATGAAGACGGCGTGCGACCGGCGCTTGACCGCATGCAAGTCGAAATTGCCCGACTGGGACTGGCGGCATGATTGCGCTCGCCGAACGCGCTCTTGCAAATTGCCGCCCGGCAAGGATCGCGCCGACGCTTGTCGGGCGACTGACCGCCGTTCGGGGTCCCTTTTTTACCGCAAGCGGGTTTCGCTGTTCGATTGGCACAGGGGCCGAAATTGACGGTCGAATATCGGCGGAAGTTGTTGGCTTTGACGGCACTGGCACGATCCTGATGGCGCTGCAGCAAGACGCATCGCCGCAACCGGGTGCTCGTGTCGTTATGCGTCCCTCGTCATTAATGGCGAATGTCGGTGACGCGCTCCTAGGTCGGGTGATCGACGCCGTCGGCCATCCGATCGATGCGCGGGGGCCGATCTTCGTCGATACACAGCGCGACGTGCGCGGGGCTGTTGGCAATCCGCTTGCCAGCGCATCGGTGCGCAAGCCGTTTGCGACAGGTGTCCGCGCAATCGATGCACTGATGACGCTGGGAAGAGGTCAGCGGATGATCCTTGCGGCGGGTTCGGGGGTGGGCAAATCCACGCTGATCCGGCAGATGATCGACGGGGCAGCAGCCGACGTTGTTGTCGTTGCGCTGGTTGGCGAGCGCAATCGCGAAATTGTCGATTTTGTCGAGGCGACGCGAGCGAGCGATGCGCATCGCTATACCGTGACGGTCGCCGTGCCGGGCGATCGCTCGCCTCTGCTCAGGATACGGGCGGCTCAGCGAGCAACGGCAATTGCCGAACATTTTCGTGATGCCGGCAAGAATGTGCTGCTGATCGTCGACAGTCTGACGCGCGTTGCCCATGCTCAGCGCGAACTGGGACTCGGCACCGGCGAAACGCCGACGATGAAAGGCTATCCGCCATCGGCGCTTGCGATGATCCCCGCGCTCCTTGAGCGTTGCGGCAATGACATAGCGTCAGGCGGCTCGATCACGGCGCTTTATACCGTGTTGGCCGATGGCGATGATGTGGATGATCCGGTCGTCGATGCGGCGCGGGCTATTGCTGACGGCCATATCATCCTGGCGCGGTCGCTGGCCGAACAAGGCGTTTTTCCGGCGATCGACATCGGTCGGTCATTGAGCCGGGTGATGGCCGATATTGCGACGCCCGATCACCGGGCAGCAGCAGCGCGGGTTCGTCGGCTATGGGCGATCGCCGAGGAGAACCGCGATCTCCTCCTGATGGGGGCCTATCGTTCCGGCGCCGACCCCGAAGTCGATGAGGCACTGGAAAGCCGTGCCGCGATCCTCGACTTTATTATGCAGCCAAGCAGCGCGCACGAAAGCAGCGTGGCTTCGGTTGCTCGCATGATCGCGGAATTCGGCGCGTGAAAAAACGGTATGAAAAATTGATTGCCGTCCGCGGTGCAGCCAGTCGGATGGCTTCAGCTGCTTTCGCTGATTCTGCGGCGCACCTGACGGGGCAGGAGATTCTTGCGCGTCGGCTCGAAGACGCAACAGTCGCGCTTTCGCTGGAAACCGGGTTGGGTTTAGGCAGCGAACTGGCAGCGCGTTCGGAATTGGCGGCACGGATGCGGACGGCACGTCGGATGACGCAAGGTCGCCTCGACGACGCGCGATCGGATCATGACGCCGCCACCATGGCGCGCCGCGCAACGCAG
>JBGSMP010000257.1:0-16236 GCA_041740105.1 Sphingomonadaceae bacterium
CGGCGATGGCACCGGCTCAACCTGCCGCAGCACCGAAAGTCGCGCCGACGCGTCCGACGTTGCCTGTGCCCGTCATGTCGAACAATCCGACGCCGGCGCCGACCGACGCCGACCGCAACGGCAACTAAATCGTCGCACGCCGATTCGCTGCCTTGCCGAGGCGGGCGGGCAGCGTCTAAGCGCATCCTCCCATGGCGCGGTTTATTTTCATCACCGGCGGCGTGGTTTCCTCGCTTGGCAAAGGGCTCATGGCAGCGTCGCTGGCAGCACTTCTGCAAGCGCGCGGCTACCGTGTCCGCATCCGCAAATTCGATCCCTATCTGAATGTCGATCCAGGGACGATGAGCCCCTATCAGCACGGCGAAGTCTATGTGACCGATGACGGAGCGGAAACCGATCTCGACCTTGGCCATTACGAGCGTTTTACCGGCGTTGCTTCGCGCCAGTCGGATAACGTGACCTCGGGCCGGATTTACCAGCAGATCATCCAGCGCGAACGACGCGGCGACTATCTCGGCGCAACGGTTCAGGTCATCCCGCATGTGACCGATGCGATCAAAGCATTTGCGCTGGCCGAGACCGAAGACCTCGATTTCGTCCTGTGCGAAATCGGCGGCACCGTCGGCGACATCGAATCGCTGCCTTTCATCGAAGCGATCCGCCAGCTCCGCAACGACCTCGGCCGCGGCAACAGTGTGTCGATCCATGTCACGCTTGTCCCGTTCATTGCGGCAGCGGGGGAGCTGAAGACCAAGCCGACCCAGCACAGCGTGCGCGAACTAGCCGCACTCGGCGTTCAGCCCGACGTGCTTGTGTGCCGCTGCGAACAGCCGTTGCCGTTGAGCGACCGTGCAAAAATCGCGCTATTCTGTAACGTCAAGAAAGAAGCAGTCATTCCGGCGCTTGACGCAAAATCGATCTATGCCGTGCCGTTGCAATATCATCGCGAAGGCCTTGATGACGAAGTGCTGCGTGCGTTCGGCATCGAACCGGATGCCGATCCCGATCTGTCGCGCTGGTCCGACATCGAAGATCGTTTGGGCAATACCGAAGGCGACGTGACAATCGGCGTCGTCGGCAAATATATCGGGCTGCAGGATGCGTATAAATCACTCCACGAAGCGCTGGTCCACGGCGGTATCGCCAATCGGGTGCGCGTCAACATCAAATGGCTCGATGCCGAAATGTTTGAAACCGGCGGCGACCTCATGGCGCAGCTCGAACCGATGCACGCCATTCTGGTGCCCGGCGGCTTCGGCGAGCGCGGATCGGAAGGCAAGATCGCCAGCGTCCGCTTTGCGCGCGAACATAATGTCCCTTTTTTCGGGATATGTCTGGGCATGCAGATGGCCTGCATCGAAGGCGCGCGGAATATGGCGGGAATCGCTAATGCCTCGACGACCGAATTCGGACCGACCGCCGAACCGGTGGTTGGTTTGATCACCGAATGGATGGGCGCCGAGGGTTTGCAGAAGCGCGAAGCCGATGGCGATCTGGGCGGCACGATGCGGCTGGGCGCTTATCCCGCAAAACTCGGCGGCAACAGCGCGGTCGCGGCAATTTACGGTAGTACCGAAGTAAGCGAGCGCCATCGCCATCGTTACGAAGTCAACGCGCATTATAGGGACGCGCTCGAAGGGCAGGGGCTGATGTTCAGCGGCATGTCGCCCGATGGCACGCTGCCCGAAATCGTCGAGCGGCCAGACCATCCGTGGTTTGTCGGCGTGCAGTTCCACCCCGAGCTCAAATCGAAGCCGTTCGATCCGCACCCGTTATTCGCGAGTTTCATCGAGGCAGCCGTAAAGCAGAGCCGCCTCGTCTGAGCCCTTGCGTCGGGCACGAGCAGCAGCCACATCATTGTCATGGTCGAACAACGCCCTGACGTCGCGCAGCAATTGACGCCGCTGGTCCGCCGCGTCCTCGCGCCCAACCCGTCGGCATTTACGTTCACGGGCACGCAAACCTATATCGTGGGGCAGGGCGACGTCGCCATCATCGATCCCGGTCCTGCTGATTCGCCGCATATCGACGGTATTCTGGCCGCCACAGCAGGCGAGCGGATCACGGCAATCATCTGTACACATACGCACCGCGATCATTCGCCAGCGGCAGCCCCGCTGAAGGCTGTAACAAGGGCGCAAATCATCGGCTGTGCACCGCTCACGCTCGACGACGATGGTCCGCGCGCCGATGCCGCGTTCGATACCAGCTATGCGCCGGATCGCGTGCTAAGCGACGGCGAACAACTGACCGGTCCCGGCTGGACTCTCGTCGCCGTTGCAACGCCGGGGCACACGTCGAACCATATTTGCTATCATCTGGTCGAAGAAAATGCGTTGTTCACGGGCGATCATGTCATGGGCTGGTCGACCACTGTCGTATCGCCGCCCGACGGCGACATGGCCGATTACATGCGCAGTCTCGACAGACTGATGGCGCGCAGCGACGCGGTGTATTATCCCGCCCACGGCGAACCGGTGACCAACCCGCAGCAGTTTGTGCGCGGGCTTGCAGGACACCGCAAACAGCGTGAACGTCAGATCCTGAAGATGCTCGAAAGCGGGGAGGGTGTGATCGCCGACATGGTGCCAAAGATGTATGCCGGGATCGACGAACGCCTATACGGCGCAGCAGGGCGCTCGGTGCTCGCGCATCTCATCGATTTGCGCGACCGAAACATCGTAAAAGTTGGGAGTGCCGGCCGATGGGCGGTCTGCGCATAAGGTCATGGCAGATCATTCTGGCACTGGTCGTCACGGTTGCAGCATTGGCGATCGGCTATGGCTGGTGGAAAGATCAGCAGCGCGAACAAGCCGACGCTCAGCTGGGCCTCGACTCCGCACGCACCTTGTCCGAGACATTTGCGAAGGCACGGTCGCTGCAAGTCGCGACGCTGCGCGGCGAGGTTATCGCAATCGGCAGGGATGGCGGCTGGCGCGGCATGTTGCCAAGCTCGGTGACGGTTAAATATCCCTATGCGGTCAATTATTTCGTCAACTTGCAGGATATCCGCCAATCCGATTTCCGATGGAACGCGGATCGCCGCACGATGACGGTCGTGATCCCCGATGTCATGCTGCAGCCGCCCGTTATCAATGTAGCCAAGGCCGAATTTACCGACACCAGTGGCCTCTTTGTCAGCCGAACCGCATCGCAGCGAACCATACGGCAGGCGGGCGCTCGCGCCCAGCAACGGGCGCAAATAACCGCTGCGAAGCCCGAGCATATTGCATCCGCTCGCGCCAGTGCCCGCGAAGCGATGCAGGCACTCGTGGCGGCACCGTTGAGAGCGTCCAATCTGAGACAGGTGAATGTCGTGGTCCGTTTCGCCAGCGAGGTCGACGGCGAACGCAGCGTAGTTGACGGATCGACGCCCATAGAGGAAATTATGCGCCGCTGACTTGAGTCGGGCGCACACGGGTTGGCCATCGAACATCAATTGTCGAGGGGGGGAACCATGGCAACACAGGCAAACGCAGCACCGGTTGCGCGGGGCGACGACCGCTTTTTCCTGATCACGTCGATCATCATCGCAGCGATATTCGTTGTCGGCTTCACGACGCAGCTGGCGGCGGGGCGGTCTTCATTCGCAGCCGCGCCGATTGTCCATGTTCATGCGGTCGTCTTCTTCGGCTGGGTGACGATCTTCGTGCTGCAGAACGCGCTGGCGACGAGCGGCTCGATTGCCTTGCATCGCCGCCTTGGCTGGCTCGGTCTCGGCTGGAGCATTGCAATGGTCGGCATCGGCATTGTCCTGATGCTCCACATCGTCCGCAGCGGCACGACACCGTTCATCTTTCAGCCGCAGCATTTCCTGATCGCGAACGTGCTCGGCTTGTTTGGCTTCGCCGGATTAACCTGGGCAGCGGTCGCGATGCGGCGGCAAACCGATTGGCACCGGCGGCTGCATATCGCGGGTATCACGGTAATCCTCGGGCCGGCATTCGGCCGGTTGCTACCCATGCCGCTGATGATTCCTTGGTCTTACCAGATCGCAGGCACGGTTAGCATCGCCACGCTCGTCATAATCGCCGCGCTTGATGCGCGTCGGATGGGCGGTTGGCATCCTGCGTGGACGCGGGGAATCATCGTGTCGGTCGCTGTGCTCATGATTCCGCAATTCGTTGCGTTCAGCCCGGTGGGTACCGCAATCTATCAGGCTGCTACAGACGGGTCACGGGGCGCATCGATTGCACCGTTAGATTTTCCCCCGCCGCCGATGTGACCCTTGCGCACAAGTCGCCGGTCATCCATCTGAGCTATGGACGACCGGAGGCTTTTGACGAATGAATATGCATAGCGGCACGCTCAAAGGGCTCGACCTGCGCGCCGAGATCGATCGGCTGCGCAAAGAGCGCAACGCCGTCATTCTCGCGCATTACTACCAGAAGCCCGAGATTCAGGACATCGCCGATTTCGTCGGCGACAGTCTGGACCTCAGCCGCAAGGCTGCCGCGACAAATGCCGACGTGATCGCCTTTTGCGGCGTCAAGTTCATGGCCGACACCGCCAAAATCCTGTCGCCGGACAAGATCGTCGTGCTGCCCGATATGGATGCCGGGTGCAGCCTCGAGGACTCTTGTCCGCCCGACAAATTCGCCGCCTTCCGCCGCGCGCATCCCGATCATATCGCGCTGACCTACATCAACTGTTCGACCGAAGTGAAAGCGCTCTCCGACATCATCGTGACATCGTCGTCGGCAGACATAATCCTGTCGCAAATCCCGATGGACCAGAAAATCATCTTCGGCCCCGACAAGCATCTCGGCGCCTATCTCGCGCGCAAGACCGGGCGCGACATGCTGCTCTGGCCCGGTGTGTGCATTGTGCACGAGGCGTTCAGCGAAACCGAACTGGTCAAACTGAAGGCAAAACACCCCGGGGCTCCGGTTGCCGCGCATCCCGAATGCCCCGCGCATATTCTCGACCATGCCGATCACGTCGGATCGACCAGCAGCATCCTCGCCTTTGCCAAAAGCTTTCCCGGTGACACGCTGATCGTTGCGACCGAACCGCACATTATGCACCAGATGGAAAAAGCGCTTCCGGACAAGCATTTCATCGGTGCGCCGGGCGCAGACGGCAACTGCAACTGCAACATCTGTCCCTATATGGCACTCAATACGATGGAAAAGCTTTACGTTGCACTCCGTGATTTGCAGCCGCGCATCGAGATCGAAGAAGGACTGCGGCTTCGCGCCAAGAAAGCGCTCGACCGCATGCTCGAAATGGCGGGCAGCACGGTCGGGCAGGGCGATTTGGGCGCGGTCAAAATCTCGGGAGATTAGGGCGTCGCGCTGAACCCGAAAGCGAGGACCACGACGAACGCAACGATGACGAGCGCGACCGAAGTATAGAGGATATAGCGATTGGTCGGGTTGCTGTCCCCGGCGCGAGCTTCGGTCGTCGTTTCGTGGATTGGTTCTTCATCGGCCATGCGTGTTTCCTGCTTGCTACGACAAGCAAAACCCTTGCAGGGTCGCACGGTTCCTCTTCCTATGTCGTTGGACTGCTTTGATGCCTTTCACGCTTGACCGTTTCGACCTCGACGCCTTCGTTGCGGCGACGCTTGCCGAAGACCTGGGCGATTATGGCGATATCACCGCTGCGGCCGTCATCCCCGCCGATGCGCGTTTCACTGGCGTGATGGACAGCCGCGACGCCATTGTCGTTGCGGGGCTTCCGCTCGCCGAGGCGTTTTTCCGTTCCCTCGATCGCACTGGCGAGATTGAGACGCTGGTTGCAGAGGGAATGAAAATTCCTGCCGGGACTGATCTGATGCGCCTCTCGGGCAATGCCCGCGCTCTGCTCACCGCCGAACGTTCGGCGCTTAACACCGTCCAGCACCTCTCGGGAATCGCGACGATGACGCGCGCTTATGTCGATGCCATCGCTGGCACCGGCTGCATTCTGCTCGACACGCGCAAGACAATCCCCGGCCTGCGCGTGCTCGAGAAATATGCGACGCGGATGGGCGGCGCGACCAATCACCGGATGCGATTGGACGATGCCGCCATGATCAAGGACAATCATGTCGCGGTCGCAGGATCGGTTGGGGAAGCGACGCGGCGCGCGGTTGCGGCGGGCATTGCCAAAATCATTGTCGAAGTCGACCGGATTGATCAGATCACCGAAGCACTCGATGCGGGTGCAACGCATATTCTGCTCGACAATATGGCACCGCCGATACTGCGTGAGGCCGTTGCACTGATCGGCGACAGGGCGGTGACTGAAGCGTCGGGCGGCGTCCGCCTCGAGACGGTCCGCGCCATTGCGGAAACGGGAGTGACTTATGTTTCAGTCGGACGGCTTACCCAAAGTGCACCTGCGGCGGATATCGGGCTGGATTTCGCTTTGGCTTAGCGCTTTGCCGGGGCTCGCCCTGGCGCAAAGCTGCTATGTTCCCGAATTACTGAGTCCGCTTCAGGCCGATCGCCCCGCCAGCGAACAGGCCCGCCCCGGCGTTGTTGCGGGCTACACGCTGGCCCTGTCGTGGTCGCCCGAATATTGCCGTGGCAATGCCCAAGAGACGTCCGAGCAATGCACGGGGCCGAACAAATTCGGTTTTATTCTTCACGGTCTGTGGCCCGAGGGACCAAACGGGCGCGAGCCGCCGCGCTGGTGCCGCGCTTCGACGACGATCGATCGTGCTGTGTTTCGTGACCAGTTCTGCACGATGCCGTCGTCGCGGCTGATAGCGCATCAATGGGCCAAGCATGGCAGCTGTGCCGCGCGCGAACCGGCCGATTATTTTGCCGCGTCGCGCAAACTTTTCGCTTCGGTTCGCACGCCCGACATGAACGCCCTGTCACGGCGGCGGATCGACATCGGCGGATTCAAGCGCATTGTTTCGGCGCTCAACCCCACAATTCAGCCGTCGCACATTCTGGTTGTCACCGATCGGCGCGGCGACTGGTTCGAGGAATTGCGCATTTGCCTGTCGCGCGATCTCCGCCCGACACCCTGTGCACGTAATCGTCCGCGCGGCGCGCCCGATGGTGCGGCGCTCAAGATATGGCGCATAACGCGTTAGGCTTCGATGACGGCCGTGCCTGGATGATGCCGGTCGAGATGTTTCTTTATGATTCGTAAATTGCGCGTGTTCGACTGAAAGAAAAAGTCGGGGACCGCGCCGATAAACGGGATCGCGCCGAGCAGCGCATCGACGCCGATATTGCCGGCCATCCGGACATAGGCATGTTTGGGCATGCCGAGATTGCGCGCGTCCCACGCGAGCCAGCTGCCCATGACTGCGGCAATCACGCTGCCGCCGACGGGCAATATGCCGAGGATCACGTCGAGGCCGAAACGCCGGTTTGTACCCGGGATGACAAAAAGCCCTTCGAGTAGCTTTTCCATCGCTTCGATGCGTCGCCGCACCGATGCGGGGTCGCTGCCGCCCAGCCCGACAGTTCGGGTAAGGGCATCGAAATCGACCTGCTTGAACGTCGGCATGCGCATCTCCTTCGCTAGAGATATGGGGTCGCTGATCGACAGCACAACGTCGGCAAAGATTTCAGCCGCGAGTCGCCGTTGGCAAGCGCTGCAATGGATTGAACCCGCGCGCCGTGCGATCATCGGCACGGTGGCTGTTGCGACGCTGTCGCGCTCGAACGGAAATGTCACACGTTCCGTCGATGTTACTCGTGCAAAAGGATTTAATCCGCCGCACAGCGCGGGACGCGGGATGAGAGGCGCGCGTCGCCGCTGATCCTGTTTGCTCCTGCGCGGGCGGGGCCGACGGGGATGGCTCGAAGCGAACTCACCCCCAAAGGCTGTATCCGCCGGTCACTCGCCTGCGCAGGCGCATAAATTCAGGGGCGATAATTCAGGGGCAATCGCCCGCTAGGCAGGCCTTGTGAAGTTTCCACGCCAGCCACGCCGAGACGACGCACATCGCCGCTGTCAGCAGCAACTGGTCGACGGCACCGACACCGAGTGCACTAAGGCCAAGCGCGAGTGCCGATCCCGCCACCATGCAGCCGGCATTGACGATATTATTTGCCGCGACGGTGCGCGCGGTCTCGCTGATCGGCACGGTGGTTGTCAGGAACGCGTAGAGCGGCACCACGAACATCCCGCCGGCGATCGCAATGCCAAGCAGCGTCAAGGCCAGCGGAATCGCCCCTGGATGCGCAAGGAACTCGACGACCCCATAAAGGTCACCGTCGTTGTCCAACACCCAGCTTTTCGCGATCAAATGGAAAGCTATGACGAACAAGCCCATCACGATAACGGAAATCGGCGAATAACGCGCCGAAACCTCGCTTTTCAGAAGCCGGTTGATGATGATCGATCCGATTGCGATCCCGACCGAGAAAATCGCCAGGAACAGGCTCGCCACTTCCTTGTCCGAGGTCAGCACGTTTTTGACGAGCGGCGGAAACTGGATGAAAAGCACAGTGCCGATCGTCCAGAAAAAGCTGATGGAAATGATCGCGAGGAACAGACGCGGAATATGCATCGTGCCGTAAACGAGGCGATATGAAGCACGGAAAATATTGAAATCAATGGCGTCGGGCGTGCCCACTGGTGGGGCTGCGGGGACATACCGCCCGCTGAACCAGCCGACGACGGCAATGGCAATGACGGCCGCTGCCGCAACTTGTGCACTGATAAATCCTGCGACGATCGTCCCGGCAAGGATCGCGATGTATGTCCCGGCCTCGATCAGCCCGGTGCCGCCGAGCACCTCGTCGGGCTCGAGATGCTGTGGCAGAATTGCGTATTTTATCGGGCCGAAAAATGTCGAGTGCACGCCCATGGCAACCAGCGCGACGAGCATGAGCGGAATGTTGGCAATCAGTAACCCTGCGGCCCCGACCAGCATGATGCCCACTTCGGCGGCTTTGACGATGCGTACCAGCTTTGCCTTGTCACGCGCGTCTGCAAGTTGACCCGCAACGGCGGAGAGCAGGAAAAAGGGGATGACGAACAACGCCGTTGCGATGCCGCTGAACTGTTCTTCCTGCTTCGGGTCCGAAAAGACATTGTAGACCACGAACAGGACGATCGCGTTCTTGAACAGATTGTCGTTCATGGCGCCGAGGAACTGTGTGACGAACAAAGGCAGAAAGCGACGCGCCTTGAGCAAATGAGTGGTGTTTTGCATCAAGGTTTCGGTATTCCCGGATCGTTACGACTGCGGCAGCCCTTAGCCAGCTTTGCGCCAGCCGCCAAACGCTATAACGCTGCCTTTGCATGATGAGTCTTCCCAACATCCTGACGCTTTCGCGCATCGTCACAGTGCCGTTGCTCGTCGCGCTGCTCTGGTTTCCGGGGTGGGAACTTGGCTATGCGCTGGGCTTTGCGCTCTATTGCCTGATGGGAATCACCGATTATTTCGACGGATATCTGGCGCGTGCCAACGGTCAGGTATCGAAGCTCGGCATCTTCCTCGATCCGATTGCCGACAAGATCATGGTTGCCGCGGTCATCATGATGCTGGTCGGGACGCGACACGAGGCCGCGTCGATCAGCGGGATCCATATCATTCCGGCGATTATCATTCTGCTGCGCGAGATCACGGTATCGGGTCTGCGCGAATTTCTGGCAGGGCTGCAGGTGTCGTTGCCGGTGTCGCAACTGGCGAAGTGGAAGACAGCCTTGCAGATGGTCGCGCTTGGTGCGCTGATTCTGGCCGGCGCGCTGCCGGACCTTGTCTGGATCAAGCAGATCGGGGTCGGGTCGCTTTGGGCGGCAGCAGCGCTGACGCTGGTCACCGGCTGGGATTATCTCCGCGTCGGCATCCGGCATATGGACTGAACTGCGTGGCGAAAATCCTTTACTTTGCTTGGGTGCGCGATGCCGTAGGCTTTGGCGAGGAGATCGTGGCAATCCCGGCTGACATTACGACGGTTAGCGCGCTTGCCGATTATCTTTCGAGCCGCAGCAATGGCCATGCGCAGGCATTTGCCGATCGCGAACGGCTGCGGGCTGCCGTCGATCTCGTCATGGTGGGCTTTGATGCAACGATCACCGACGCAACGGAGATCGCATTTTTCCCACCGGTAACGGGCGGATGATCACAGTTCGGGTCTGCGAAACCGATTTCGATGTCGGCGCTGAAACGGAACCGCTGATGAAAGATGGCGTCGGCGGTGTTGCGACATTTCTCGGTGTCGTTCGCGGCAAAGGCGGTTTGGTCTCCCTGACACTCGAGCATTACCCGGCTATGACCGAGCACGCGTTGCTGGACCTCGCCGAACAGGCGGCAAGGCGTTGGAGCCTAGCCCATGTGGCACTGATCCACCGGACGGGAACCATGCACCCGGGCGATCGTATCGTTTTCGTCGCCACGGCGTCACCGCACCGTGCTGCTGCCCTCGAGAGCTGCGCCTATCTCATCGATAGGCTGAAAACCGACGCGCCGTTCTGGAAACGCGAAGTCTTTGCCGACGGGCGGGCAGGGTGGGTGAAGCCACGCGAAACCGACGCAACTGCTGTGGCGCGTTGGAACTAGCCTAGCACGCGATACAGGCCGAAAATGCTGATGGCCGTCAGCAATGTGCCCACCAGGATCATCATCTGGCGCGCCGGAATATGTCGCGTCAACAATGATCCGAGCGGCGCTGCTGCGACGCCACCGATCAGCAATCCGATCACCGGGGCGGTAAGGTCCTTTAAGCCCAGTGCCAGTAAATAGGTGATCGAAACGGCCACGGCGAGCACGAATTCGGCGGTGTTCACGGTCCCCACGGTCATGCGCGGATTGTTACCTTGAAGCAGCAGGTTCGAGGTCACGACCGGTCCCCAGCCGCCGCCGCCCGTTGCATCCAGAAACCCGCCGACGAGTGCAACCGGCTCGACGACCTTTGCGCGCCGTTCGCGGGCGATTTTGTATCCGATCCCGCGCCACAGGATAAACAGTCCGATCAGAATGAGATAACCGAAGATAAATGGTCGCGCGAAATTCGCGTCGTTCAGGTGAAGGTGCGACAATAGCAGCGCGCCACCGATACCGCCAACGACACCCCCCGCCGCTAGGCGGGCAAAGAGCTTCCAGTCGACATTACGGTGGATGATGTGGCTGACGCCGCTCGCGCCGCCCGTAAATGACTTGATGACATGGACATAGCTGGTCGCAAGTGCCGGCGGGATGCCCAAAAGCAGCAATGCGGTGGTCGCGATGACGCCGAAAGCCATGCCCAAAGCGCCGTCAATCAATTGCGCACCAAACCCGATCGCGATGAACGGCAGGACAGCGGACCAATCCAGAACAGCAAAGTCGATCATATTCGTAGGGTTAGAGATTGCGCGTGTCGGACGCGCAAGACATTTCGCTATGCTATTGGTAAAGCGAGGCTATTCAGCGATGGGTTGCATCGGACCGCCTGATGCTTAGATTGCATCCATACTTTTGTGGAGAATAGCGATGATCGAGGGTCTGATCGCGTATCTCGATTCGATAAAGGCGCGCGATCCTGCCGCCCGGTCGCGCTGGGAAATACTGACGTACCCCGGCGTCTGGGCGCTGATGTTTCATCGCCTTGCGCACTGGCTGTTTCGGGGTGAACTGTATTTCGTTGCGCGGCTCGTCAATCACATCGCGCGGATGTTTACAGCGATCGACATTCACCCTGGTGCGACCATTGGCCGCAATTTTTTCATCGACCATGGTTTTACGGTCATTGGCGAAACAGCGGTAATCGGCGATAATGTGACAATCTATCAGAATGTAACGCTGGGCGGGACCAATCCTGCAAACGGGATCGCGGGGAAGCGGCATCCGACGTTGCTCGACGGTGTGATCGTGGGATCGGGCGCGCAAGTGCTTGGGCCAATCACCGTTGGCGAGCGGGCGCGGATCGGCGCGAATTCGGTTGTTACCAAAGATGTTGCGGAAGGGGCGACGATGATCGGTATTCCGGCCCGTTCGACCCTGATGGGCGCGGACCAATATCAGCAGTCGTTCATGCCTTATGGTACGCCGTGCAGTGAAAAATTCGACCCTGCGACGCAACAACTCGAGATATTGAAATGCGAGGTCGAGGCGCTGCGTGCAAAACTGGCGGCCTACACCGAGACCGACCAGGCACGATCTGCCTGATGAGCGTTGCGTAATGGGCGTGATCGCGCCGTTCCCGCAGCTGGTCACGCAGGTAGGCTTTGAACGAATCGAACTTTCGCGAATCCTCGATGTCTATGGCCGGATGGTGGCGGCAGGCCATTGGCGCGATTATGCCCTCCAGTTCGACCGAAAGTCTGCCAGTTTTGCTGCTTTCCGTCGTGCTGCCGAACGACCCGAAATCCGTATCGAAAAATGTCCCGCGCTGCGTAACCGCCAGGGCGAATGGGCACTGATCGGGGAAGCCGGCCTGGTATTGAAGCGTGGGCATGACCTCGGCTCTGTGCTTGCGCCGATCGAAAGGCGATTGATGAAACTCGTCGCGAGCTAGTCGGTGGCTCGGCTTCCGGTGATCGTCCGGGCGATCAGAATCGATTGTTCGGCACCCGATTGCGGCACGATCTCGCCCGTGCGATCGATAATCTGATCCCAGTATCTGCCAACGGCTTCAGGAGTGCGATCATCTGCGGGTAAGAAAACGCCTGGCGTCAAGGTCACATAAGCTGCCTGCACCACGCCCGCGCCGGCACCGATGATCATGTTTGAGGGTGCATCCTCACTAACGAGAAAAAGCGCTGCGGGGACGACATTTTCCGGCGCAAAGGCTTTGAACGCTTCATCCGGAAACAATCCTTCCGTCATCCGCGTTCCGGCGACAGGGGCCAGCGTGTTGACGCGGATGTTGTATTTCTGACCTTCGAGATAGAGCGATTTTGTCAGCCCTGCGAGACCGAGTTTAGCCGCGCCGTAATTGGCCTGACCGAAATTGCCGAACAGCCCTGTCGACGAAGCTGTCATCAAAATACGGCCATAACCCTGCTCTCGCATCGTTTCCCAACAGGCTTTGGTCACATTCGCACTGCCGCTTAAATGGACTTTGACGACGAGGTCGAAGTCGACCGGCTCCATTTTTGCAAAGCTTTTGTCGCGAAGGATACCGGCATTGTTGATAAGAATATCGATCCGCCCCCAGTCGCGGTTCGTTTTTGCGACCATCTCGGTCATCTGGCTAAACTCGGTGACGCTTCCGCCATCGGACGTTGCGGTTCCGCCCGCCGCCGTAATTTCATCCACGACCGAAAGGGCCGCGTCGGAATGCCCGGTGCCGTCACGCGCGGCGCCGAGATCGTTCACAACGACCTTCGCACCACGTTTTGCAAGTTCGAGCGCGTAAGCACGGCCCAAACCACCACCGGCGCCAGTGACGATTGCAACACGGTTTTCAAAACTGATGGCCATTCAGGGATCCTCGGGCTTGTCGGCAGCTTGTCTGATGCCGTGCCCAAGGTTTCCCCGAACGTCAATCGGTCAGCCGCGGCGGGGCTTGCGCTTCGTGTCGCGTTCGCGTGATGCACCCTGAATGCACTGGTCAACCACCGTCCGCGAACAACGCGGATAATCGGTTTGCGTGACGGGGGCCGGTGCCGCAGGAGGCTGCATCATTGCCTGCTCGGGCATGGCATCGGGCGTTGCCGGAGTCGTCATTGGCGCATCGGGCGCTGCCGGCATCGCCGGTGGAGCAGACATTTCGCCGGTTGGCGGCATCTCGGGCATGGGCATCGACGGTGATGCAGGCTCTGCCGACGGTGTCGATTGAGCGAATGCGGTGCTGCTGAACAACAATGCAGCTGTTATTGCCAGATATTTCATTGGGCGACTCCTTGGTCTTCCGCGCGCATGCGCAGTTCAATTACAACGCAGCGCGATGGGTCCGGGTTCTCGCCCTGCGGCAATTTGCGAACGTCTGGTCGCTTGAATCGATGTTACAGCCTGCCGTCGGCATCCAGTGCATAGCCGGCCGAGCGCACCGTCCGGATGATGTCGGGCTTCCCGCCTTCGTTGATCGCTTTGCGCAAGCGGCGAATATGGACGTCGACAGTGCGTGGCTCGATGTCGCTGTCATGCCCCCACACGCTGTCGAGCAAACGTTCGCGCGAAAAGACATGCGCCGGATGCTCTAGAAAATGCTTGAGCAAACGAAACTCGGTCGGCCCCAACGGGATCATCGATCCGCCGCGCTTCACTTTGTGGCCGACGGTATCCATTTCGATATCGGCATAGACCATGGCTTCCCCGGCGAGCGCAGGACGAACACGGCGCAGTACGGCCCCCACGCGCGCAACCAGCTCACGCGGGCTGAACGGCTTTGTCACATAATCGTCGGCTCCGGTTTCGAGCCCGCGAACCCGGTCTTCCTCTTCGCCGCGCGCCGTCAGCATGATGATCGGCACATTTGCCGTTTCGGGCATACGCCGCAACCGGCGGCACACTTCGATGCCCGACAAGCTTTCGAGCATCCAGTCGAGCAGCACGATATCGGGCGGCGTTTCCTGCGCAATCAGCAGCGCTTCCTCACCGTCTGGCGTTTGCACAACGTCAAAATCTTCGCGCTTGAAATGATACACTAGCAATTCGGCAAGTGCCGCGTCGTCCTCGACAAGAAGCATTTTTGCACGGGTCATCACATCTTATCCTGATCATGAGTAAAGGGATCACTGCGCTCGCGCTCGGCCATATATTCGCCGGTGGCGGCAAAATAGACCATCTCGGCGACATTGGTGGCATGGTCGCCGACGCGCTCGAGGTTCTTTGCAACGAACAAAAGATGTGCCGCATCGCCGATGCTTTGGGGATTTTCGTACATGTAGGTGACGAGCGTTCGGAAGATCGAATTGTAGAAATCGTCGACGATATAGTCACGTTCGTTCACGTCGATTGCCGCGTTGATGTCGCGCGCTGCAAAAGCATCGAGCACATCGCGGACCATTTCGGTGGCGACCTTTGCCATGCTCGGCAGGAGCGAGATGGGCTCGATCTTGCGGCGGCTTTCGAGTGCGCTGGTTCGCTTGGCGATATTTTTCGCATAGTCTCCGATCCGTTCGAGGACTGCGGCGATTTTGAGTGCAGCGATGACTTCGCGCAGATCGTCTGCCATCGGCGCACGGAGCGCAATGATCTTCACAACCAGTTTTTCGACTTCGGTTTCAAGCCGGTCGATCGCTTTGTCGTCGGCGATAATCTTTTGCGCCAGGTCGAGATCGCGTTTGATAAGTGCCTGCATCGCCAGCGTGATCGCCATTTCGGCGCGTCCGCCCATGTCGGCGATATGGCCGCGCAATTCGCCGATCTCGTTGTCGAAGGCCTTGATCGTGTGGTCGGTCATAATCGCATCCTTAACCGTAACGGCCGGTGATATAATCTTTGGTGCGTTCCTGCTTCGGGTTGGTGAAGATGTCCGATGTCACGCCATATTCCACGAGCGTGCCAAGGTGGAAAAACGCCGTGCGCTGCGAAACGCGCGCCGCTTGCTGCATATTGTGCGTCACGATGACGATCGCATAACGCCCGCGCAGCGCGTGAATCAGCTCCTCGATTTTTGCCGTCGCGATGGGATCGAGCGCCGAGCAGGGTTCGTCCATCAGGATGACTTCGGGATCGACCGCAAGGGCCCGCGCAATGCACAGGCGCTGTTGCTGACCACCCGACAGCGCCGTGCCGCTTTCGGTCAGGCGGTCCTTGACTTCATCCCACAAGCCGGCGCGCCGCAAAGACTCCTCGACGATCCGATCCATATCGGCCTTGCCCGCCGCGAGCCCGTGGATCCGCGGACCGTAGGCCACATTCTCGTAAATCGATTTGGGAAACGGGTTTGGCTTCTGAAACACCATGCCGACGCGGGCGCGGAGCTGTACCACGTCCATCGACGGTGCATAGATATCCTCGCCGTCGAGCGTGATCTTGCCGTCAATTCTTGCACTGGCAACAGTATCGTTCATGCGGTTCAGCGTGCGCAGAAAGGTCGATTTACCGCAGCCGGACGGGCCGATAAAGGCCGTCACATTTTCTTGGTCCACGTCGATCGACACGCTGTCGATCGCCTGTTTCTGCCCATACCAGACGTTCACGTCGCGGGCGGTCATTTTATGAGTCATGTCTGAAGTCACCAGCGGGTTTCGAATTTGTTGCGGAGATAGATTGCGACGGCATTCATCGTGAGCAGGAAGACGAGCAGGACGATGATCGCCGCGCTCGTCTTTTCGATGAACCCACGACTGACTTCATCGGACCAGAGAAAAATCTGGACGGGCAGGACGGTTGCCGGGTCCCTGACGCCACCGGGCGGCGTCGCCACGAACGCGCGCATCCCGATCATCAGCAACGGCGCCGTT
>JBGSMP010000234.1:0-14990 GCA_041740105.1 Sphingomonadaceae bacterium
CCGCAGCGCGATCTCGACGCACTGGCCGAAGCCATCGCGCTCTCCAAACAACACCGCGCGCTGATCCACAGCGGCGCGTTCCAGCGGCTGGACACGCCCGATTACCTGAATATCGTCGGTGTGGTCGCCGCAGACCAGTCCGAGGCGTTATGGTCGGTAGCATTTTTGAAAGGGCATGACGCGGCGTTGCCCGGTCGCTTCTATCCGACGGGGTTAAGCGCCGACAGCAATTATAGCGTTCAGCCGATCTGGCCCCAACGCCCCGGATTCACCGCATCGGGGGAAGCACTGATGAGCGTTGGCCTGCAACTGCCGCTGACCCCGCCAGAGACGGTCCTGCTCTTTCACTTCGAAGCGCTGGCCCACCAGTCGGCGTGATCGACATACCAGCGGATCGTTGCCGCCAGCCCGCCCGCAAAGTCATATTCGGGCGCATAGCCGAGTTCGGTTTCGAGCTTGCGGCAATCGATGGCATAGCGCCGGTCGTGACCCGCCCTATCCGTAACATAGGTAATCAGGTCCGACGTCGGCCGTCCCTGCGCCGCGGGAGCACCGGGAAACTTCGCAGCCAATCCGGAATCGGCAGCAAACAGCGCATCCACCGTTGCACAGATCGTCGTGATGACCGTCATGTTCGGCAGTTCTTCGCCACCACCGACATTATAGGTTTCGCCGGGCCTGCCACCGCTGAGCACCAGATCGATCGCGCGGCAATGATCGTCCACATGCAACCAGTCGCGGACATTCATCCCGTCACCGTAAACCGGCAGGTTCTTGCCCGTCAGCGCGTTGATGACGAACAGCGGGATCAGCTTTTCGGTGAACTGATACGGCCCGTAATTGTTCGAACAATTGGTCATCGTCGTCGTGAGACCATAGGTATGGTGATAGGCGCGGACGAGGTGATCCGATGCCGCTTTCGACGCCGAATAGGGTGAATTGGGCGCATAGGGCGTGTCTTCGTGGAACGCCGGATCGTCGGCGCCGAGCGACCCGAACACTTCATCGGTCGAGATATGGTGGAAGCGGTGCGGACGTCCGCTGCCGCCGTCGAGCCAGACCGCGCGCGCCGCCTTCAGCAGACTGTGCGTGCCGATGATATTGGTATCGATGAAGATGTCGGGGCCCGAGATCGACCGATCGACATGGCTTTCGGCGGCAAAATGCACCAGCGTATCGATGCTGTGATCGCGCAGCAGTTTTGTCGCCAGCGCTTCGTCGCGTATATCGCCTTCGACGATGGTGACATTAGTGAGCCCGTCGAGATTGGCGCGCTTGGCCGAGTAGGTCATGGCATCGAGAACGACGATTGTTGCATCGGGGTGCGCGGCGCTGCGTGCGCGGACATAGTTGGTGCCGATAAACCCGGCACCGCCGGTGACGAGGAGATTGCTCATGTCGTGGTCCGTTTTTTGAGGATCATCGTTGCCAATTCATGCCGCCAATGGTCAGCGGTGTAGCCGAGGCGTTCCCATGTCTGCGCTTTGTCGAGCACCGAATAAGCGGGACGCGTGGCTGGTGTCGGGTAAGCACTCGCGGGGATCGGATTGATCCTGACAGCGCTGTCCAACAGGCCGGCCGCTATGCCGAGATCGTGGATGGCGACCGCGAAATCATACCAGCTGGCAACACCGGCATCGGTGAAATGGGCGATGCCGGTGTGATCGGTGGCGGCAAATGCCCAGATCGCGCGGGCGATACTGTCGGCATGCGTCGGCGTGCCGATCTGATCAGCGACCACATTGATATCAGGCCGCGTTGCCATCAGCCGCAGCATCGTTTCGACGAAATTCGCGCCGCCTGCACCATAAACCCACGCCGTGCGGATGGTCAGTGCATTGCCGCCCGCCGTGGCGATCGCGCGTTCTCCTGCCAGTTTCGATGCGCCATAAACGCTTAACGGATTGACCGGCGCGTCGGGCGCGTAAGGCATGTGTCCGGTGCCATCGAACACGAAATCGGTCGAGATATGGATGAAGCGCGCGCCGACCTCTGCTGCCGCGCGCGCTATCGCGCCGGGGGCTTCGCCGTTGATCCGCTGGGCAAGGTCGGGTTCGCTTTCGGCTTTGTCGACGGCGGTATAGCCTGCGGCGTTGATGATCAGCGATGGTGCGAGCCGCCGGATCAGCGGTGTGATTGCGTCGATGTCACTCAGGTCCACTCCGCTGCGATCGAGTGCCATAACGGTCGCGTCATCGGGCGCCAGTGCTTGTAGTGCCTTGCCCACCTGCCCACCGGCGCCGAGGATGAGTGCCTTCATGCGAACGTCGCTGCGTCAGCAAGTGCCTTACCGACTTGGTCCTTGGCCGAAACCAGCGGTGTCATGCCGTCGAGCGGCCAGTCGACGCCGACCGCCGGATCGTCCCACGCAAGGCAATGCTCGGACGCAGGCGCATAGAAATCGGTGCATTTGTAAAGGAAATCCGTGCCGTCCTCGAGCGTCAGAAACCCGTGCGCAAACCCTTGCGGCACCCAGAGCATCCGGTGGTTTTGCGCAGACAATTCATAGCCGACCCACTGCCCGAATGTCGGCGACGATTTGCGCATATCCACCGCGACGTCGAATACCGCACCCGCCACCACGCGGACCAACTTCCCCTGCGCCGGGTTCATTTGGTAATGGAGCCCGCGCAAGACACCGCGCGCCGACCGGCTGTGATTATCCTGAACGAACCGCGCCGTTATTCCGGCGGCATCGAACGCATTCTGGTTCCAGCTTTCGAGGAAAAAGCCGCGCTCGTCGCCGAAAACCTTGGGTTCGATCAGCTTGACTTCGGCAATCGCCGTATCGGTGACGATCACTTAAGCGCGCTCCGCCGCCAGTTGCGCACTCAAATAAGCCCCATAGCCGCTTTTCCCGAGCCGCGCCGCGAGCACTTCGAGCTGTGCATCGTCGATAAACCCGCTGCGCCACGCGATTTCTTCGGGACAGCAGATTTTGAGGCCCTGCCGCTCTTCGAGAATGCGCACGAACACGGCGGCATCGAGCAGCGATCCATGCGTCCCCGTATCGAGCCAGGCGGTGCCGCGGCCCATGATTTCGACGTTGAGCATCGCGTCATCGAGATACAGACGGTTGAGATCGGTGATTTCGAGCTCGCCGCGCGCCGATGGTTTCAAGTCGCGCGCTCGGTCCACGACAGTGCCGTCATAGAAATAAAGGCCGGTCACGGCATAGTTGGATTTGGGCAAGGCGGGCTTTTCCTCGATCGAAATCGCGCGTCCCGCCGCGTCGAATGCAACGACGCCGTAATCGCCGGGATTCGAAACGCGATAACCGAACACCGTTGCACCTTCGGTCCGGGCATCGGCCGCCGCCAGCTCTTCAGGCAAACCGTGCCCATAAAAGATGTTATCGCCCAGAATCAGCGCCGAGGGATCGGCCGCCACGAAATCCGCCCCGATATGGAATGCCTGCGCCAGTCCGTCGGGCGACGGTTGGACGGCATAGGATATCGCCATGCCCCAGCCGCTGCCATCGCCGAGCAGATGCTGGAACGCCGGTGCATCATGCGGCGTCGTGATAATCAATACGTCGCGAATGCCCGCCAGCATCAGCACCGACAGCGGATAATAGATCATCGGCTTGTCATAAACCGGCATCAGCTGCTTCGAGACCGACAGCGTCAGCGGATGCAGCCGCGTGCCCGAGCCACCGGCGAGAATGATTCCCCTACGCATGCCGGTCAATCGTAATAATGAACGTAGGATTTGCTGCCATAACCATATTCATCGCCCAGCCCGAGATGCGCGCGGTTCAGCACCGAACCCAGCAGCGGCGACGGCTTCATGAAATGCATCGCCGCAGTCACAGCTTTTCGGGCGGTAATCCCGTCTTCGGCGACGAGAATATAGCCATCGAGCTTTTCACAGATCAGCTTGGCATCGTCATTGGCAAAGGCAGGCGGCAGATCGCAAAGCACAAGGACGTCTTCGGGCAATGATCGCATCGCGGCGACGAGGCCTTCGAACGCGTCCCCTGCAACCAGCGACGCCGAATGACCGCGCACCGCCGCGCACGGAAATATGGTGAGCGATATGCCTTCGATCTTTCGACCGATCGCCGACAAATCGGGAGTCTTGCCGGTCAGATAGGTTTCGAGACCCTCGCCGGAATCGAGCCCGAAATTCAGGGCGATCGTGCCGCGCCGCAAATCGAGGTCGAACAGCGCGACGCGGGTCTCGGGCAACGTCGCCAGCGATGCCGCCACGTTGCAAGCAATGAAGGATTTGCCGGCCGACGGCGACGCCGACGTAATCCCGATCAGCTTGCGCCCCTGCCCGCGCCACAGATCGAGAATCCGCGAGCGCAGCAATGTGAAGGGACGACCGTCGCGGTCGGTCGGGTCAAACCCGATAATGCGTTCGTCGCGCAGCGCCGTCGCGTCGATCGGCACGGTTTGCGCGCGCGCCAGATCGAGCGCCGGGATCGCGCTGCTGACTGCGCGCAACGGCACGTTTTCCATCATCGTCATCTTAACGCCCCCAAGCTCATCCATCGGCTGAGGCCAGCTTCGACCGCCGCCATGACAGCGGATTCAATCGCCTCAACCATGCCCAGCGCCCCGCGCTGCCGGACGACCCATTTTTTCTGTTTCTGTTCAGTACAATCGGAATAACGCCGAGCGGTGTTGCGCCCGTGGCCTCTTCCAGTCCCGCTGCGCCGCGGATCGGCCGCCGCATCAATTCCATCAGCAGAATGAGCGCAAGTCCAATGCCTGCGCCGGCAACACCGCCGCCAGCGATCAGCATCGGGCGGTTTGGCCATGTCGGTTCATCGGGCTGCGACGGCGCATCGACAACGACCAGCCGTTCGCCGCGTTGTTCAGTGGCCGCACGGGCCGCCGCTTCGGCTGCCATCAATTTGGTCGCAGACTGCTGATACTGGACGTTCAATCCATCGAGGCGCTGTTGCAGCTGTGCTGCCTGCTCCATCACGGCCGGCCCCTGCGACTGCGCCGAGAAAATTGCCGAGGAACGACGCATTTCCTGCCCCTGCGCGGCTTGCAGCGATGCAATCTGGGCGTTGTTGAACTCGATCTGCTTGGTGACGGTATCGACCGGCACTTTCTTGACGTTGCTGATTGCCAGTCGGTTTGCTTCGGCCAAGCGCTGCTTGGCGATCACCACATCGGGATGATTATCGGCATAGACAGCCTGAACGGCCGCAAGGCTCTGTTCGGCCTGTGAAACGATGGGATCGCGCTCGGCAGAGGTTTTGACCAGATCGCGCTGGTTATTGAGATTGGCATTGTCGCGCCGGAGCGCGGCGATTTGCGATTCAATGCCGCCGCCGCCGCCCATCATCTGGGCCGTGCTGTTCGACAACACCGAACCATAACGCGCTTTGAGCCCCGACAACTGGTTCTGTATGAGTGTCAATTGCCCCGACAAGTCTTCGGTCTGCTGACTGAGGAACGCGACAGCCGCGCGTGATTGTTCGACATTTGCAGTGGAATCGATCTCGACGATGCGGTCGATCAGCGACTGCGTCACCTGCTGCGCCATGATCGGGTCGGCATAGTCATAGCTGATCGTGAATGCGATCGTCGCGCGGCTGCCGCCCTGCTGAAATTCGGCGCTGACCGGGGTGACGGCAACCGCGTCGTGGAATTTGGAAACGACTTTCGACAGCGAATCGGACTGGCGCTCGTCCTGATAGAGCGCATATCTGTCCATCAACTGGATCAAATCGCGACGGCTCAGAATTTGCTGGCGAATTTTTGCGAGGCGCTGGTCGACGACTTCGCTGCCGCCGGATACGGCTTTGTCGATCGGCACATCGGCCGCTTCGACAAGCAATGTTGCCGAGGAACGATAGATCGCCGGGATCAGAAACGCCGCCGCCGTCCCCGCAATCAGCAGAATGATTGTCGGGATGATCAGCCACCATTTGCGCTGCAGTAGAATGCCCGGAACCTGCGCCACGATCGACGCGGGTTCGGCATAGCGTTCGGTCTCGTCGTCTGTCATCGCTCGCCACCAAAATTATAGTTGATACCGATAGACGCATAGGCATTGCTGCGCGTCCCATCAAAAGTACTGCGCGTGAAGCCGCCCGTGACCTGCCCCGACATCCGGCTCGAAAAGCGACGCGAAAAATTTGTCGAGCCCGACAGGAAGCTCGTGTCGCCGCGCGACGATAATTGTGGCGCTCCCGAACGGCTGTAGCCTCCGGACGCGGAGATCGTATCACGCGATGATAATTTGTAACTGTACGAGGTGCCAAATGACGTGGTCGTCCGCACCCCGTCGAACGATGATGCCCCAGTCGACCGTGACCCGTTCAGGCACCAGTTAGTCCGCGTGTCGGCGCGGCACGCGCTCAAGTTGGCCGACAAATCGGTCGATGTCAGCTTCCCGCCGATGATGTTGACCCGCGACGATGAAAAGCCCACGCCGCCCGACAGCGACCAGTTCCGCGCCACGCGCAGCGAACCGTTGATCGACGGGCTGATGATGACGGCATCGCCCAATTCGTCACCGAAATAATTGACGCGCGCGACGCTCACCGAAGCGCCGGCATTGAACCGCGAGCTGATTACCCGCGAATAGCTGGCGGTCTGTGAAATGTTGGAATATTCGCTGCGCCCGAGCCCCCCGGGAAACCGCGCGATGCTGCCGTTATGGCTGAGCGAGATCGAGTTTCTGCTGTCGGGCGTGTAGGTCAGGGCGCTGCTTGCCGCCACGCTCGTCGTCCGGGTTTGAATGCCGACGACTGTGATATCGACAACCGGCGGCACGACGACGGTCGGGTCGGGTGTCACGAAAGCGGGATCGGTGAAATACGACCCGCCGATCGAACTGTTCATCGACAGACCCGCCCTGAACGACAGTTGCCGCGAGAATGTGTTCGAATAGCCGACTTGCGCACCCAGATTGACCGAATCGCTGTAAAGCCTGCTGAATTTCGAAAAATTGGCGTTCGCGCCGACGCGCAGCGACGATCGCGCTGTCCGGTCTTCAACAAAGGTCGAAAGCGAAACGTCGGCCCGCGCAACGCCGCCATCCGGCGATTCGATAAGAAATGGATTGTTCGAGTAACCAATCGTGCCCGACGTGTTGATCCCCGACGTTACCGTGTCCGCGCGTGCGGCAGCCGACAGAAATGGCGTGGCAGCCAAAGCAGCGCCGGCAATACGAGCAACGGAAACCATGCGAGCGCGTGTCACGGGACAATAACCGTATCGCCACTTTCGATCTGCGGCAGCGATGCAGCGGTCAGATCACGCGCCCCTTTGAACGCGGCTGCCAGTTTCAGTTTCAGCAGCGTGATCCCCGTCGGCGTTTTGCGGATGATCGTGACATTGTCGAGATTGGCAAACTCATCGGGTCCGCCCGATAGTGCGATGGCCTCCATCACGTTGAGATAACGGCCGGGCGTGAAATTCCCCGGACCGCGGACACGCCCGACGAGCGAAAAGCTGAACCCCGACGGCGATCGGACCGAGACCGTAACCTGCGGCACGTCGCCCCGATATTGCGTTTTCAGCCCTTGCGATATTTCGGTTTCGATCTGCGCAGGCAGCTTGCCGGCGGCCTGCACGCGCCCGACCAGCGGGAAGGCAAAACTGCCGTCTGGAAGGATACGCGAAACGCGCTGCAGGCGTTCCTCGCCCCAGACATAAATCTCGATCTCGTCGCCGGGATTTATCGTATACGGACGGTTTACTGCTTTTGGCGTATCTGCCGCAAACGCAGCATTTGGAACGATACCCGCAAAGGCAAACATGATAATCGCTAAAAACCGTAGCATTCCTGCTCCCTTTCGCGGCGTCGTCATTGAGGTCGTGCTTGGCACCTTGATCGTCGCGACTGCTTGCACCATAGCACTGATTCTTATCGGGCGTATAGCAGCACCAGGACCGAATGATGCAACCGCCTATGCTTAATGCCCCGATTTATGCGTTTTTTCTTGCCGGCGCGATGCTTTTGGCGCTGCCGGGCTGTGCGTCGAAAGCCGAACGCGCCAATGAAGCCTTCGTTGTAGCGCAACAACTCGCCACCGCCGGACAGCTCCCCGAAGCAAAAGTCGCGATCATGAAGTCGATCGCAATTCGTGACGACGTCGCCGATGTCTGGTTCACGCTGGGTCAGCTTCATATGGCGACCGGCGCAATGCCCGAAGCGTTCACGGCCTTTGGTCGAGCCGACGAATTGCGGCCCGGCAATGTCGATACGCTGCGCCCGCTGGCCTACGCCGGCTATATGATCGGGGCGGCGCGATTGTCGAAGGATGCCGTTGACCGGTTGCTGGCGCTGGCGCCGAACGATCCGCAGGGGCTTGCCGTGAGTGGCCTTCTTGCGCTCGACAAGGGCGAGCCTGATGTCACGATGGCGGCTGCCGATAAAATTCTGGCCATAGCGCCGAACGACGAAACCGGCATCCTGCTGAAAGCGCGCGCAATCGCCGTACAGGGCAAGGTCGACGACGCTATCGCGATGCTGAAAGCGTCGCAGGCCACCGCTGCGGGACAACCCAGCGTCAATTCGGCGCTTTTGCAGCTTTACAGGTCGAAGCGCGATACCGCCGGAATGCTGTCGGTCTTTCCGGGCCTGCTCGAGGCTCAGAAGGGAAATACCGAACTTGCACTCGATTACAGCAATGTCCTTTATCGCACCGGTGACATCGACGCGGCACGAAAAATATGGTCCGATGCCGTCGTTCAGAAACGCGCGGATGCCCAGTTCATCAGCTGGGCGTTCGAAATGTATGACAGCGTAGAACCGGCTGACCGGCCCGCCTATCTTGATGATCGCCTGACGAAAATCGGGGGATCGCCGTTGCGGTCGGCAGCCGGGCAGTATCTGTTGACGCGCAAGGAGTATGGCCGTGCCCTTGCCTTGATCACGTCGGGAAGAGGTGCAGCGGACGCCGATCGTGGGCTGTACGCTGTCGCGCTTGATGGTCTTGGCAGGCGCGCGGAGGCCGAAGCGCTTGTCAACACGCTGCTGGCCGACACAGGCGGCACGCAGGATCCAAATGCGCTCATGCTCCGCGCAAAATGGGCGTTGGCGGCGGGCAGGCTGGAGCGCGCCAATGCCGATGCACAGAATGCCATCGTCGCCGATGGCTCGAATCTCGAGGCGCGGTTGATCCTGGCGCAATCCTATATGGCGAGCGACCAGCCGTTGCGCGTGCGACAGGTCCTTGCCGAAGCCCTTCGCGACATGCCGCGCAATCGCCGCGCACTGACCGCTTACATCCAATATCTTCAGTCGCAGGGGGACATCAGGACAGCAGTGGCTGCGGCACGGGGTTTTGCCGACAGCAACACGGCGCAGCCCTGGGCATGGCAGGTCCTCTATACGATCTGTCAGCAAGCCAATGACGGCGGCTGTGCGGTCAGCGCCAAACGCCGGTACGATATCGCCCTGCGCGACTACACATTCTCCAATCCATCGCGACCGTTCAAGATGCGCGGATTGTTCAGCCCATTGCCGGCCGAAAAATCATGAGTGACCAGCCGGATCCTGTTGTCCCCGTTGCCGTCGCGGCGCACGCCGCAGCCCCGCGGCGACGGCGGATGCGCTTCACATCGAATTTGCTGACGACGCTCGGTATCGCATCCGACGTCGTGTGCTTTATCGTCGCCTTTTTTGCGGCCATGGCAATCTATCACAGTATTTTCGATCGCAGCATCGACGAACCGCTGCACATGAACGCGGCGATTATCCTCGCGATCAACTATTTCCTGATCCGCATTTCGCGCGACGGCTATACAACTTTTCGCGGGCAGGGATCCGACGCGGGCCAAGGTGGCGTCTATGATTTTGTCATCGCCCTGTTGCTGACCGGGCTTACGGCGACACAGTTGCGCTCGACCGGTTCGATGTCGACCGGCATGAGCGGGATTTACGTCGCAACGTGCGCGACGCTGCTGATGCTCAGCCGCATTCCGTTCCGGCGGATGGCGTGGTGGCTGATGCAGCAGGGCGTCATCGGCCAGCGCGTCGTCATCTATGGGGCGGACCATAATATCGTCGGCAGGGTTGTCGACTTGCTCGAGCTCGAGCGGCTGCCCCATCTCAAAATCGTCGGCTTTGCCGATGATCGCGGCGAGCGCGCCGACCGGACGGCGCACCGAAATGTCGCTTTCGTCGGCGGCTTTGCCGAAATCCTCGAAATGGCGCGTGAAGGCGATCTCGATCAGGTCATCATTGCCCTGCCGCAAGTGGGGCAGGAGCGGCTCGACCGGATCATCGAGCAACTCAGCGCGGTTTCGATCGATGTGTGTGTCCTGTCACGCGAAATCGTCGAATTGCGATCCAGTTTCCGCCTCGGCGTAATTGGTTCGCTGCCGGTGATGACCTTGCTGCGTCGTCCGGTCCGCGATTTCGATCTGATCGGCAAGAATGTCCAGGATTATGCCATCGCTGTGATCGGCCTGATCGTGCTGTCGCCGTTGCTACTTTTGACAGCGATTGCGATCCGCCTCGAAAGTCCGGGGCCGGTGCTGTTTCGTCAGCGGCGCTTCGGCTTCAACAATTCGGAAATCGAAGTGCTGAAATTCCGGTCGATGTATGTCGCCACGCAAGACGAAAGCGGCGCGCAGCGGACGGTCAAAGGCGATGCCCGGGTCACGCGCGTCGGGGCGTTCATCCGCCGCTTCAGCATCGACGAACTGCCGCAACTGGTGAATGTGCTGCAAGGCGACATGTCGATCGTCGGGCCCCGCCCGCATGCCACCAAAATGCGCGTCGAGGATGCCTATTATTTCGATGCTGTGAAGGGCTATGCCGCGCGTCACCGCGTCAAGCCGGGCATTACGGGGCTTGCCCAGGTGCGTGGCCTGCGCGGCGAAATTGCCGATCTCGTCCGGGCGCGACGCCGCGTCGAATATGACATTTACTACATCGAGCATTGGTCGCCGTTTCTCGACATCCGCATCATCATCGAAACGCTGTTCCGGCTGATCTGGGACAAAAATGCCTATTGAGCGCACGACGACACGGTTTGTCGGCGTCGATTTCACGAACCTCGACTGGACCGATACCGTCGCGGCTGTGCGCACGGCGTCAACGCTGCCGAAGTTCACGACGGTGGTGACGCCCAATGTCGATCATATCGTCCGTATCGATCGGCTTGCCGGCACGCCGCTTGGGCGTCGCTATGCGCTTGCCGTCGGTGACGCGGATCTGTGCCTTTGCGACAGCAGGATTCTTGCGCGTCTGGCCAGGCTGCGCGGCGTCAGGCTCGATGTCGTCCCCGGCAGCGATCTGACGGCGGCGATCTTTGCGCGGTTGCTTCAGCCCGGCGACCGCATTGCCCTGATCGGCGGCGACAGTGGGACACTTGCCGATCTCGCGCCACTGACGCGCGGCATCGATGTCGTCCAGCATATGCCCCCGATGGGCCTGTCGGACAATGACGGCGCGATGGATGAAGCGGCACGGTTCATCCGCGACGCCAAATGCCGATATATTTTCGTGGCAGTCGGCAGCCCGCAAGGCGAAATGCTCCTTCACCGCGCCCGACAGCTTGGCGCGCATTCAGGCGTTGCGCTGAGCATCGGGGCCTCGATCGATTTCCTGACGGGCCGTCAGACCCGCGCGCCACGCATTGTCCAAAAGCTCGGTTTCGAATGGGCGTTCCGCCTGCTCAGCGAACCGAAAAGGCTGTGGCGGCGGTATCTGGTCGACGGACCGCGTATTTTTGCGATAGTGATACGCCGGGGCGACCGGTGAGGCGCGCAGCAGGACAACACAAGCAGTGCTGAAAAACCTCGTCTACATCGAATTCATGATCGCTGCCGGCACCGCGATCTTTTACCTGCTGTCGACCCGCGCGACGCGCCGCGAGGTAGGCATTTTACCCGGCATTATCTTTGGCGCGATGGCCGCTATCGTCTTCCTGTCGCCCAATTTGATAATCACCTACATCGCCATAGGTCTTCTCCCGCTGATCTTTGGCCGAACCAAGCTCAAAGTCGGCATCGTCGTTGCCGCAGGGATGTTTGCAGTGCCGCTGTTGCCGATGGAAGTCAGGCCCGGGGGCGTGTGGCTGGTGCTATGGACGACCACGACGTCGATCGCCGTCGGCGGCATGCTCGCATTTCTTGTCGCACGGGGTCGCTCGATCAAGGCGCCGCCATGGGCCGATCTATCGATGATCCTCGTGATTCTGGTTCTGATCTTTATCGGTGCGCGCGGCGGCGAGTTCACGGGCTATTTGCGCCAGATTGCGACGAATTTTATCGATTATGCCATGCCGGTTTACATAATCACGCGGTGCGCGCGCAACATTGGTGACTGGCGCGCGATTTTAACAACGTTTGCGTGCATAGGATGCATCCTCGCGGTTCTGGGGCTCTATGAGGCGCGGGCAAGCTGGCCTTTGTATTCGCCACTTTACACGCATTACGGTTTTCCGGTGGAGATGCTCGTGAAGTTCCGTGGCGGCATTTTGCGCTCTTATGGCACGGTCGAAGAACCCACTGCGCTTGGTGCCACGCTGGTCATCTGCTTTTGCGCGGCGCTGGCGTCGCGGCGGGCATTCACATCCAACCTCGCTTATGTCGCGATTGTCGCGCTCATCGCTCTGGGCATGCTGGCGCCGCAATCGCGCGGCGGCATGATCGGCCTTGCCGTCGCTTTTGTCGTCAGTTCATTCTATCGCCGCGGCATCGCCAGCGTGGCGCAGCTCGGGCTGGCGAGCCTTTTGCTCGGCGGCATTTACGTCGGAACCACGGTTTTCGGCTCTTTCGGCGCTCAGATCGCGACCAGCCTCGAAGAAGGTCAGGGATCGGCCGACTATCGGACTGACCTGCTCCGTCGTGGCACAGAGGAGTTCTGGAAAAGTCCCATCATCGGCGACAGCTATAACAACGTCGTCGCGCGTATGCAGGATATGGTGCAAGGCGAAGGGATGGTCGATTTCGTCAACAGCTATCTTTATTTTGCGCTGTTTGCCGGCGGGATCGGCCTTTTCATTTTTTGCGTCTCGTTTCTCGTGCCGATGGGCAGGCTGGTCGCCGTCAGGCGCTCGCTGCCACCGGGATCGATCGAGCGCGAGATCGCGGGATTCTGCCTCGCCGTGCTCGTCTCCGCAGCCGTGATGATCGCATTCACGTCGTATCTGCGACGGCCCAGCATCATGTGGCTTGCCGCCGCGTCGATGGGCCTGATCGTGGCCGGGCCGCGACGGTTATGGGCGGGCAAACCGGCACGCGAGCCGACAGTCAAGCAGCCGGACGACCCAGTACCTGCTTGAGCTTGCGCGTGACCCGCGCGACGATTGTTGCCGGTTCATAGAGTTTCAGCTGATCGGCGATAGGCCTTTCGAGAATATCCCGTGCATCACGCGCGATCCATTCGCCGTATTCCTTTGGCCCCGCAAATTTCTGCATCCGCGCCGTATAGGCCGCAAACTGATCCCATCCACCCGGGCGGTTCATGCGGCAAAGCGGCGAGCGCGGGTCATCCTGGTTATGCGCAAACGACATCGGCAGCGGATAGCCTGAAATCAGCCCCGCGCGCGTGATCGCCTTGTGCTCGATCGGCACGCCGCGGACTTGCGGATCATGCAGCGAGAAACGGCGCAAAGTTTCGATCCGGCCCAGAAAGATGCAGCCGGCCACCCAAACATTGTGGAAAATCTCGTAATCGCCGACGCGCCTGATCTTGTGTGCGGCAACCTCGGCATCCCATTCCTCGGGCAGGAACACCCAGCCACCGAGCAGGCCGAATTGCGGTTCGGCGACGAGCATGTCGGCAAAACGTGTCATCCAGCCCGCCTCGCCCAGGATATCATCATCGAGCTTGCCGCCGACGCCCGTGGTGCAGCCGTTCACAAACCAGTGCCACGGCTCATACTGGCCGACATTCGTCGGGTTCAGATGCCGCGTAAGGATGCGATCATCTTTTAGGCCGGTGATATAGTCCGCCAGACCGTCTTCGGAACCGTTGTCCCACAGATGCAGCCGGAAATCCGAAGCGTCGGCAAGCAAATGAGCCATCGTCCGCTCATAATATTCGCGGCGGTTCCAGCTGACCATCAGGATCGAGGGGATGTTGCTTGTCATTGCAGCTTCGATACCAGTTTGGTGACGATCCGAGCGGCACGGTTGTCGCGACCCTGCAGCACAACACGCTTTTGATAAGTCGTCAGTGGTTTTTTGCAGAACAAGGCGTCGCCGTCACTCGGCAGAACAAGCTCGTAGCCATATTTGTCGGCGATGTAGCGCATGGCTTTATCGGTATAGAAAAACACATGGGCGCCATGTTCGGGGCCGATGTAGTCCCAGTCCTTGCCTTGGCCGAAATATCGCCATGTCCGGACGTAAACATAATCGGGCTTGTGCCCGAAAATGGTAGCGACTTCGGCGGCAGGATCGGGGAGATGTTCGAAGACTTCGCTCGACACGATGAAATCGGGTGACGTGCCATCCCATGTCACATCGGCAAACGGCGATTTCGTGTAAGTATCGTAGTTGAACGCGTTGACACCATGTTCGCGCAGCAGACGCGGAACGATGCCCAGCCCGCCGCCGAAATCGAGCACGACCGCGTCCGGTTTCAGCTTCAGGCTCTTGAGATAAAAATCGACAATCCTGAAAACGTTGAGGTTGCGCGTCAGATAGGCGTCATCCTCGGGCTGGATATCCGAGGTGTAGACTTCGTCGAGCCAATAGGGCGCTTCAGTCTGGATCGATTCACAATTCCGGCATTGGAAATAGTCGACGTCATGTTTGCCGAGAACGCGGTGCGCGAACTGCATGTCCGTTGGTTCGCCGCATAATCGGCAGGGAATCGAAGCTGTTGTCATATGTTACCGTACGGCCTCGATCAAAGCGGGTCGCGGCGCGATATGCGTTGCCGCGGTTGAAGCGTCAATCATGCTAACCATGAAAGTGGCTGGCGCAGCGGCGTTCACCCCGATAAGCGACCCCCACGGTGACAGCCAAGGACGCAACACGGTGACACGAAGCGAAGCAAGGGCGGCCGCCAATGCCCGTGCGCTGGCCGGTCCGGACCACGGCGGCAGCTTT
>JBGSMP010000251.1:0-3193 GCA_041740105.1 Sphingomonadaceae bacterium
ACGCAGCGACGCTCGGCACCTTGACGCCCGTGCCGCATATCGATGCCAAGGAATTTGCCCGCGTCATTACGCTGAACCTGACCTCTCAAGCAGCCATCATTGGGGCTTTTGACGGCATGCTGCGCGCCGCAGCCAGTGCACGCGTGATCGGCATCACGTCGAGCGTCGGCGCGTCGCCGCGGGCTTATTGGGGTGCCTACGGCGCATCGAAAGCGGCATTCGACACGCTGCTTGGCAGCTATGCCGAGGAAACGCGCAACATCGGCCGCGTCAAAGTCGCGATCCTCGATCCGGGCGCGACACGAACAGCCATGCGCGCGCGCGCTTTTCCCGGCGAGGATCCCGCTTCGGTTAAAGCACCCGAAACGGTGGCGGCCTGCATCGCGGGCCTTGCCATTAATGGTTTCGAAACGGGACACCGCGAACGCGTTAACTAAACGCAGCGAGCATTCCTTAACCGTGGTTCTGTATGCCGGTTCTTCTGGGGGACAAAACCGTTCGGTAACGAACCACCGGAGGAAATCAGATGACGAGTTTAGACGTTCACAGCCGCTACGCGATCGCCGCGCAGGAAGACCGTTGCGCGCCGCGCACGCGGCTGACCATTCCGGCGTCGCTGCGTCCCTCGGGCGATAAAGGCTTTGCGACCACAGTCCGTGATCTGTCGCTTGGCGGTTTTTCGGCTGAAGCCTTGTCGAAGATGCGCCCCGGTGCGCTTTGCTGGCTGACATTGCCCGGGCTTGCCGCGCTTCAGGCCGAAGTGATCTGGAACCATGACGGCATGGTCGGTTGCGCGTTTGCCAACCTGCTCAATCCAGCCGTGTTCGAAGCGGTCGTCGCGCGTTACAGCTGATCGACGGCGGCCTGAGCGGCTTTGTAAAAACGTTCGCGTTCGGCCCCGACGCCGTCTTCATCGGTAGCTGTTTTCCAGTTGCCGTTGGTTGCGATGACGAGGCGGCGTTTGGGGTCGATGAAAATACCCTGGCCGAAAATGCCCTGCGCGGCATAGCTGCCGTCGTCGTTGGTCCACCACTGATAGCCATAGCCGCGGCCTGGCTTTGCGATATCGGCTTGCTTCGTCGTCGCCGGAACTGACCAGTCATCAGGCACGACGCGCTTGCCGCCAGCGACCGCGCCATCAAGCATGAACTGTCCGAAGCGGGCATAATCCTGAAGCGACGCCGAAACGCAGCAGCCGCTGATTTCATGACCCGTCGATCCTGTGATCCACACGGCATCCTGCGCCATCCCGTATGGTTTCCAGATTTTTTCGGACAGATAGGCCGAAAGCGTCTTTTTCGTCGCGCTCGACACAAGTACGCCGATCAGGTTGGTTTCGCCGGTCTTGTAGACCCATTTCGCGCCCGCTGGCGCTTCGCGCGGCAGCTTGCGCATGTAGCTGACGGTCACGTCGACGCCCGGATCGGCCTTGTGGATACCGAACATCGCGACATCGGATTTCGGATCGGTATAGTCCTCGTTCCAGCGCACACCTGACGTCATCGTCAGCAACTGTCGAACCGTGACGTCGTCATAAGCCGATCCCCGCAGATCGGGGATGTAGACCGTCACCATGTCGTCGAGACTCTTGATGTACCCGTCTTGCACAGCAGCGCCCACCAGCGTCGACGTCAGCGATTTTGCGACCGAAAAACTGGTCCATCGCCCGGCGCTGTCATAGTCCAGCCCGTATTTTTCGAGCACGATCTTGTTATCATGAATGATGATCAGCCCCGCCGTACGCTGGCTCGCCATATAGGCATCGACGTCCATAGCGAGTTTCAGCGGCGCGCCGTTACCGAAGGTATGAATATCGGACCCCGCTTCAATGGCATTAACGGGGGCCAGCTTCTCCATCTGTCGAAACGCGCCATCGCGTTGATCCTGCGTCCAAAACAGCACGTTGGCATCCTTTGGTAAGTTGGCATAAAGTTTGACTGTGTCGCAGCTCGACAGCACGAGCAATGCGGCGGCGATCAGCGTTTTTCTCATGACTGTTTCACCAGTGTCACTTGCGAAACATCTATGCCGCCCCCGCGAAATCCGCCTTCGCAATATTGCAGATAGAAGCGCCACAAGTCTCTGAATTTCGAATCGAACTCTTCGGGAAGGTCCGCCGCTGCGAACTGCGCGTGCCATATATTCAGCGTCGCGGCATAGCTCTCGCCCAGGCTTTGCTGATCCGTCCACACCAGTCCCCGCGCTTCGGCAAGTCCACGAAACCGGCTTTCGGACAGCAGCATCCCGCCCGGAAAGATATAGGTCTGGATGAAATCGGCATTGTCGCGATAGGCTTCGAATACATCGTCGGCGATGCTGATATACTGGATCGCCGCGCGGCCACCGGGTTTCAGGCAACGCGCGATCGTGTCGAGATATGCCGGCCAATATTGTTCGCCGACCGCCTCGACCATCTCGACGCTGGCGATGGCATCGAAGCTGCCCTCGATATCGCGGTAGTCGCATTGCCGGAAGTCGATCGCAGTGTCGTGATGCGCCTGCGCATAAGCCAACTGACTTGGCGAAAGACTGATGGCGGTTACCGCTGTGCCGCGTCCCTGTGCTGCCGCCGCAAGGCTTCCCCAGCCACAGCCGATTTCCAGCATCGACATGCCGGGTGCGAGCGCAAGGCGGTCGAGGATAGCGATTTGTTTTCGGCGCTGTGCCGCTTCGAGATTGTCGCCTTCGCTGAACAACCCACTCGAATAGCTCATCGTCGGATCGAGCCACGCCGCATAAAAGTCATTGCCCAGATCGTAGTGCGCCATGATGTTGCGCTGTGCCTGACGTTTCGTATTGCGGTTCTGGATATGCGAAATGCGCTTGGCGATCCGTTGCCAGCCCTTGGCGCGGCCGACGGTGCCGACCGACCGACGATTTCGCATGACCAGTTCGAAAAATGGCACCGGATCGGCGCTGTGCCATTCGCCCGCTGCCCAGCCCTCATACAAACCGTTCGATCCGCCCCAGGCCAGCCGGGTCAGCGCGCGCCAGTCTTTGATGGTCACGTTGCACACGGGGCCGGGCGCGTTTCCGCCCAGCTGCCGGACCCGGCCATCGGGGGGCGTGATCGTCATGCTGCCCATCGTGAGGCCGGCATCGATCCTGTCGAGAATGCGATGATAGAGGCGGCCGAGTATCTCGTCGGACCAGCGCCCCGCACGCGCCTGAGGTTCGTTAAAGGATGCCGTGG
>JBGSMP010000311.1:0-4420 GCA_041740105.1 Sphingomonadaceae bacterium
TTCTTTGGGCCCCTCAGCGCCGAATTCGGGGTCAAATGGCCATCGCAGATTAGCACATTGATTAGCACACTAGCGCAGTAACGTAGCATAAAACGGATTTATATCAGTAGTTTATAGTATTTTTTACCTAACTCAAAATCCGGTTCCGCAAGGAGTGTGGGTTCGATTCCCACCGCCCGCACCAACCCGCTAAATCGAAAATGGCGGTTTCGATTTGCAAGGACGCGAAACCCGAGCTCGGCCTATTTTGAGCTGCTCGACTGCTCCTGCCCGATCTCTGTATCTTGTGCGTCCGCATGCCGACGCGCGCGCGCATTTTGGAATGCCTTATTGCGACTGCCGCCGAACTGGTTCGCCGCGGCGCATATGATTTCCTTTCGAAGCCGACATGATCCGGACGACGCTCAACCGGAACGGCGGGGACATAGCGGCGACAATTACGGCGCTGCAATTGCCGCGCAAAACCTTTTACGACAGGCTGGCGCGGCATGCGATCGACCCGAACGACGATCGCCCCGGTCGCCCTGCCGGAACTGACCGCTATCGCCGCTACCGTCATTTTGTTGAATGGAACGCGCGTTGTTGTCATCGGCGCCGGATTCGCGGGACTTGCCGCAGCGACCGATTTGAAAAAGCTGGGCGCAGAAGGTCTCATTGTCGAAGCGCACGCTCGGATCGCCTGGCGAGCGTCTTCCGACGCTTGACTTGGCGTGTCTGTCGATGTTGTTGCTGCCGTGATCCACGTTACCATCGGAAATCCGCTGACGGCATTGGCGCAAGCGGCGGAGCGCCGTTTCGAGATATTGCGCCGCGATGTGTGTGACCGGGCCATAATCGGCGAATCTTTAGCTCATGCGCTCGTCCGGATTGCGCCCGGTGCTTTGGACGATCCCGTGCTCGCGCTGCTCGCCGGCGTCGCGTTCGAATTTGATATCGGCGGCGCGTTCGAAGAGATCGGCGCCGCGAGGTTGGACGACAACGAGCCGTTTTCGGGCGGCTTTCCTTATTCTCTGAACCTGCACGCGATCCACACTGACGCAAACATCCTCGTTACGTTCGCGCTTGGGGATTATGATCTTGGTCTCAAGGATCAAACCGATGAAACGATCGTGTGCGATGCCGTTGCGATGTTGCGCGATATTTATGGTGCTGCTGTCCCGGCGCCGTCGGCGGCAATCGTGACGCGCTGGAACAACGATCCGTTCGGTATGTGCAGCAACAGTTTTGCCTCGCCGCAGACCCGCCGCGCGGACTCCGATGCTTTTCGCGAAGTGGTTCAGATGCGCTTGCTCTTTGCCGGCGAACATACGACCGCGGACCAGCGCGGACCAGCGCGGACCAGCGCGGCACTGCACATGGCGCGTATATGAGCGGGCAGCGCGCGGACGAACGGATCGATTCGCTCGTTCGCACTAATTCGGCGTTCGATCCTGTGGCCGGCAATATTACGTCTTCGTACCCGATACAGGTTCAGCCCCTTTCCTGCCGGGCTGATGAGGGGCATCCAGGTGAATTAACGCCTTGCGCTGGAATGCGTAACCAAATGGTGCTGCCCTCCGAAATGGTGGTTTAGGAGGCCGTTGTGACAACACCGCAAAAATTGATTACCACATTTCTATCGATCGGCATTTTCGCGATTTTCATGTACATGTGGATGCCCGAGCGCGCCGTGGCCGTGGCATCGGCGGGTGCCGACACGCGCCATCCGGTTGTCCTTGAACTGTTCCAGAGCCAGGGCTGTTCGTCGTGCCCGCCGGCACTTGCGGTTCTCGATCAGGTGGCTGACCGGCCCGATGTCCTCGCGCTCAACTTTGCGGTTACTTATTGGGATCAGCTGGGGTGGAAAGACAATTTTGCGCAAGCCGCGTTCACCGCGCGGCAGTGGGAATATGCACGGGCAGGCGGGCGCGGCAACGTCCAGACGCCGCAGCTGATCGTTGACGGACGCACGGCAATTCTCGGTAGCCGGAAAGGCGAAGTCGAAGCCGCCATCGCTAAACACCGGGCAGCGCCCGGCGCGCCCGATATCGTCGGCAACGGTGACGTCGTAACAATTGGCCACGGCAATGCGTCAACACCGGCAAAAGTGTGGCTCGTCGATTATGATCCGCGCAGCGTCGCCGTCCCGATCCGCGCAGGGGAAAACGGTGGCCGCACGCTGAATCACCGCAACATCGTTCGCCGCATGACCGCGCTCGGGACGTGGCAGGGCAAAAGCGCTGCCTTTAACTTGCCGAAGCGATTGCCGGGCATGGCGCGCGCTATTCTGGTCCAGTCCGGCGTCGGTGGTCCGATTATGGCGGGTCGCAAAATCTAGCGTTTGTCGCCTGTGGCGTTCGGCTGTAACCAAAGGTGAGGTTACAGCGAACAGAACTGGACAGATGTGAGACCGGACGAGCCCGAACTCAAGGCGCTCATGCTTTGTGCGCTTGATGGCAATCAAGAGGCTTACCGGCAATTGCTGCGCCGCCTTGTTCCGATTTTGCTGCAGTATCTCGGGCGACGCGTCGCATCGGGACAGGAGGACGTTGAAGATATCATGCAGGAGACGCTGCTCGCGATCGATACCCGGCGGGTTACCTACGACCGCGCACGGCCGTTCACGCCGTGGGTTTTTGCGATCGCGCACCACAAATTCGTCGATCTGGTCAGGCGCGGGCGCGCGACGACGATCCTGACCGACGATCTGGTCGGCGATGATGGCTCGGGCGATTCGATCATGGCGGGCATCGACATCGGTAACCTGCTCGACACACTGCCTGCCAAGCAGGCCACCGCAATCCGTGCCGTCAAACTGGACGGCCTGAGCGTGGCCGAAGCCGCCGAGCGCCAAAACATCGGCGAATCCGACATCAAGATTTCAATCCACCGCGGATTGAAATCGCTCATGCAAAAGATTGGCAAAACGTGACCACTTCGACCGACAATCTGATCGAAGGACTTGCCGGACGGCTTGTTCCTGTTCGCGCGAGACAGCTGGAGCAGCATTTGGTGCTCGCTGTTGCCGGCGGCGCCGTGATCGTGCTGGCGCTAGTCGTTGGCGTTGTGGGTTTGCGGCCAGATTTGTCGAGCGCCACAGCCGACGGCGATTTCTGGGCAAAGCTGGTTTACACCGGTGTTATAGCGGCTGTTGCGCTGCTCGGTGCGCGACGTCTTGCGCGCCCTGAAGCGTCGGGCGTAAATCTGGCTTATCATGTCGTGCCGGTTGGTGTTCTCGCTCTGTTTGCGCTCGTGGAATATGGTTCGGCATCGCCTGATCAGCGTAACGTCTTGATGTTCGGCACCAGCTGGCGCGAATGTCCGGTTTATATTGCGGCATTTGCTTTGCCGTTGCTCGCTGTTCTCCTGCGTTTGTTTACAGGGTTCGCGCCGCAGCGTCCGCGGCTGACGGGGGGCGTCATCGGGATAGCTGCCGGCGCAACGACAGCGATGCTTTATTCGCTGCACTGCCCTGAAACGGCAATGACGTTCGTGCTGCTGTGGTACACCGCCGGTATCGCGATCATCAGTGCCATCGGCGCGATCGTGGGCCCGCGCGTTTTGCGCTGGTAGCCTCGTCGAAGGGCGGTGCACAATGCCGTGCTGTGCGAATGCGATTTCATTACGGTGCTCGAGCATGGCCGGCTTGAAACAGTCATCGGATTTGTAACCTTCGGCACGCTTCCGGCGAAAGGCTGTCGTCAAACAATAACAGGATCCGCCGATGTCATTCCTTCGTTCCGCCGCTTTCGCATTCGCTGCCACCATCGCCATCGCCCAGCCCGCCGTCGCCGCCGAATTCAAGCCGTTCGACCGCGCAATATTCGATGCAGCGCAAAAGGCGGGTCGCCCCATTCTTGTCGAGGTTAATGCATCGTGGTGCCCCGTCTGCGCTTCGCAGTCGGCAACCATCAAAAGCACGGTCGGCGCACCAGCCTATGCCAAGCTGCTTGTCCTGCGCATCGATTACGACGAGCAGAAAAGCGAATGGCAGGCATTCGGTGTGCAAAAGCAATCGACGCTGATCGCGTTCAAAGGCGGCCGTGAACTGGGTCGCGTGTCCTACATAACCGACAAGGCAAAAATTCAGGCACTTCTCGCCACGACCACGCGCTAGACCATGTCGACCGGCCTGTCCCCCGTGCTTGCGTTCGGTGCCGGCGCGCTGACGATTCTTTCGCCCTGTGTGCTGCCGCTCGTGCCCATCGTACTGAGCAGCGCCGCACAGCGCCACCGGTTCGGCCCGCTTGCGCTGGCGACGGGCCTCGTGCTGTCATTCACGATCGTCGGGTTCCTCGTGGCCACGCTCGGGGCGTCGTCGGGTTTCGACGGCGAGAATATCCGCATTTTCGGTGCGGTCATGCTGGTTGCCGCTGGTGTTTTCCTCCTGTCCTCAAGAGTCCAGGCGCTGGCGACACGGGCCGCCACGCCGCTGGCTGAC
>JBGSMP010000272.1:0-9284 GCA_041740105.1 Sphingomonadaceae bacterium
AATCGGGGCGCGCTCATAAAGGGCGTCAAATGCCGAAGCAGCGGGGAAATCGGGCCACACAGGCGGCGCCATCCGCGCGACAGGGCCGCCTTCCTGATCGATCAGGAGCGGCACGTTGTCGCGACCATGCAATCCACGCAAATCATCGGCGAGCGCGCGAACCTGCGCACGATCCACGATATTGCGTTTGAAAAGAATATAGCCCGCCGGATCAACGCGCGCGAAAAATGCACGTTCTTCTGCATTCAACGTCGGGCCGGTAAAACCAAAGATAACAGGCTTCATGCCCGCCTCTTTGCCCGCGATACTGTCAGTTCACAATCAGGCAGTTCTCGCCGGCCACTTTCAACTTGCCGCAGATTGCCGATGCCTCATCCCCGGCATTGGCGCGCAGGCGATAAACCTGATTGCCGTTCACCTCCGCTGTAACCACTGATTTCGGCAGTGCCGACAAATAGGCAAACCGCTTGGCAAGCGTCGTCCAGGCTTCGTTGGCTTTCGCTTCCGAACCGAACGAACCGAGCTGGACGAGCGATCCGCTTGGCGCAGCCATCGCGACGTTGGGTAACGGCTTTGCAGGCGGCGGTGCAACAAGCTTGCCGCCCGAAGCCGGGACCGATGCGGTGGCAACCGGCTTTGCAGGCGCATTCTTAAAGCCGGGCTTTGCGGGCGTGGCCTTGGCACCTTTCACCGGCACTTCGGCTGCCGCATCGGTGTCGATTTTGCCATTGGCTTCGGCCCCTTCGGATGCGGCAAAGCTGCTGTCGCCCTGCCCTTCGACTTTCATGCCGCCCGGCGTGTCCGGCCGGACTTTGTAATCGCCGGGTGCTGCTGCGATCAGCTTGCCGTCGCCGGTCGGCGCAGGCTGGTTGCGCAAGAGTGAAATGCCGGCGATGACAACGCCCAGCGCCACGATCGCCGCGACGGCAAAGCCGATCAGCTTGCCGGTCGAAATCGTTTCCGCATCAATATCATCGTCGACGGCTTCGAGCCACGGCAGCCGGTCTTCATCCTGCAAAGACAATGTGTCGCGGTCATTTTCAGTCACATTACATCTCCTCAGCAGCGGTGACGCCCATGATTGCCAGACCATTACGGATAATTTGCGCGATGCCATTCGCTAAATAAAGCCGCGCCTGTGTCAATTCGGGATCGTTAACCATCAGAACCCGCCGTTCGGGCCGATCATTGCCCATATTGAAATAACCATGAAAAGCAGCGGCGAGATCGAACAGATAGAAAGCGATCCGGTGCGGCTCGCGTGCGGCGGCGGCGGCCTCGACGATGCGCGGAAACTGCGCCGCGAACTTGACCAGTTCGAGGTCTTCGGCATCGAGCAACGCAATATCCGGCGTGCCGGGTGCAATGCCCGCCTCGGCGCACTTTCGCCCCAGCGAACAAATCCGCGCATGGGCATATTGCACGTAGAAAACCGGATTGTCCTTCGACGCCTCGACGACTTTGGCGAAATCGAAATCCATCTGTGCATCGGCCTTGCGCGTCAGCATCGTGAAGCGGACGACGTCCTTGCCCACTTCCTCGACGACGTCGGCAAGCGTCACGAAATTGCCCGAGCGCTTCGACATCTTCACGGGCTCGCCGCCCCGCAACAGCCGGACCATCTGGATCAGCTTGACGTCGAACGGCTTGCCGCCGGTCAGCGCCTGAACAGCCGCCCGGATGCGTTTCACCGTGCCGGCATGATCGGCGCCCCAGATGTCGATCAGGGCGTCGGCAGTTTCCGATTTCTGGAAATGATAGGCCATGTCGGCGCCGAAATAGGTCCAGCTGCCGTCGGACTTGCGGATCGGCCGATCCTGATCGTCGCCGAATTGCGTCGAGCGGAATAGCGGGAGGGTAACAGGCTCCCAATCCGGATCGACCTCGCCCTTTGGCGCTTCGAGCTGACCGTCATAGACAAGGTCAGCGGCGCGGAGCACAGCTTCGGCGGCTTCGGGCTTCCGGGCAGCTTGCACTGCCGCTTCAGATGAAAACATGTCATGATGGATACCGAGCAGGGCCAAGTCAGCCTTGATGAGTTCCATCATCGCCGCCACCGCCTTCGTGCGGAACAGCGGCAACCAGTCCGCATCGGGTGCGCCGATATAGCGATCGCCGAATTCCGTGGCCAGCGCCTGCCCGACCGGCACCAGATAATCGCCCGGATACAACCCTTCCGGAATCTCGACCTTCTCGCCCAGTGCCTCGCGATACCGCATGTGCACCGACCGCGCGAGGACATCGACCTGCCCACCGGCATCATTCACATAATATTCGCGGATCACTTTATGTCCGGCAAATTCGAGCAGCGACGCCAGCGCATCGCCGACGACCGCGCCGCGGCAGTGCCCCATGTGCATCGGCCCCGTCGGATTGGCCGAAACATATTCGATGTTGACCGTCGTCCTCGCGCCGACGCCCGAACGCCCGTAATCCGGGCCTGCGGCATGGACTGCCGCCAATTCGTCGCGCCAGACGCTCTCGTCGAGCCGAAGATTGATAAACCCCGGTCCCGCAATTTCGACCGCGCACACACCGGGAGTGGCCTCGAGCAAAGGCTTCAACCCCTCTGCGAGCGCACGCGGGTTGGTCCCCGCCCCCTTCGCCAGCACCATCGCCGCATTGGTCGCCAAGTCACCGTGTGACGGATCGCGCGGCGGCTCGACGGCGACGTTGCTGCGATCGAGACCGGCAACGGCGGGCAGTTGGTCGAGCGCGGCATTCAGATGCGCGGCATAGGTGGCGTAAAGTGTCATGTGTGCGCCTTTAGGGGGTGATGGCAAAGATTGGAAATCTTCGACGCGGAGCGCCTGATACGGTGGGCGACGGACATTGTATCCGGCCGCGATTTCGGTTAATGGATACCTAACCACGAAATGCGGTCGCAACCGGCATTTGAGCATTTTTCAATTCAGGAGACTTTATGCGACACGTTCTCGGGCTAATTCTGTCTGTTGCAGTGGCAAGCAGCGCTCAGGCAGCAAATCTCATTTCCAACGGTGATTTTGAGGCAGGCAATACTGGTTTCACGACCAGTTATACCCTTGGCGGCGCAACCAATGTTACCGAAGGCGAGTATCAGATACTGAACAATCCGTTCCCGTGGAACCCGGCTTTCACCTCGATCGGTGACAACACGAGCGGGACAGGTTTCATGATGGTCGTCAATGGCGCGCCCAACGCCGGGCAGATCGTTTGGCAAAATAATCTCGCGATCAGCGCGTCCACGACATATTTTTTCGAAGCGTTCGTTGCGAACGTCTGTTGCAGCGGGGGCGGGATCAACCCGCCGATCCTGACCTTCTCGGTCTCGCTTGACGGCGGGCCCGAGCAGGTCCTGAACACGCTCACAATCCCAGCAAATCCAGTGGGCCAGTGGATCGGCTTGTCGAACAGCTTCAACAGTGGTGCGGCGACGATTGCCCAGATTCGGCTGATCAACGCCAACATTGTGCGCGCAGGCAATGACTTTGCCATTGACGACATCAGCCTGGATACCCGCTCGATCGTCAACCCGGTTCCCGAACCCGCGACATGGGCAATGATGGTCGCCGGCTTTGGATTAGGGGGCTTGGCGCTGCGCCGGCGCCGGCGTTCCGTTCAGGCCAATCTGGCTTAAGATTTGCCCACGACACTTTCGGGCAAATCCTTACCGAATACGCGCTGGTAGTATTCGGCAACAAGGCTGCGTTCGGCTTCGTCGCATTTGTTGAGGAAGCTCAGGCGAAACGCAAAACCGACATCCTTGAAGATCAGCGCATTCTGCGCCCAAGTGATGACAGTGCGCGGGCTCATGACCGTCGAGATATCGCCATTGATGAAGCCCTGCCGCGTCAGGTCGGCGACGCGGACCATGTTGTCGACTTCCTTCTTGCCGCCCGCGTGGTCATATTCGCCTGACTTGGCGAGGACGATCTGCGCTTCGACCGCCGCAGGCAGATAGTTCAGCGTGACGACGATGTTCCAGCGGTCCATCTGGCCCTGATTGATCTGCTGCGTCCCGTGATAGAGACCGCTCGTGTCGCCGAGTCCGACAGTGTTGGCGGTCGCGAACAAGCGGAACCACGGGTTCGGGCGGATGACGCGGTTCTGGTCGAGGAGCGTCAGCTTGCCTTCGGCCTCAAGCACGCGCTGGATCACGAACATCACATCGGGGCGGCCCGCGTCATATTCGTCGAACACCAGCGCGGTCGGCGTCTGCAGCGCCCACGGCAGCAGACCTTCGCGAAATTCGGTGACCTGCTGCCCGTCCTTCAGGACGATGGCATCGCGGCCGACAAGATCGATACGGCTGATGTGCGCGTCGAGGTTGATGCGGATGCACGGCCAGTTCAGCCGCGCCGCGACCTGTTCGATATGCGTCGATTTGCCGGTGCCGTGATAACCCTGAACCATCACGCGGCGGTTGTGCGCGAACCCGGCGCAGATCGCAAGCGTCGTGTCGCCGTCGAAGACATAGCTCGGGTCGAGATCGGGGACGCGCTCGTCGGCTTCGCTGAACGCCGGGACCATCATGTCGGTGTCGACGCCAAAGACGTCGCGCACGCTGACTTTCTTGTCGGGCGCGTCCATCACGGTCGCTTCGCGGCTGTCGGGCTGAGTGTTTGGGAGAGTCGTCATGGATCAAACCCGTGCTGATTGCGGGCGCAAAGGTCAAGGCGCGGGGCCAAAAGTTAGTCAAAAGTTAGTCCAAGGACTTCGAGATTTGCCAACATACCGACCGATTGGTATGTGACGGAAATGTCGAGTCGATCCCCTCTCAAAGCCGCGCCCGCCCCCAAGCGCGACCCCAATCGCGACACCGCGAAAAGCAAGCTGATCGGCGCCGCGCACGGCGTAATCCGGCGGCAGGGCTATGCCGGCACCTCGGTGGACGATCTGTGCAAAGCCGCCGGTGTTACCAAGGGCGCGTTCTTTCATTACTTTGCGTCAAAGGAAGCGCTGGCCGTGGCGGGTGCCGAGGCATGGACCGAGCATGCCCGCACGCGGATCTTCACCGACGCGCCGTGGCAGCAGGTTGCCGATCCGCTTGAGCGGGTTCTGGCGCATATCGATTTCCGCCTGTCCATGCTCGACGGACCCGTCGAAACATTCACCTGTTTTGTCGGCACGATGGTTCAGGAGACATTTGCCAGCAACGACGCGATCCGCGCGGCGTGCGACGCGAGCATCACCGCCTATGCCGAGCGGCTAGCCGAGGATATTCAGGCTGCAATCGACCGATATGGCATCCACTTCGGCACGACCGCGCTCGACCTTGCCTACCATATTCAGGCGGTGCTGCAGGGCGCTTTCATCATGGCGAAAGCCAAAGGCGATCCGGCGATTGCCCGCACCAGCGTCATGCATCTGAAGCGTTATGTCGCGATGCTTTTCAGCAAGGAGACGAGCAATGCCAAGCCTTAAGCTGAGCGTGAAAAATGTCTTGCAACCCGGCAAGACCTATCGCGTCGACGCCGACAAATTCGGCGCGATGGAAAAGGCGATTTTGACGGTGATACCCAATGGTCCGCCGGGACTGACCGTGGCCGAGATCAAGGCGCGCGCGCTCCCGCATCTGCCCGAAGCACTATTTCCCGGCGGGGCGAAGGCTGGCTGGTGGATCAAGTCAGTCCAGCTCGACCTTGAGGCGCGCGGCTTGATCGCTCGCGTCAACACCAGCCCGTTGCGGCTGCACCGCGCCCAGCCGAACAATTTTGGAGATGCATGATGAAAATCACCGTTGAAACACCGATCAACGCGCCAATCGCCAAAGTCTGGGACGCCTATGTGACGCCAGCAGACATCAAGCAGTGGAATGCGGCGTCGGACGACTGGCATACGACGCACGCCACCGTCGATCTGCGCGACGGCGGTGCCTTTTCATCGCGGATGGAAGCCAAGGATGGCAGTTTCGGCTTCGATTTCGAGGGCACTTACACCCGGATCGTGCCGCACGAACGGATCGAATATGAATTTGGCGGTCGCCATGCGCGGGTCGATTTCGCGCCCGGCGACAATGGCGTGACTGTGCGCGTCGCCTTCGACGCAGAGGACCAAAATGCCGCCGACATGCAGCGACAAGGCTGGCAGGCCATTCTCGACAATTTTGCCAAGCATGTCGAAGCGACAGCCTGAGGAGCATTACCATGCCTATCGATCCAAACGCCGAAATTGAAGTCACCGCCTATAAATGGGTGCCCGACATGGCACGCGGACGAGTCAAAGACATGCGGGCTCGCTGGGCGCTCGAGGAGATTGGCCTGCCCTATCGCGTTCGCCTCGTTGGTGGCGCGGGGGATAAAAAGTCGCCCGAGCTCATGACCGACCAGCCGTTCGGACAGGTTCCGGTTTATAAGGAGGGCGGCCTGACGCTATTCGAATCGGGCGCGATACTGATCCATATCGGCGAAAAGGACGAACGCCTGCTGCCGCGCGATCCCGAGGCCCGCGCGCAAGCGATCTGTTGGGCATTTGCAGCGCTGAACAGCGTCGAGCCCTTTGCGCAGACGTTGTTTTTCATGGGCCTGCTTGCCGACGGCAAGGACTGGCAAGGCGAGGCGCAGGATCTTGCCCGCCCGATTCTCGAGATGCGGCTCGCCCAGCTGGCGCAACGGCTCGGCGACAATGAGTGGCTGGAGAGGTGCTTTACAATCGGCGACCTGCTGATGATCGACGTCCTTCGTGCCGCGACGCCCCCCGAACTGATTGCGCCGCATCCAAACCTTGCCGCCTATGTCGAACGCGGCACGGCGCGACCGGCGTTCAAGGCTGCGCTGGCGGCGCAATTGGCCGATTTTGAAGTGGAACCTGCATAAACATCAACCGAGGAGAGGAAACATGGAACGACATCCCGACCAGGGCCCGACCGGCGGGCTGACCCCGCATATCCAGATCGGCGACAAGCGAGCCGCCGAGGCGATCGAGTTTTACACCAAGGCATTCGGCGCAGTCGAGCAGCGGCGGATGCTGGCCGAGGATGGCAAGCGGTTGATGCACGCGCATGTCATCATCAACGGCGCATCGCTGATGCTGCACGACGAATTTCCCGAATATGTCGATCCTGACGCTGTCGATGTCGCAGGCGGCAGCGGCCTGACATTGCATTTGCAGGTCGACGATGCCGATGCGTGGTTTGCCCGCGCCGTCGCTGCGGGCGCGACCGCAAGCATGCCGCTCGAAAACATGTTCTGGGGCGACCGCTATGGCCAAGTGACCGATCCGTTCGGTTATCGCTGGTCGATCGCCCACCCCCTCAAAGGAGACTGAAAATGGCTTACATCGACGGTTTCGTGATTGCCGTGCCGACGGCAGACAAGCAGAAGTTCATCGATCATGCCGCCATGGCCGACCCGGTGTTCATGGAAATGGGCGCGACACATATCGTCGAGGCGTGGCAGGACGATGTGAAAGACGGCAAAGTCACCGACTTCCGCCGCGCCGTCCAGGCAAAGGACGACGAAAGGATCGTCTTTTCGTGGATCACCTGGCCCGACAAGGCCACGCGCGACGTCGCGTATGAAAAAATGATGTCGGGCGAACTGAACGACCCCCGGATGGACCCGGCCAAGAACCCGATGCCGTTCGACGGGATGCGGATGATCTATGGCGGATTTGTGCCGGTCGTCGAGCTGGGAGGAAAATGAAATGGCCCATGCGACTTTGTGCCTGTGGTATGACGGCACTGCCGAAGAAGCGGCACGATTCTATGCCGCGACATTTCCCGACAGCGTCGTCAACGCAGTCCACTCCGCGCCGGCGGACTATCCGATGGGCAAGGCGGGTGACGCGCTGACCGTCGACTTCACGATTTGCGGCGTCCCGTGCATCGGCCTCAACGGCGGGCCGATGTATAAACACAGCGAGGCGTTCAGTTTCCAGATCGCAACCGCCGACCAGGCGGAGACCGACCGCTACTGGAATGCCATCGTCGGCAACGGCGGCGCCGAAAGCCAGTGCGGATGGTGCAAGGACAAATGGGGCCTGTCGTGGCAGATTACGCCGACCGTGCTGACCGACGCGATGGCAGCAGGCGGTGCGGCAGCTGAACGCGCTTTTGCGGCGATGATGACAATGAAGAAAATCGACGTTGCCGCGATCGAAGCGGCGGTGCGGGATTAACAACGTGGCGACGACAATTAACGATTACATCGCGCGCTTCCCCCAAGACACGCAGGCGGCATTGCACGCGTTACGCCAGACGCTTGCTGCCGCCATGCCACAGGCCACTGAATCAATCAGCTACGGCATCCCGACATATAAACTGCATGGCGTTTATGTTGCCTATTTTGCGGGCTTCAAAAAGCACGTCAGTATCTATCCATTGTCGAGCCAGCCGGATTTCGAGAATGAGGTGGCACCCTATCGATCCGGACGAGCCACCCTGAAGTTCACGCTTAATGCGGCGATGCCTCTGACCCTGATGGCGAAGATCGCGACGTTCATGGTGGCAGAGAACGCACGACGGGTGGCATCGCGAAAGGATGCAAAAAATTGACATAAATCATCTATCATGTTAGTCTGAATTCAGATGAACGAACCGGCTTACTTGCCTGCTTCGTATCCCGATCATCCGATCTGGATCGCAATTTCCCGTTATACGATCGGTGCCGATGACGCGGCGTTGTCTTTTGAACAGCGGCTGGCGCGCGAAAATGGCTGGTCGGCAAGCCACGCCGCGCGGGTGATCGAAGACTATAAACGCTTTTGCTTTCTCGCCGTGACGGCGCCGCATCCGGTCACGCCATCCGATGCCGTCGATCAGGCCTGGCACCTGCATCTGACATATAGCCGGGACTATTGGGAGCGCTTCTGCCCCGAGGTTCTGGGGCGACCGCTGCATCACGGACCGACGGCGGGCGGTGATGCCGAACAGGCGCGTTATTTCGAACAATATGCCGATACGTTGAAAAGTTACGAGGCCGTGTTCGGCGAGACCGCCCCCGCAGACCTGTGGCCCAAGGCATCGCAGCGTCTGCTTGACGATCCCCGCGCGCGCCGCGTCCATCCGCGTGATGGCATATTTGTTAAGCGAGGGGCCTTAGCGGCCATGCTGACCGCGGCTGCGCTCCTATCGGGACTGCTGGTATCATTTCTGCACGGAGGATGATGATGACAATGTCGCTCGGACCCTTTGACCTGACCGGTGAGCCTTTTCTGATCCTCTATATCGCGCTGCTTTTCGCAGCGATCGTCGCCGGTGCCATCATCCCGCGGCGGATGCGGCCCGAGGGGCGGCGGCAAAATGTGAGCGATCCCGACGAGCTGGCGTGGCTGGCGGGAGGCGGCGTGCGCTTTGTCGATGC
>JBGSMP010000032.1:0-4357 GCA_041740105.1 Sphingomonadaceae bacterium
ATTTTACGGCATGCAGACGTGGCTGGCGCTGCCTGATGGCATGGAAGAAATCGATCCGGCGTTCGAGCATGTCGGCCCCGACGCGCTGCCGCTAATCGAGGATGGTGCCACGTCGACCCGCGTGCTGATGGGGACGCTGTGGGGCAAGACCGCCGCAACGACCTGCCACGCGCCGACGATCTATGCCGATATGGTAATCGCGGCAGGTGGATCGGTGCCGATCGATGCCGAAGCCGACGAGCGCGCAATCCTCGTGACCGAAGGCCGTGCGATGCTCGATGGGCAAATGCTGGAGCCCTTTGCGCTTTATGTTCTTGCGCCGGGGCAGGTGATGAACCTTCGCGCCGAGACACCAACGCGGGCCATGCTGATGGGCGGCGTTGCTTTTGCGACGCCGCGCCATGCGTGGTGGAATTTCGTGTCGTCGTCGCGCGAACGGATCAACGAAGCAAAAGCGGATTGGAAAGCAGGCCGCTTTCCGACCGTGCCAGGCGATGACAAGGAATTTATCCCGATCCCTGAAGTCCCTCTCACGGTGAGTTATCTATGAACGACTTCCCCATGACCCGCATTGCCCTGTCCACGGGCGTCGAGCTGGACACCGTCGACATCGGGCCGCGCGATGCGCCTGTGCTTATTTTCCTTCATGGCTTTCCCGAATCGCACCGGACATGGCGGTTTCAGCTTGGCGAATTTTCGAAAGATTTCCGCTGCATCGCGCCGGACCAGCGCGGATACCGGCATTCGTCGAAGCCAGAGGGCGTCGAAAATTACAGTTTCGACAAGATCGCTGCCGATGTTTTCGCACTGGCCGATGCACTCGGTATCGGGAATTTTACCGTTGTCGGGCATGATTGGGGCGGAGCTGTGGCGTGGGGCGTCGCGCTGCACGGGGTGGGGCGCGTCGACCGCTGCATCATCCTGAATGCACCGCACCCGTTCCTGTTTCAAAAAGCCGTCATCGACGATCCCGACCAGCGCGCGGCGTCGCAATACATCCGCGCGTTTCGCGATCCGGCGAATGATGCGCTGATCCGCGACAAGGGATTGGCGGCGCTTATCATGCAAAACGTCGGATGGGGCCGCAGCCCGGCGATGGACGATGAATATCGCAACGCCATGATGGCCGACTGGAAAATTCCGGGGGCAGCGGCCAAAATGATCGACTGGTATCGTGCCGCACGCATTCAGGTGCCGGCGATGGACGAAACGCCTGAGCGGCCCGCCTTTCTCGACGTGCCGTTCCCGAGCGTGAAAATGCCGACGCTGGTGATCTGGGCGATGGATGATCTTGCCCTGCGGCCCAGCCTGCTTGATGGTTTGGGCGACTATGTCGACGATTATACGTTCGTGCCGGTCGATGGCTGCGGGCATTTCGTGACATGGGAAGCGCCCGACGCCGTGAATGCAGCAATGCGCGACTTTCTGGCGGGTTAGACTCGTTCGACCCAAAACCCATGGGCATGGGAATGCCCGATCAAAGCTGTGTTGCCGTATCCCGGCCAAGACTGGATGCGGATATCATGCTGGTGCACCGTGCGGTCGGCTTCGACGCGAACCCAGCCGAGCGGTCGGTCAGGCGTGGCGCGCGCGCCAGCCGCTTCCATTGCGGCCGTGATCCGTGCCTGCCCCGCCGCGTCGATATATTGCCAGACGATCGAGTGCATCAGGACGCGCGTGACGCCTTCGGTTTGGGGTTCGGCGAGGCAAGCTTCGAGCCAGTCGGCGGCGTCGCCCTGTTCCAGATGCGGCGGATGCGCGCGGAGAATTGCCAGCGCATGGGCAAGACGATTGATCCGCTGCGTGTGATCGACCCAGCAATAGGCAAGCAATCGGTCGGCCCCCGCTGGCGTCGTTGCATCGACCGGCACAATATCGACACCGCGGATACTAACGATGTCGGGCGGCGTGGTCGGCGGCGGCGGCCCGCGCCATTCGGGCGTCAGGTGGACGGTCGAGTGGGCCGGTCCCGTGCTGACCCCCGGCAAGTCGATCCGGAAGCGGTCGATCAACAGATTCAGCCCGGCCGATGAACCTATTTCGAGGATCTCGAGCTTTGGTCCATGCCGCGCGGCGATTTCAAGCAGGCCCGCCATCAACTGTGCCGAGCGGCCCGGCTCGTTGGTTTGCGGCGGGCCGTCGAGCCACGGTAAAAGTGCCGCATCCTGTTTGGCAATAACACGGCGCATTGCCGCCGCATTTTCTTGCCGCGTCCCTATCCCCTCAAACAGCGGCACGAGTTCAGGCACCCGCCCCGTCCGCCACAAATGGTGCACGCCGCCCGTGAGCCGCAGTGGCAGCGCATCGAACATTGGATGACCGGTCCAGCCGAGCACGCGCGCACCGGTCATCGTCTTATTGTCCACGGCATCGGCCAGTGCGGCGACGATTGCAGCCGTGATTGGCGCATCGTTTTTCAGGCAATAATCGACCTGACCGGCAAAAGCTTCGAGCGGAGCCATCCGCCGATGCCAATGCGCGCGCACTGGCCATTTGTCCATGCGACCGATAAGGGCCACGTCGTCATGTCGCAGCCGCTCATTATTGCCGTTCCCAAGGGGCGCATCCTTGCCGAAGTCCTGCCGCTGATGGCGCGGGCCGGGATCGTGCCCGAGGCAGGGTTCGGCGACGAGGACGACCGTCGGCTGCGTTTCGAGACAAACCGTCCCGACATTGGCCTGATCCGCGTGCGTGCATTCGATGTTGCGACATTTGTGGCACATGGCGCCGCGCAGCTGGGCGTCGTCGGGTCCGACGTCATCGACGAGTTCGACTATTCCGAACTTTACGCCCCCGTCGACCTGCACATCGGTCATTGCCGGATTTCGGTCGCCGAACCCGTGCAGATGGCGGCGTCGGACGATCCACGCGGCTGGAGCCACGTTCGTGTGGCGACAAAATACCCGAACCTGACGCGCAAGCATTTCGAAGCGCGCGGGGTTCAGGCGGAATGCGTCAAGCTCAACGGTGCGATGGAGCTTGCACCGACGCTGGGTCTGTCGAGCCGGATCGTCGATCTGGTGTCGTCAGGTCGCACATTGAAGGACAATGGATTGGTCGAAGTCGAAGTGATTGCACAGGTTTCGGCACGGTTGATCGTAAATCGTGCCGCATACAAAACACGTGACGACGTTGCACCGCTCGTAGAAGCCTTTCGTGGGGCCGTGGCATGATCAGGCTCACGACGTCCGATGCCGGGTTTGAAACCGCCTTTGCCGCGCTGGTCGAGGCACGACGCGACAGCGACGACGATGTATCACGCGATGTCGCGGCGATCCTGTCGCGTGTTCGCGCCGAGGGCGACACCGCCGTTGCTGACCTCACGCATAAGTTCGACGGACACAGCCTGCCATGGCGGATCGAACGCGCCGATTGTGATGCGGCGCTGGCCGAACTCGATGGCGATTTGCGGGTCGCACTCGAGCTCGCAGCCGATCGTATCCGCGCCTATCACGAAGCACAGGTTCCGGCTGACCGCGACATGACCGATGCCGCGGGGGTCCGCCTTGGCGCGCGCTGGAACGCCGTTGATGCAGCCGGACTTTACGTGCCCGGCGGACGGGCTGCCTATCCGTCGTCGGTCTTGATGAATGCGATTCCGGCGAAGGTTGCCGGCGTTGAGCGGCTTGTGATGGTGACGCCAACGCCGGGCGGCGACGCGAATCCGCTCGTTCTGGCAGCCGCCGCGCTGGCTGGTGTCGACGAAGTATGGCGCATCGGCGGCGCACAAGCTGTCGGTGCATTGGCCTATGGGACCGCCACGATCGCGCCCGTCGATGTGATCGTCGGCCCGGGCAATGCGTGGGTCGCCGAGGCCAAACGCCAGCTTTACGGACGCGTCGGGATCGATATGGTTGCGGGGCCATCCGAAATTCTCGTGGTTGCGGATAATGAAAACAGCCCCGACTGGATCGCGGCTGACCTGCTGTCGCAAGCCGAGCATGACCCGACGAGTCAATCGATCCTGATGACCGATGATCGTCGTTTTGCCGACGCGGTGGCCGCTGCGATCGAAGTTATATTGCCGACATTGGCGACGCAAGCCGTGGCACGTGCAAGCTGGGACGCTTTCGGTGCGATCATCATTGTGGAAAGTTTCGATGAAGTCCCCGCTCTCATCGATCGTCTCGCGCCGGAACATCTCGAACTCGCGATTGCCGATCCGGACGCACTGTTCGCGCGGATACGCCAAGCAGGTTCGGTCTTCCTCGGTCGCCACACCCCCGAAGCAATCGGAGACTATCTTGCCGGCCCCAACCATGTCCTGCCGACGGGCCGCCGCGCGCGCTTTGCCTCGGGGCTTTCGGTGACCGATTTCATGAAGCGCACCAGCTTTATCGGATGCTCACCGGCATCG
>JBGSMP010000044.1:0-6660 GCA_041740105.1 Sphingomonadaceae bacterium
CGCCGATGGCATGATCGCCCTGCCCCGCCGAACCAAGCCCGACGAGCCCGTCGACGTCCCTGGCAACAAACGCAATGTCACCGGCCCCGCGCCTGATCGGGTCGAGCGGCATCATTTCGGGGAGCCCCAAATCGCGGTTGACCATATTCAGCCGCGCCAGCAGCGCCTGCGCGCCATCGGTCGGGGCCATGGCCGGATAGCCGTCAGTGCCGAACACGATATCGGCGGTCGCTCCGGGCGACGCGCGTGCGACAATTGCCTGCATCTTCATCCGCACCCGTTCGCTCTGCTCGTCCGACAGCGTGCGCATGTCGCCGCGCGCAATCGCGATTTCGGGAATGATATTGGTCTTGCCCGATGCGGTGGCCGTGATCCCGCCCGGCCCGAGGGCCGCTTCGACACCGCCGGTGATCAGGCCGACGTTGAAGGTCAGGTTCGTTTCGGGCAATTCGGCACGGAAGGCCGCAACGATCTTTGCCAGCGCATAGATCGCGCCGTCGCCTGCGCCCGCCGAAAAAATGCCGCTCGAATGCCCACCTTTGGCTTTCGTCGTTACGGTCCAGCTGGCCGCACTGCGCCGCGCGATCGATCCCATGTCCCTGCCATCCACAATCGCAAGGCTTTCGAAATCGAGCGCGACATCGGCGCGTTTGCCCGCTGCGATCAGGTCGGCGCGCGCCACGTCGATCGGGTCGCCGGGATCTTCCTCATCGCCGGTCAAGACCATCTCGATATCGGCGGTGGCGAGCGTGCCTGCTGCTTTCATCGCGCGCAGAGCCGCGAGCATCACGATCATGCCGCCCTTGTTGTCGTTCGCGCCGGGGCCGATCGCCTTGTCGCCGCGCCGCTCGAATTTCTGGAACGGCGACGCCGGTTCGAACACGGTGTCGAGATGCCCGATGAGCAGCATCTTCTTGCCGCCCTTCCCCCGGTGCGTGGCGATCAGGTGCCCGGCGCGCTGCGTTTGCGGCAGCGGCTTCCACACCACCGTAAAGCCCAGCGGTTCGAGCTCGGCACGCATCATCTGCCCGACTTTTTCGACACCGGCGACGTTGAGTGACCCGCTGTTCTGATTGACCAGCGTTTCGAGCAGCGCGACCATGCGTGGATGTTCGGCATCGACGGTGGTCGTCATCCGCTTTTCCGCGGGGGAAAGCTGCGCCAGCGCGGGTGTGGCAAGAGCGAAAGCGCATCCGAGCGCGACGAGTGATTTGATCATCGTCGCGATGTTACGCAGCTCACCCCAAAAGAAAAGGCCCAGGCGTCGCGCCCGGGCCTTTCACTCGTTCGTGCTTGACGATCAGGCGCTGTAATACATGTCGAATTCGACCGGGCTCGGCGTCATTTCCCAGCGGGCGACGTCGGCCATTTTCAACTCGATATAGCTGTCGATCTGGTCCTTGCTGAACACGTCACCCTTGAGCAGATAGGCGTGATCGGCTTCGAGCGATTCAAGCGCCTCGCGCAAGCTACCGCAGACCGTCGGCACTTCGGCCAGTTCGGCGGGCGGCAAGTCATAGAGGTTCTTGTCCATCGCTTCGCCGGGGTGGATCTTGTTTTGTATCCCGTCGAGCCCTGCCATGAACAGCGCTGCATAAGCGAGATAGGGGTTCGCCATTGCATCGGGGAAACGCACTTCGACGCGTTTGGCTTTCGCGCCTGCACCGTAAGGAATGCGGCACGATGCCGAACGGTTGCGCGCCGAATAAGCGAGCAGCACCGGCGCTTCGTAACCGGGGACAAGCCGCTTGTAGCTGTTCGTCGTGGGGTTGGTGAACGCGTTCACCGACTTGGCATGCTTGATGATGCCGCCGATGAAATAGAGGCACATGTCGGAAAGACCGGCATAGCCATTGCCCGCAAAGAGCGGCTTGCCCTTTTCCCAGATCGACAGATGCGTGTGCATGCCGCTGCCATTATCTTCCTTGATCGGCTTGGGCATGAACGTCGCGGACTTGCCGTAAGCATGCGCGACTTGATGCACGACATATTTGTAGATCTGCATCCGGTCGGCGGTCTGCGTCAGCGTGCCGAAGGTCAGGCCGAGCTCATGCTGCGCGGCGGCAACCTCGTGATGATGTTTATCACAGGGCAAGCCCATTTCGAGCATGGTCGAGACCATCTCGCCGCGGATGTCGACGGCGCTGTCGACTGGCGCCACGGGGAAATAGCCGCCCTTGGCGCGCGGGCGATGGCCCATGTTGCCGCCTTCATATTTCGTGCCCGTATTGGTCGGCAGTTCGATATCGTCGATATGGAAATAGCTTTCGTTATAGCCCTGACCGAAGCGCACATCGTCGAACATGAAGAATTCGGCTTCGGGGCCGACATAGACCGTGTCACCGATGCCGGTCGATTTCAGATAGGCTTCGGCGCGCTTGGCAGTCGAGCGCGGATCGCGGCTGTAAAGCTCGCCGGTCGATGGCTCGACGATGTCGCAGAAAATGATCATCATGGGCGTTGCGCTGAACGGATCGACATAGACTGCATCGAGATCGGGCATGAGGATCATGTCGCTCTCGTTGATCGCTTTCCAGCCTTCGATCGACGACCCGTCGAACATCAGCCCGTCTGTCAGTTCATCTTCGCCGATCACCGAGGAAACCATCGTCAGATGCTTCCACTTGCCCTTGGGATCGGTAAAGCGGACATCGACCCATTCGATTTCCTCGTCCTTGATGCGCTTCAATATGTCCTTGGGTGACGTCGCCATGTGTCTGTGCCTTTTTCGTTTGAACTAAAGTGCGTCTGAATCGGTTTCACCGGTGCGGATGCGCAGCGCGCTTTCGACCGGGATTACGAAGATCTTGCCGTCGCCGATGCGGCCGGTCTGTGCAGCCGCCGCGATCGCTTCCACGACGCGCGGGGCCATCGCATCATCCACGACGATTTCGAGCTTCACCTTGGGCAAAAAGTCGACGACATATTCGGCGCCGCGATACAGTTCGGTATGCCCCTTTTGCCGCCCGAAGCCCTTGGCCTCGGTCACGGTGATCCCGCTGACGCCGACATCGTGAAGCGCTTCCTTCACTTCGTCGAGCTTGAACGGTTTAATGATCGCTTCGATTTTTTTCATGGATGACCCCTGCCGTGACGTATCAATAACCGTGCCAAACGCTGCGATGCAACATCGCTGTGCGCCGCGGCATGAACTATCCGCAGAGTTGCACTGGCTTTAAGCAGAGTCGAGGGGGTTGCCCGTTTTTTGGGCAGTTACGTCGTCAATAAGGCGGCCGATCCAGCCCCGACGGGCTCTTCGTAAAGATCTCGCAACCCGACTCGGTAATGCCGATCGAATGTTCGAACTGCGCCGACAATGTCTTGTCGCGCGTGACCGCGGTCCAGCCGTCGTCGAGCATTTTGACATCGGGGCGCCCGATGTTGATCATCGGCTCGATCGTGAAGAACATGCCGGGGCGCAGCTCGGGGCCCGTGCCGGGGCGTCCCGCATGCACGACTTCGGGCGCATCGTGGAACAGCCGTCCCAGCCCATGCCCGCAGAAATCGCGGACGACGCCGTAGCGGTTGGCCTCGGCATGGCGCTGGATCGCGTGGGCGACGTCGCCCATCGTATTGCCGGGCCGCGCCTGTTCGATCCCGAGCATCAGGCATTCGTAGGTTACGTCGACCAGCCGCCGCGCCTTGATCGGCACGTCACCGACGAGGAACATGCGGCTGGTGTCGCCATGCCAGCCATCGAGAATGGTCGTCACATCGATGTTGACGATGTCCCCCTCGCGCAGCTTCTTGTCGCCAGGAATGCCGTGACACACGACGTGATTGATCGACGTGCAACAGCTGTGCGTGAAGCCGCGATAGCCGAGCGTCGCGGGGATCGCGCCCTCGCGGATCATGTGCGTGCGCACGATATCGTCGAGCTCGCCGGTCGTGACACCGGGCACGACATGCGCGATCAGCGCATCGAGTACTTCGGCCGCGAGTTTTCCCGCCGCGCGCATCCCGGCGAAACCTTCGGGGCCGTGCAGTTTGATCGTGCCATCGCGCGCGGCATGGGCATCGGCGGACGCGGTTACATAAGTTGTCATGTGTGCCACATAATCGCGCCCGACGCACTTTGCGAGTGGCGTTTATCCCGCTACGGGCAACGCATGACATCGGACCGCATTTATACCGCCGCCCTGTGCGTGATCGGCGACGAAATCCTGTCGGGCCGGACGCAGGACAAGAATATCGCGCAGATCGCACTGTGGCTGAACCTGCAGGGCATCCGCTTGGCCGAAGTGCGCGTGGTGCCCGATATCGAGGACGCGATCATCGAAGCCGTCAACCAGCTTCGCACGCGCAACGATTATCTGTTCACGACCGGCGGCATCGGGCCGACGCATGACGACATCACGGTCGATGCAATCGCCAAGGCGCTGGGCGTCGCGGTCGTCCATCACCCCAAGGCCGTCGAGGTTCTGCAAAGCTATTATGAAACGCGCGGCGGCGCGACCGAAGCACGGCTCAGGATGGCGCGCGTGCCCGAAGGGGCGACTCTGATCGAAAACCGCATGTCGGGCGCGCCGGGCATCCGCCACGGCAATGTCTTCATCATGGCCGGCGTCCCGCATATCACCTCGATGATGCTCGAAGCGCTGTCGGGAACACTCGAGGGCGGCAAGCCGCTGCTCAGCGAAACAGTCGGTTGCTGGGTTGCCGAAAGCGAAGTGTCTGACTTGCTGCGCGTCACCGAGAAAGCGCATCAGGGCTGCCAGATCGGCAGCTACCCGTTTTTCCGCGATGGCAAGGTCGGCGCGAACTTTGTCGTCAGGTCGACCGAGCAGGACCGGCTCGATGCTTGCGTAAGCGCGCTTCAGGCGGGCCTTTTAGAGACAGGCCGCGAAAGCACCGTCGGCGGGATTTGATCGCACGCGAGCATGACGGTTCGCCACAGTTTGTCGGCGTTTAAGCCTGCAAGTCGCTCACGGCTACCCGCGGCAACCGCCGCAGCAGGACCAGCGTCACCAGCCCGAATCCTGCCGCAATCAGATAAGGCGCGCCCGGGAAATAGACGGGCGCTTCGGCGCTCGTGAAATAGGCCATCGGCGTCGTCAGCACGAGCGGCGCGACGATCGAGCCAAGCCCCAGCGCCATCGCCGAAATCCCCTGCACTTCGCCTTGCGTGTCGGCCGTCGCGCGGCGCGACAGCATCGCCATCAGGCTGGGCTGGACCAGCCCCTGCAACGCAATGAACGCCATCGCCGCAAACGCCATCCAGCTTTCGGTGATAAAAGCATAGGTCACAAAGCCACCGATCGCGACGACCAGCCCGATCGTCGCTGCGTCGCGCTCGCCGAATTTCTTGACGGCGGGCCCGGTGATGAAAATCTGGCTGATCGCAATCGTGACCCCCACAGCGGCAAGGCTGATCCCGATCATTCGGGGCGACCAGCCGAACTGCGCGATGCCGTAAAAGCTCCACGTCACCGCATAAACAAGGCTCGCGATCTGCCACATGATCAGGACGACGGCGACATTCGTCATCCCCGGCAGCGCGCGCATTGCTTTCAGGGCGCCGAGCGGATTGGCGCGGGCAAAGCTGAACGCGCGGCGGTTTTCCGGGCGTAAGGTTTCGGGAAAAACGATCAGGCCATAGAGAAAATTCAGGCCGGCCATCGCTGCGGCAACAATGAACGGTGCGCGGTCGCCATATTCGCCGAGCAAGCCGCCGATGGCCGGCCCCAGCACGAAACCGACGCCGAATGCCGCGCTGACCAGGCCGAAAGTCTTCGCGCGCTCGTCGGGCGGCGTGATGTCAGAAATCGCCGCCATTGCGGTTGCGTAGCTGCCGCCGAATATGCCTGACACGACACGGCCGAGAAAGACGAGCGGCAGGGTGTTGGCAAATGCGAGCAGCACGTAATCGACCGCCAGACCGGCAAGCGAAACCAGCAAAACTGGCCTGCGCCCGAACCGGTCGCTTAAGTTTCCGAGCACCGGCGCTGCGACGAATGACGCCAATGCCATCGCGAGCCCCATCCACGCGCCGATCCCGATCGCCTCCGAAAGCTCGATCTGCCCCACGCGCATCAGCAGCTGCGGCAGCACGGGCATGATCAAGCCAAAGCCGATCGCATCGATAAAGATCGTCACAAGAATGAAGATCGCCGATCCGCTTTTGCGCGGCAGAGCATCGGTCATGGCATCATCTTTCCGGGGTTCATGATCCCCCGTGGATCGAGCGCGGTCTTGATCGCGCGCATCAGGCCGCGCTCGACCGGCGACCGGTGCGCATCGGCTTCATCACGGCGCAGGACGCCGAGGCCGTGTTCGGCCGATATCGTGCCGCGATAGGCGCGGACGATATCATGCACGATGGCATTGAGGCGCGGCGCGCTCGCCTGAAACGCCGCCTGATCCGCCCCCTGCACTGCCGAAAAGTTGAAATGCAGATTGCCGTCGCCCAGATGCCCGAACGTCACCGGACGAATGCCGGGGAATGCGACTGCAACTGCGGCCAACGCTTCATCGATGAACGCGGCCACGCTCGCGACCGGCACGGCAATGTCATGCTTGATGCCGCCGCCGTCCGCTGCCTGCGCTGGCGAGATGCTTTCGCGCAATTGCCACATCGCGCGGGCTTGTGCGAGCGAGTCAGCGATCGCGGCATCGCTTATCGTGACCGCCGCCAGCGCCTCAGACAGGCTGCGCTCCATC
>JBGSMP010000095.1:0-4880 GCA_041740105.1 Sphingomonadaceae bacterium
GTGCCGACGATCTGTCCGCCCTGCTCGAGCTTGCCAACAGCGCCATCGGTTACCGGCAACGTTATCCGACCGGTCTGGCGCCGATTGCCGTGCGCGATCTCGTGGCGCTCGATACCAGCAACCCGCGGAGTCTGGCGTTTCAGGTCGAAGCGATGGCCGCGCACCTTAGCGCCCTGCCCCGCCTGTCCGATGACGGCATGGCCGAAGCCCAGCAGCAACGCGCCAATGCGCTTGTCGCGCAACTCGCTACGCTGTCCGCCGCAACGCTCGACGATCATGCCGTTAAAAGCCTTGAAAACCAATTGCTTGCCATTTCGGACGCGATTGCCAATCGCTTCTTCCTGCGCGGCGGCGAACCGCTTCGCGCTCAGGGACTGACGCTGGCGTGAGATATCGCATCAGTCACGAAACACGCTTCACCTATGCCGTGCCGGTGCGGTTCGCGCGCTGCAACTTGCGGCTGAAGCCGATCATCTGGTCAGGGCAGACGCTGATCGAACACAGCCTTGCAACGATTCCATCGGGCGAATTCTCGTTCGGTCGCGCCGATGCCTCGCTTGCCAACGTCACGCGGCTGGTCATCCCCGAAGCGGTGACCGATCTGCGCATCGTAAGCCATGCGCTGGTCGACGTGGATCGCATGATCCCCGATATCCGCAGCAACGATCCCGACCTTGCCACGGTGGCGCGCCAAGCCCGCGAAAGTCGCGATGTCTCCGCAGCGTCCCCGGCAAATTATCTGTTCCCCTCACCGATGATTGCCCTCGACCCGGCAATCGCCGATTATTGCGCGGGCAGCCTCGATCCGTCGCGCGGTTGCCTCGACGCTGCGATCGACCTTGCCTGCCGCATCCAGCGCGATTTTGATTTCAACACCGACGCAACCAAGACCGACACGCCCCCGTCCGAAGCGTTCGCCAAACGCGGCGGCGTCTGTCAGGACTTTGCCCAGATCATGATTTCGGGACTGCGCTCGGCCGGGCTGCCTGCTGCTTATGTCTCGGGCTATCTACGCACGATTCCGCCGCCGGGGCAGGAACGGCTGGTCGGTGCGGACGCAACGCATGCCTGGGTGCTGTTTTGGTGTGGCCCCGAGCGCGGATGGGTCGGCGTCGATCCAACCAATGGCATCTGGATGGCGGGCGACCATATCGTTACCGCGATCGGCCGCGATTATTCGGAAATTGCGCCGATCGACGGCATCTTTCTCGGCTCGGGCGCGCGGACGATGCGGGTGTCGGTCGATGTCGAGCCCTTGCTAGAGTCCGTCGCAGGCCATAACTGACGCCGCATGGCAGCAGCAGACCCTTATCAAACGCTCGGCACGGCGCGCGGCGCAAGCGATGCCGACATCAAGAAAGCCTATCGCAAGCTCGCCAAGGAACTGCACCCCGATACCAACAAGGACAAGGCAGCGGCGGAGCGCTTCTCGCGCGTCACGGCTGCTTATGATCTGCTGTCGGACAAGGACAAACGCGCGCGCTTTGATCGTGGCGAGATCGATGGCGACGGCAATCCGGCGGCACCTTTTGGTTTCGGCAATGGTGGCGGCGGCGGCGGTTTCAATCCGGGCGCTGGCGGCGGCGCTGATTTCGGCGACATATTCGAAGGGCTGTTCGGCGGACGGGCGGCACGCGGCGGCTTTGGTGGGCGTGCGGCACCACCGCAAAAAGGCGCCAATACCGCCTATCGTCTGTCGGTTTCGTTCGAGGATGCCGCCGCCGGTCGCCCGCAGCGGATCACGCTCGCCGACGGCAAAACGATCGATCTCAAACTGCCGCAAGGTGCCGAGAACGGCACCCAGATGCGGCTTGCCGGCAAAGGCGAACCCGGCCCTGCTGGCGCGGGCGATGCGATCGTCACGATCCAGGTGGGCGCGCATCCCTTTTACCGGCGCGATGGTGACGCCGTCCGTCTCGATTTGCCCGTCACCCTCGCCGAAGCCATTCTCGGTGGTCCGGTCCGCGTGCCGACGGTCGATGGCCCAGTGATGCTCAATGTCCCCGCCGGATCGTCATCGGGGCAGACACTGCGCCTGAAAGGCAAGGGGTTTACCGGCAAATCTGGCATCCGCGGCGACCAGCTGGTCACGCTGGAGATTATCCTGCCTGCGCCTGATGCCGCCCTGACGGCATGGGCAGAAGACAATCGTGCATTGCTTGGAAACCCGCGTGAGAAGCTCGGGGTTTAACCCGGCATGCAGGACGTATCCCCCCAGTCTCCCGAGGAACGGCGTCGACATCCGATCGGCCGCGCGCTCGACGAACTGGGTCCGGGCAGCAAAGTTTATGAAATATTGAAGCGCGTCGTGACCGGCGTGTTCAAGGACGGCTTCATTCACGCAGGCAATCTTGCCTATCTGACGCTACTGACGCTTTTTCCGTTTTTCATCGTGACGGCCGCGCTGGCCAGCCTGTTCGGGCGCGGCGCCGACACGATGCGCGCGGTGGCGACATTTTTGAAAACATTGCCACCGAGCGTGGCAACGCTGCTCGAGCAACCGATTTATGACGTACTGACCGCGCGCACCGGAATCCTGCTCTGGCTCGGCGCGGGCGTGGGGCTATGGACCGTCGCCAGCTTTATCGAAACGATCCGCGATATCCTTCGCCGCGCCTATGGCACGCCGTTTTCGAATCCGTTCTGGCATTACCGCCTGACGTCGATGGCCATCATCATCATGTCGGTCGTCCTCGTCATGCTGGCGTTTGCCGCGCAGGTCTTTCTCGCGGCGGCCGAACAGTTTGTTTACCGGCTCGTACCTTTCGCCGACGATGTTGCCTCGTGGATCGGGCTTTCGAAGCTCATCCCGCTCCTGATTATCTGGTTTGCACTCTATCTGTTGATCTGGTCGCTCACGCCCAGTCACTACCGGTTCGGCAAGTTTCCCAAATGGCCCGGCGCGCTTTTCATCGCGCTATGGTGGTTCGGCGCGCTGACGCTGCTGCCACTGATCATCGCACGGTTCAGCGATTATGCGCTGACCTATGGCAGTCTTGCAGGGGTGATAGTCGCTTTATTGTTTTTTTGGTTTATTGGGCTGGGGATTGTCATCGGCGCGCATCTGAACGCGGCTCTGGCGGAACCTGTGCCCAAACGCCTAAAGGCACATGATAATAATGTGACGGAGGCCTGAGTGAGCGGATTGATGAGCGGAAAGCGCGGGCTTATCATGGGGCTCGCCAACGAGCGCAGCCTTGCATGGGGGATTGCCCAGAAACTAAGCGAAGCCGGGGCCGACCTTGCCTTCAGCTATCAGGGCGAAGCACTCGAAAAGCGCGTGCGCCCGCTGGCGCACAGTCTGGGCAGCGACTTTCTGATCGATTGTGACGTGTCGGATATGGCAGCGCTCGATGCGACTTTTGCAACGCTTGCCGCCCGCTGGCCGACAATCGATTTCATCGTGCATGCCATCGGCTATACCGACAAGGAAGCGCTGCGCGGGCGCTACTGCGATGTCGGGCTCGAGACATTTCTGATGACGATGAACATCAGTGTCTATTCGTTTACCGCTGTCGCGACGCGCGCCGCCGCCATGATGCCCGCGTTCGATCCCGAAACGGGCACCGGCGGAGGCAGCATGATTACGCTCAGCTATCTCGGCGCCGAACGCGTCATCCCCCATTACAACGTCATGGGCGTCGCCAAGGCGGCACTCGAAGCCAGCGTCAAATATCTCGCCGTCGATCTGGGCCGCGACAATATCCGCGTCAACGCCATCTCCGCCGGCCCGATCAAGACGCTTGCCGCCAGTGGTATCGGCGATTTCCGCCTGATCCTGAAATGGAACGAGCTCAACGCACCGATGAAACGCAACACGACCATCGAAGATGTCGGCGGCGCGGCGCTGTATCTGCTCAGCGATCTGGCGAGCGGCGTCACCGGCGAAACGCACCATGTCGACAGCGGCTATCATATCGTCGGCATGAAAGCCGAAGACGCGCCGGACATTGCGCTGGCATAAGGTCACCTGCGCTTCTCGCGTTTTCCTGACTAATCTATCATCGGGCATGTGACGGCCATGACGTCGTCACAGTCCCAAGGGACGGAGCAGTGCCGAAAATATTTAGTGAAGAAGGCTTACGCTTCCACTTCTACGCTCATGAGGGGCTCCCGCGCGAGCCCGTGCACATCCACGTCGCTCGTGCAGGTGCAGACGCGAAATTCTGGCTAACGCCTGATGTTCGTCTGGCGCGCAATGACGGGCTAAAAGCGCAAGAGTTGCGATTGGCGCGGGAAATTGCCACAAGGCGTCGTGAGGATCTGATTGATGCGTGGAACACCTTCTTTGCCGAAAGCGACTGATGTTCGCTTTGACGATGACTCGATGTGGGTCACGCTGAGTGACGGGCGCACATTGGGCGTGCCACTGGTCTGGTATCCGCGCCTCCTCAATGGGTCTGCGAAAGCACGCCAAGATTTCTTCATATCGCCCAGTGGCATTCATTGGGAAACGTTGGACGAGGACGTTTCGATTGAAGGCATGCTCTTTGGTTGGCGGGAAATTGTGGCGGACTCTCGTAAAGCTGCATGAGCCACAACAGCTTCGGGCATCTGTTCCACTTCACGACATGGGGTGAATCGCACGGGCCTGCGCTCGGTGCAGTCGTCGATGGCTGTCCGCCGGGGCTGGCGCTGAGCGAGGCCGATCTCCAGCCCCTCCTCGACAAGCGCCGTCCGGGCACGTCGCGCTTTACGACCCAGCGGCAGGAGCCCGATCAGGTGCGCATCCTGTCGGGCGTGTTCGAAGGCCGGACGACGGGCACGCCGATCAGCCTGATGATCGAAAATGTCGATCAGCGGTCAAAGGATTATGCGGACGTGGCGCAAGCCTATCGCCCTGGCCATGCCGACTATGCCTATGACGCCAAATACGGCTT
>JBGSMP010000110.1:0-2483 GCA_041740105.1 Sphingomonadaceae bacterium
GGACGCGACGCTGATCGCGGCCTCGCCCTCGACCAAGAACGAGGCGCGCACGCGCGACCCCGAGATGAGCCAGTCGAAGAAGGGCAATCAGTGGTATTTCGGGATGAAGGCGCATGTCGGCGTCGATGTTCACAGCGGTCTCGTGCATACCGCTGGCGTGACGACGGGCAGCGTCCACGACGCCAGGGTGATGGACAATCTGATCCGCGAGGACGACCGGGCGGTGTTCGGCGACAAGGGCTACGTCAACGAGAAAAAGAAGCGAGCCGCACGGGCCGCTGGCGTGCTGTGGGCGGTGAAAGATCAACGCAAGCCCGGTCGCCGGCTCTCGTCATCGCAGAAAAAGCGCAACCGCAAACACGGTGCGATCCGTGCCAAGGTCGAGCACGTGTTCCGTGTCCTCAAATGTCAGTTCGGGTATCGCCGGGCGCGCTATCGCGGCATCGCCAAGAACGGTGCCCAGGTGTTCACGCTGCTGGCACTGGCGAACCTGTTTCTGGCGCGCAGGAGACTTGCGTCCGCATGATGCCGACGGGGCCAAATCGGCCCCGCACGCGGCGATTGCCGACGCATAAAACCCGCTTCCAAGAGGCAAAACGTCGCCAACGCAAGTTCACATCGCCGAATGGCGTGTAGTTCAGAGGTTCCCTAGCAGGCCGCTGAAAAACCTTCCATTCGACGCGAACACGCGAATATGATTCCAATCGAGGCTCCTGCATGGAGGACTCGATGCGCGGATCAGATACCCAGAACGGCTCGCTATTCAGCTACGTGAACCTGGAGGAGCGCATCCCGGCGCGCCACCCGCTGCGCAAGATCCGCGAGATCGTGAACGCGGCACTTGCAACGCTCGATGCGGATTTCGACGAACTTTATGCTGGTGAAGGCCGCCCCTCGATCGCGCCGGAACGGTTGCTGCGGGCGAGCCTTGTGCAGATCCTGTTCTCGATCCGCTCCGAACGCCAGCTGATGGAGCAACTGCACTACAACCTGCTGTTCCGATGGTTCGTGGGCTTAAGCATCGACGATGCGGTCTGGGTTCCCACGGTGTTTTCGAAGAACCGCGACCGATTGTTGAACACCGACATCGCGCAAAAATTCCTCGCGGCAATCTTGGCGCATGAGAAGGTCGCGCCACTGTTGTCGGACGATCATTTTTCAGTCGATGGCACGCTGGTCGAAGCCTGGGCCTCGTTCAAGAGTTTCAAGCCGAAGGTGCCTCCTTCTGACAGTCGGCCGCCACCCGATGAGGACGGCTCCCCGCCAGAAGCGCAGCCCAGCACCGGCAACACCCAGACGAAAGACACCGCGATGAAACCGACCGACACCACGAACGAGCGCATCGGCCGCAACATCGAGCGCGATTGGCGTGGCAACGCCTGGTCGAACGCGACGCATGCGTCTCTCACCGATCCGGACGCACGCCTGTTCCGCAAGGGTCGCGGCAAGCCGGCGCAGCTCTGCTACATGGGACATGCACTGATGGAGAACCGCAACGGCTTCGTCGTCGGGACCGAACTCACACACGCGACGGGGACCGCCGAGCGGGAAGCCGCGCTCGCAATGATCGAGCGACAGGACCCCGGGTCGGAACGACGCCTGACGCTGGGTGCCGACAAGGGCTACGACGACAGGAGCTTCGTGGCGAGGCTGCGGGATATGTGCGTCACGCCCCACGTTGCCGCCAAATCGAAACGGTCGGCAATCGATAAGCGCACCACGCGACACCCCGGCTATGCGGTCAGCCAGCGCAAACGCAAGCAGGTCGAGGAACCGTTCGGCTGGGGCAAGACCGTCGGCCAGATCGCCAAGACGATGCTGCGCGGCGTCGGCAAAGTCGCCGCACAATTCACGTTGAACATGGCCGCCTTCAATCTCGCCAAACTACCCAGGCTGCTTGCCGCCTGAGCCGACGAACAAAGGCAAAGCCCCAACTCGACCCAGTTCCCAAGCGCCACCTGAGAGAATACGATCCTACGCAGACTGCTTTTTCAGCGACCTGCTAGCGCCCAAGGGGGCAGCGTCAATTCGGAGGGACCGGGGTGGGGCTGCCAATTGTTCGATAGATCTGGAGCATCTAAGAGATAATCGTATATTTTACTGATCACGTCTTCATTCATTACAAATGAATGGACCCTGAAGCCCAGTGAAAGCATCCAAACGCTTGATAGGCCTGCCCCTGTTTCCAATACGACACGATCGTTTGACCTTGCATTTTCGAGACATGCTTCAATAAGTTTTAGCTGGCCGGGACCCATACCCCCAACCTTCGCATCGCCGCTCCAAAAATGAAATTTAGGCGGATCCGATTGGAGTTTCGATTTCAGATCGTTAATCATCAAACAGCACCCTTGGAAATAACGACCATACCCTTCGGCTCGAGAATCGCGGCATCGGCGGGCAGCTCCATGGATTGCCAGGGCTTGCTTTTCAGCGCGTCGATATCCGCCATTCCTGCCGATCCATTGTTCAGGGTCTCCATT
>JBGSMP010000129.1:0-1961 GCA_041740105.1 Sphingomonadaceae bacterium
CGACGGTGCGTGCATCGCCGTCGCCCATTGGTTGATGCCGCTGTACGACCCGCCGAACATTGCGACGCGGCCATCGCACCAAGGCTGCGCCGCGACCCACGCGATCGCTTCGGAGCCGAAAGGACCGTCATCCATAAATGCCGGGCGACCTTCGGATTCGCCGCGTCCCGGCAGGTCGAGGATGGCTACTGCAAACCCGGCAACCGCATTGGTCATGGCCCATTGGTGATTGAAATCGGCACCATAAACGGTCAGGCAAACCAGCGCGGGCGACCGCACCAGCGGATCGGGCAAATACAGCGTTGCCGACGCCGTCAATCCATTCTGGAGTGAGAGGCGCGCATCCAGCTGGATTGAGATCGGCGCTTGCGAATCGTTCACGCGGTCGAGCTTATCAGCAATGTCGACCAAGGATAGACCTGCTCGTGTGTTTGTGAACGCGTACAGTTTTTTTTGGCGGTTGCGTGGGGCGCTGGCTAGCGTGCGCTGCTACCAGGCGCGAAACGCAAACCGGTCACATCATGGCGTTCGCCGAGCCGGACCACGATATCCGCCTGATCGGGCATCGCGGACAGCATGTGCCGGGTTAGCCGCTCGAAGTGCATGACAAAGCGCTCAACCGCCGCGGCGCTCATACCTTGGCCGGTCCGGGCACGCAGTTTGTGCTCTTGCAGGAGCCGCCACCCTAGCACGACCTCAAAGCGCGGTGCGGCCAGCATCACGAGCAGGTCTAGCGGTGCGAACAGCTCGCGATAGGGTCCCGCCAGCGCCGCGTTGACATGGTGTCGCCAGCGGCTTTCGGCATCCTCTGCCTGCTCAAGGCAGTTTATCGGATGAGTCAGTGCCGCAGGCAGTTGCGGTGTCGCTCCGATGCACCAGCCTTCGAACAACAGGATGTCGATCTTCGATTCTACGACAGGCCAGTCGACGACGGCGATCCGGTCATCGCGGCCCTTGTCGAAGCGAGGGAGCCGCATTCCCGTTCGGCCCGCCCGAACGTCGGCAATGACCGCCGCGCCGAGCGCGACATCATGCGTCCCGGGAACCCCCCTTGTCATCAGCAAGGGATGCACGGTTGCGGCCAGCGCCTTGCGTTCGCTGCGCGTCATATAGAGATCGTCAAGCGAAAGGGTCGCGGCTTGCAAGCCATGCTCAGTGTCCAACAGGAGTTCAAGGCATTGGCACAGGGTCGATTTGCCGCTGCCCTGCGATCCGTTGATACCGATCACCAACGGGTGGCCCCTGGTTTTTGCGGCGGCAGCGATATCGGCGGCGATCGGACGCCAGTGACGATCGACAGTTTCAGCATAGGCGCCGGGCAACTGTTCTGCCGCAATGAGTGCTTGAATCACGGAAGCCTGCGCGGGGAAGACTGCAGGGGTCTGACTGGTTTCAGTGTTTGACATCTGCGCTGCGCCTCCTGTCAATGATCATCGACGCCTCCGTTGTCTAGCTGGTATACATTTGGTATACGTGTTTCAATCAGGTTCTTCCGGAGTAACCATGCCCGATTTTGATGTCATTGTTCTTGGCGCCGGCATCGCAGGAATCGCGGCAGCCGCTGCACTTTCTAAAACGGCGCGGGTTCTGGTGCTCGAAGCCGAAACAGCGCCAGGATACCACGCGACTGGTCGCTCCGCTGCCTATTTCGCACCTGGTTACGGCAATGCTGTCGTGCGGGAAATGACACAAGCATCGTCGGCTTTCTTCAAAGATGCAGGCTCCGGATTTGCAGACGTGCCTCTGTTGCGCCCGCGTGATGCGGTATGGTTCGCTGATGCAGATCGGGTAGCCCTGGTTGACAAACTCGCGTTGGAAATCACCGGGACGAAGCGGCTCACTGGTCCCGAGTTGCTTGAGCGCCTGCCGATCCTGCGACCCGAACGCGCGGTCGCCGGGCTCCAGGCACCGCCCGGCGGAGGCGACATCGATGTCGATGCGCTGTTGCAAGGCTGGGTGCG
>JBGSMP010000137.1:0-1933 GCA_041740105.1 Sphingomonadaceae bacterium
ATGGTGGGCGCTTCGACGATGACGCCGGCGTTGAGGCGGTGCTGCAGGGCGAGGCGGGGGTGGACGAGGCGCCAGCGGCCGTCGGCGGTTTCGGTGAGGCGACGGTAGCGGTCGTAGGCTTTCAGGGAATAGCCGCCGGTGGATATGAAGGCGAGGATGCGATCGAAGGTGGCGCGCGGGAGGTGACGGTAGGGGGCGGCTGTCGTGACTTCGGCGAACATGGCGTCGGCCTGGAAGGGTTGCGCGGCGGCGACGCCCATCAGATGCTGGGCGAGGACATCGAGGCTGCCGGCAAGAAAGATATCGGGATCGAGCTCGCGCGATTCGACCGCATCCAATGCCGCGCGGGCTTCGAGATATTCGAAACGATTGCCCGGCACGAGGATCGCCTCGCTGGGTTCGTCGAGACGGTGGTTCGAACGGCCGATGCGCTGGAGCAGGCGCGACGACCCTTTTGGCGCGCCCATCTGGATGACGCAATCGACATTGCCCCAATCGACACCGAGATCGAGGCTGGCCGTAGCGACCAATCCGCGCAGCTTGTTGTCGGCCATCGCGCTTTCGACCTTGCGCCGCGCTTCGATGTCGAGGCTGCCATGGTGGATCGCAATCGGCAGGCGGCCTTCGTTCACTTTCCACAAATCCTGGAAAATCAGTTCGGCAAGCCCGCGCGTGTTGCAGAAGATCAGCGTCGTGTTGTGCGCTTCGATCTGCGCCATCACCTGCGGTGCGGCATAGCGGCCTGAATGCCCCGCCCACGGCACGCGCCCTTCGGGCAAAAGGATCGCGATGTCGGGGTCGGCGCCTTTGTCGCCCTGAACCACGGTCACGGCATCGATGTCACCATAAGGGGCAAGCCAGGCGCGATAGGCGTCTGGGTCGGCAACCGTGGCAGACAGCGCGACGCGGCGAAAATCGGGGGCAATGGTCTGCAAGCGCGCGAGGCACAGGCTGAGCAGATCGCCGCGCTTGCCGGTGGCGAAGGCATGGACTTCATCGATGACGACTGTTTTCAGGTTTTCGAAAAGCGTCAGGCTGTCGGGATAGCTGAGCAGAAGGCTCAGGCTTTCGGGCGTTGTCAAAAGGATGTGCGGCGGTTTTTCGCGCTGGCGTTTCTTTCGGTCCGAGGGGGTGTCGCCGGGGCGCGCTTCGACACGGATCGGGAGGCCCATTTCCTCGATCGGGGTCAGGAGATTGCGGCGGACATCGACCGCGAGCGCCTTGAGGGGGGAAATGTAGAGGGTGTGGAGGCCCTCACAATCGTACCCCGTCGCAGGCGGGGGTCCAGACTCTTTGTTGAGGTTTGGGCCCCCGCCTGCGCGGGGGAACAGGTTTTCGATCAAATCCACCAGTGTCGGCATGAACCCGGCGAGCGTTTTGCCCGATCCCGTCGGCGCAACGAGCAATGCATGCCGCCCTGCCCGCGCACTGCTGAGCATTTCGAGCTGGTGCCGACGCGGGGCCCAGCCTTTAGTCGCGAACCAGTCGGTCAGCACGTCGGGAAGGTGGGAATCGGGGGGCATCCGCGCCATATAGGCACGATGACACGATTAGGCGCATGGATCGAACCGCACAGCCACGGCATTTACATTCCCCCCGCCGATGCATGGGTGGACCCTTCGCGCACCGTTACGCGTGCGCTCGTCACGCATGGTCATGCCGATCATGCGCGCGGCGGGCATGGCGCGGTGTGGGCGACGCCTGAGACGCTGGCGATCATGGGCGTGCGCTATGGCGAGCAGGCGGGGCATCCGGTCGGCTATGGCGTGAGTGTTGTCGTTGGCGACGTGAAAGTGACGTTCGTGCCCGCCGGGCATGTGCTGGGGTCGGCGCAGATTTTGCTCGAATATGCGGGCGAGCGCGTTGTCGTGTCGGGCGATTACAAGCGCCGCGCGGACCCGACCTGTGCGCTTTTCGAGCCGGTCCCGTGCGA
>JBGSMP010000140.1:0-4061 GCA_041740105.1 Sphingomonadaceae bacterium
GAACGGCGAATTGCCGACGGCACCGAGCGGCCGCGTCGGTGCTGTCTCGCTGCCCGGCGGCCTGGCTTATTATGCCAATGAGCTAAAGCTCAACACGACGACCGATCTCACGGCCGAGCAGATCCACGCGACGGGATTGTCCGAAGTCGCGCGGATCGAAGCCGAACAGGATGCGCTGGCGCAAAAGGCAGGCTTCAAGGACCGCAGCGCGTTTTATGCCGAACGCACACGTCTCTTTCCGCCGCGACCCTATGACGTTGCGGCGCGCGCCGAATATCTGAAAACGTCAAATGATTTTGTCGCTCGTACGCGCACCCTGATCGGCCCCTATTTCGGCACGCTGCCCGCGTATCGGATCGAGGTCGTCCGCGAACCGGCCTTCAGCGAAGTTGCCGGCGGTGCCGCGCATGCATCGCCGCCAAGTCCCGATGGTGCGCGACCGGCACGTACCTATGTCCACCTTGTCGGCGATACCAAGGACCCGGCGGCGCTTTACACCCTCATGTGTCACGAAGCGATCCCCGGCCACAATATGCAGGGCGACATCCAGATCCGGCAGGTCGGCGGACCGAAGTTCCGTTCGGTGACCGGCTACGTCGCGTTCGGTGAAGGATGGGGGCTGTATGCCGAGGCGCTGTGCAAGGAAATGAATGCGTTTCCGGACATTGCGGCCGATTTCATGCGGCTCGATGCCGAGTTGTTCCGCGCCGCGCGCCTCGTGACCGACACCGGCCTTCACGCGATGGGTTGGACCGAAGACGAAGCGACTGCTTATATCAACACAACCGGTCGCCAGCCGCTTGACCGGTCGCGGTCGGAAGTGCGCCGCTACATCACGCTGCCGGGGCAAGCGACAGGCTACAAGATCGGCATGATCAAGATCATCGAGCAGCGCAAAAAGGCCGAAGCCGCACTTGGCGCCAAATTCGACATCAAAGGCTTTCACGACCTCCTGATCGCATCGGGGTCGCAGCCGCTGTCGATCCTCGAGCGCCGCGTCGATGACTGGATTGCAGCGTATCGGTGAGCCGAACGCAAAACGCCCTTGTCCTGTCGAGCGCAGTCGGTAGGCACGATTTAGGACAGAACGGAATGCACCGACGATGAGCGCAGCACACGAATTCGACTTTGCTCTTGGCGAGACTGCGGACATGATCCGCGACACGACAGCGCGCTTCGCTGCCGACCGCATCGCGCCCTTGGCAGCAAAGGTCGATGCCGAAGACTGGTTTCCGCGTGACGAACTTTGGCCCGACATGGGCGCGCTGGGGCTGCACGGGATCACGGTTGCCGAAGCCGATGGCGGGCTTGGCCTTGGTTATCTCGAACATGTTGTCGCGCAGGAAGAAGTAGCGCGGGCGAGCGCATCGATCGGGCTCAGTTATGGCGCGCATTCGAACCTGTGCGTCAATCAGATCGCGCGCTGGGCAAATCCTGAGCAAAAGGCGAAATATCTCCCCAAACTGATCAGCGGCGAACATGTCGGTTCGCTTGCCATGTCAGAGGCAGGGGCGGGCAGCGACGTCGTGTCGATGAAGCTGAAGGCCGAGGCGGTGCAAGGCGGCTATGTCCTCAACGGTACGAAATTCTGGATCACCAACGCCGCCTATGCCGATACGCTCGTCGTTTATGCCAAGACCGGCGAAGGATCGGGTGGCATCACGACGTTCCTGATCGAAAAGGGAATGCCTGGATTTTCGATCGGGCAGAAAATCGACAAAATGGGCATGCGTGGATCGCCGACGGCGGAACTCGTCTTCAACGATTGCGAAGTGCCCGATGCTAATGTCATGGGCCCGGTAAACGGTGGCGTCGGCATTTTGATGTCGGGCCTCGATTACGAACGCACGGTGCTTGCCGGAATCCAGCTCGGGATCATGCAGGCGTGCCTCGACGTCGTTTTGCCGTTCGTTCGCGAGCGCAAGCAGTTCGGCAAAGCGATCGGTTCGTTCCAGCTGATGCAGGGCAAGGTGGCGGACATGTATGTCGCGCTCAATTCGGCGCGGGCTTATGTTTATCAGGTCGCGAAGAACTGCGACGCAGGGCGGACGACGCGTTTCGATGCTGCAGGCGCGATACTGCTGGCGAGCGAGAGCGCTGTAAAGGTTGCGAACGAAGCCATCCAGGCCTTGGGCGGCGCTGGCTACACAAAGGACTGGCCGGTCGAACGCTTTTACCGCGATGCCAAGCTGCTCGATATTGGCGCGGGGACGAATGAAATCCGGCGTATGCTGATCGGGCGCGAGTTAATCGGCGCATGATATTGCTCTGGCTTTCCGCTGTCATGATGGCCGCAACCGGGTTGACGCATTCGATATTGGGCGAAAAGCGGCTGATCGGGCCGGTGCTGGCGATCGAAAGTGATATTACCCGCCGGCCACTGGCGCGCCAGATCTTGCGGCTGGCGTGGCACCTGACCACCCTTTTCATGTTGCTGACCGCGCTGCTGGTCGTGTGGCCCGGCACGCCGCCAATGCTGATCCTGATAACCGGCTTCCTGTGGCTTGTCGTCGGGCTGATCGATGGTGTCGTCACGAAGGGGCAGCATGTCGGCTGGGGGCCGCTGACCATTTCGGGCGGGCTGGCAATCGCGGGAGTACTGTTGTGAGCGCGCCGGTTTTGACATCGGGCCTGAGCACCGACAGCGAGAGCTTCCGCGCCAACGCCGCGCACAACCGGGCGCTGCGCGACGAGTTGTGGGCGAAGGTTGCAGTGGCGGCGCTGGGCGGCAACGAAAAATCGCGCGAGCGGCACATGTCGCGGGGAAAATTGCTGCCCCGTGAGCGCGTCGAGCGCCTCCTTGATCCCGGCTCGCCGTTTCTCGAAATCGGGCAATTGGCGGCGGGTGATTTGTATGATGGCGAAGTCCCCAGCGCGGGGGTGATCGCGGGCATCGGCCGCGTGTCGGGGCGGCAGTGCATGGTCGTCGCCAATGACGCGACGGTAAAGGGTGGCACCTACTACCCGATGACCGTCAAGAAGCACCTCCGCGCGCAGGAAATTGCGATGGAGAACCATCTGCCGTGCATCTACCTCGTCGATAGCGGCGGCGCGAACCTGCCGCATCAGGCCGAAGTCTTCCCCGACCGCGACCATTTCGGGCGGATTTTCTTCAATCAGGCGAACATGTCGGCGCGGCAGATTCCGCAGATTGCGTGCGTCATGGGCAGCTGCACCGCAGGCGGTGCCTATGTCCCCGCGATGTCCGACGAGACCGTCATCGTGCGCGGGCAGGGGACGATCTTCCTTGCCGGACCGCCACTAGTAAAAGCCGCCACGGGCGAAGTCATCAGTGCCGAGGAACTGGGCGGCGCGGACACGCACGGGCGCAAATCGGGCGTGGTCGATCACGTCGCCGAGAATGACGAGCACGCGCTGACGATTGTGCGCGATATTATAAGTCACTGTGCTCCTGCGCAGGCAGGAGCGATGGACGCCAGAGCTCCTGCTTCCGCAGGAGCGCCAAGGCCGCCGAAATTCGATGTCGAGGAACTCTACGGCATCATCCCCGACGACGTCCGCGCGCCTTATGACGTCCACGAAGTCATCGCGCGCATTGTCGACGGCAGCGAGTTCCACGAGTTCAAATCGCTCTACGGCACCACGCTCGTCTGCGGCTTCGCGCATATCTGGGGGATGCCGGTCGCGATCCTCGCCAACAACGGCGTGCTGTTCAGCGAGAGCGCGCAAAAGGGCGCGCATTTCATCGAACTCGCCTGCCAGCGGCGGATACCTCTCTTGTTCCTCCAGAATATCAGCGGCTTCATGGTCGGAGGGAAATACGAGGCGGAAGGGATCGCCAAGCATGGCGCGAAGCTGGTGACGGCGGTTGCCACCGCAAGCGTGCCAAAGATCACCGTGCTGATCGGCGGCAGCTTTGGCGCAGGCAATTACGGCATGTGCGGGCGGGCCTATTCGCCCCGCTTCCTGTTCACCTGGCCCAATGCGCGGATCAGCGTGATGGGCGGCGAACAGGCGGCATCGGTGCTCGCGACCGTCCACCGCGATGCGGACAGCTGGACGCCTGAGGAAGCCGAAGCCTTCAAGGCCCCGATCCGCCA
>JBGSMP010000146.1:0-4654 GCA_041740105.1 Sphingomonadaceae bacterium
TTGTTCGGGTTGCTGCGTGCGGCACGTTCACGAACGCCTGCGGCATCGAGGAAGCGCGCTACACGATCGGTCGGCTGCGCACCGACGCTCAGCCAATGCTTGGCACGGTCGCTGTCGAGCACGACGCGCTTTTCATCATCCTTGGCGAGCAGCGGGTTATAGCTGCCGATCCGCTCGATAAACTTGCCGTCACGCGCGCTGCGTTCGTCGGCGACAACGATCTTGTAATAAGGGCGCTTCTTCGAACCACCACGCGACAAACGAATTGCAACTGCCATCTGTATCTTCCTTTATTAATTACGTTATTTCTTGAACATGCCAGGCGGGACACCCATCCCGCCCATCAATTTGTCGAGGCCGCCACCCCCAGGACCATTGGCGCCGCCCATCATTCCCATGAGCGCTTTCATGCCGCCCATTTTCTTGAGCTTCTTCATGGCACCTGCCATTTCCTGATGCATTTTCAGCAGTTTGTTGACGTCCTGAACGGTCGTGCCCGATCCCTTGGCAATGCGGATCTTGCGTTTGGCCTGAAGCAGCTCGGGCTTGGCGCGCTCCTTGGCGGTCATCGATCCGATCATGGCGTCCATGCGCACCAGCAACCGGTCGTCGACGGCACCGGAAGCCATTGCTTGTTGCGCCTTCTTCATGCCGGGGATCATGCCGGCGAGGGCGCCGAGGCCGCCCATATTCTGCATCTGCTTCAGCTGCTGGCGCAGGTCGTTTAGATCGAACTGACCTTTCGCCATCTTTGCCGCCATTGCTTCGGCATCTTCGACCTGGATGTTTTCGGCGGCACGTTCGACGAGCGAGACGACGTCGCCCATTCCCAGAATGCGACCGGCAACGCGGCTCGGGTGGAATGCTTCCAGCCCGTCGAGTTTCTCGCCGGTGCCGATGAATTTGATCGGCTTGCCGGTCACCGCCCGCATCGAAAGCGCGGCACCGCCGCGGGCATCGCCGTCCATCCGCGTCAGGATCACGCCGCTCAGCGTCACCTGATCGGTGAAACTTTTGGCGACGTTGACGGCATCCTGCCCCGTCAGCGCATCGACAACGAGCAATGTCTCGGCGGGGGTCGCGACCTGCGAAACGGCGCGCATTTCGTCCATCAGTGCCTGATCGATATGCAGGCGACCCGCGGTATCGAGCATCAGGACATCGAAACCCTGCAGCTTGGCCGCATTCATCGCGCGTCGGGCAATCTCGACCGGTTGCTGACCCGTAACGATCGGCAACGTCATGACACCAATCTGGACCCCAAGCACCGCAAGCTGTTCCTGCGCGGCGGGACGATTGACGTCCAAAGACGCCATCAGGACTTTCTTGCGATCTTTTTCCGACAGCCGCTTGGCGATCTTTGCGGTCGTCGTCGTTTTGCCCGACCCCTGAAGCCCGACCATCATGATGATTGCAGGCGGCGTGACATCGAGCTCGAGATCAGCCGCGTCCGACCCGAGCATTTCGGTCAGCGCATCATTGACGATCTTGACGACCTGTTGCCCCGGCGTGATCGATCGTAGCACATTCTGGCCGACGGCTTTTTCGGTGACACTATCGACGAACGATCGCACCACCGGCAGCGCGACGTCGGCTTCGAGCAGCGCAAACCTGACTTCGCGCATCGCGGCGCGGACATCGGCTTCGTTCAACGCACCGCGACCGCGCAGCGCGGCAAAGACCCCGCCCAGACGATCGCTCAGTGAATCAAACATAAGTGTCTTAACTCCAACGCAAAAAGAGCCAGCGGACGAAACCTCGTCGGCTGGCGCGCATCGAATGATGCATTGCGAATGGTTTGTTGGTTAGACGCAGCCTTCGCCCGCGTCAATATCGCATGGCTTAAGCTCTTCTTCACGCATCATTGTTAGCGACGGATGGAACACGCAACAGTGGGGCTGGGGCCAGTGCAAATCGACGGCGGCGTATCAAAGACCAGGTCTCGGGAGAGCAACGCGCGCAACGATGTGATGACAGGCGGCATTATCGTCGCTGCCATCGTGATGCTGCTGGGCACCGGCAGCGAAGTCATGTCAAGCGTGATCGACACGCTGCTCGGCGTCGGCGGCGGTGTCGATAAGACCCTCTCGGTTGCGCTTTTGCTCAACATCGCGCTGATCATGTTCGGTTGGCGGCGTTACAAGGATCTTTCCGACGAAATCGTCGAACGCACGGTCGCCGAGCAACGCGCGCAAACATTGGCATCGCGCGATCCGCTGACCGGTTTTCTCAATCGACGTGCCTTGTCCGAAGACGGCGGCGCTTTGTTGTCGCGCACGATCAAGCGCCAGAAAACGCTTGCCGTTCTCATGCTCGATCTCGATCATTTCAAGAACGTCAACGATGTCCACGGCCACGCCGTCGGCGATGCACTGTTGAAAAGCGTGGCAAGCGAAGTCATTGCGCTGGTGCCGCCATCGGCGATTTCGGCACGGCTCGGCGGCGATGAATTCGCTTGCGCCTTTGCCTATGACGCGGGCAGCCCCGGGATCGTCGAACGGGTCGCACAGGCAATCGTCGCGCGCCTTGGCCAGCCTTTCGAAGCTGCCGGCACCTTTGTCCACATCTCGGCTTCGGTCGGCATTGCCCATTCGGCCACGGATTGCGACACCATGGACGCGCTGATGCGCCGTGCCGATATCGCCATGTATGCGGCCAAGCATCAGGGCCGCAATCGCTATGCCTGGTTCGATGTATCGATGGAACGCGAACTGCAAGCGCGCAACGAAACCGAACAGGGCCTGCGCATCGGCATTCCCAAAGGCGAATTCGTCCCCTATTTCGAGCAACAGATCGATCTGACGACAAACCGGCTCCACGGCTTCGAAATGCTGGCGCGCTGGGATCACCCGACCCGTGGCCTTGTCATGCCCGACAGCTTCATCGGCATTGCCGAAGAAACCGGCGCGATTTCCGATCTCTCCTTTTCGGTGATGCGTCAGGCGTTTGTCGAAGCCCGCAACTGGGACCCTTCGGTCACGCTGTCGGTCAACATCTCGCCGACGCAGTTGAAAGATCCGTGGCTTGCACAAAAGCTCGTCAAGCTGCTGACCGAAACCGGCTTCCCGGCAACACGCCTCGAAGTCGAGATCACCGAAACCTCGCTGTTCGAAAATCTGGCGCTGGCGCAATCGATCGTCGGCAGTCTCAAAAACCAGGGCATCCGGATCGCGCTCGATGATTTCGGCACCGGCTATTCATCACTCGCGCATCTCCGCGCGCTGCCGTTCGACCGGATCAAGATCGACAAAAGCTTTGTCACGACCATCTGCGAAAATGCCGAAAGTGCTGCAATCGTGGCCGCGATCACGCGTCTTGGCGAAAGCCTCGGGCTGCCCGTCACGGCCGAAGGCATCGAAACAACCGAGATCGAAGAGCGCCTTCGCCAGCTGGGTTGCCACAAAGGCCAAGGTTGGCTTTACGGTCGCCCATTGCCGCTGTCGGCGGCGCGCACGCTGCTCGCCGAACGCAATCTGCTGAGCTATGCGCGAACACCGGCACCGGTCCCTGCCGCCGCAACAGAAGATTTGCGTCAGCGCCGCACCGCTTAAGTGGACTTACGCCTGCTGCAACCCTAGATCGCGCCCAGCATGGCTGGCCGATTTCACAAGATGCACGGATTGGGCAACGACTTCGTCGTCATCGACGCGCGCACTGGTGCTGTCAAAATGACGGCGTCACGGGTTCAGGCGATTGCCAACCGCCGGACCGGCATCGGCTGTGACCAGCTTATCATGCTCGAACCGTCAATAGCCGCCGACGCAAAAATGCGCACGTGGAATCCCGACGGTGGCGAAGTCGAAATCTGCGGTAATGCCCTGCGCGCTGTCGCGCTCCTCGTCGGTACGGCGGCAACAGTGGAAACGCGCGGCGGCAACGTTACCGTATCGCCCGAACGCGGCGGCGCAACGGTCGACATGGGCGAGCCGCGTTTTGACTGGAGCGCGATCCCGCTTGCCTATCCGGTGGATACAGCCGCGATGCCGGTGGCATGGGAAACGCTGGAAAACCCCGCCGCCGTCAACGTCGGCAATCCGCATGTCGTCTTTTTCGTGCCCGACACGGCCGCCGTCGATCTCGCCCGCCTCGGCCCGTTGATCGAGAATGATCCACTATTCCCCGCGCGGATCAACGTGAATGTCGCCACCATCACGGGCCCGTCGTCGCTCACGCTTCGGGTCTGGGAACGCGGCACGGGGTTGACGCGTGCTTGCGGCACCGGCGCCTGCGCTACAGCGGTTGCCGCCATTCGGAGCAAACGCGTCGCTTCGCCTGTTACCGTGACGCTCCCAGGCGGCGATCTCGCGATCGGCTGGGCGCCAGGCGAAACGATCCGCATGACCGGCCCCGCCACGCACGTCTTTTCCGGCGAAGCTGACTGGGCAGCGTTCGGCCGATGACAGTCGATGTCTTCAATTTCGGCTGCCGCCTGAACATTGCCGAAGGCGAAGCGATCCGCCGCGAATGGACGGGTGACGATGCGATCATCATCAACAGCTGCGCCGTAACAGCTGAAGCCGAACGTCAGGCGCGACAGGCAATCCGTCGCGCTGCGCATTCGGGCAAGCGTGTGTTCGCCACCGGCTGTGCCGTCCGCCTCGATCCCGATAAATGGTCCGCGATTGCCGACGTCTTGCCCATGCGCCGCGATGCG
>JBGSMP010000166.1:0-1798 GCA_041740105.1 Sphingomonadaceae bacterium
CGTGATCCTGAACGACAACGACATGTCGATTGCGCCGCCCGTCGGCGGACTGTCGGCCTATTTGGCGCGTTTGGTATCGAGCAGCGAATATCTCGGCCTGCGCAGCATGGCCAGCAAGATCGCCCGCCGTTTGTCGCGCCGTGTCTACACCGCTGCATCCAAAGCCGAGGAATTTGCGCGCGGCATGGCCATGGGCGGGACCTTGTTCGAAGAGCTTGGCTTTTATTATGTCGGCCCGATCGACGGCCATAATCTTGACCAGCTGATCCCAGTCCTCGAAAATATCCGCGACAATGCCGAAGGTCCGGTGTTGATCCATGTCGTCACCAAAAAGGGCAAGGGCTATGCGCCTGCCGAGGCCGCTGCCGACAAATATCATGGCGTTGCCAAGTTCGACGTCATCACCGGCAAGCAGGACAAGGGCCCCGGCGGCGGTCCGCCAGCTTATCAAAACGTCTTTGGCGAAACGCTGGCAAAGCTGGCTGACACCGACCCGTTGATCTGCGCTATTACCGCTGCAATGCCGTCGGGCACCGGTGTCGACAAATTTGCACAAGCGCATCCAGACCGGGCATTCGACGTCGGCATTGCCGAACAGCATGGCGTGACCTTTGCCGCAGGTCTGGCCGCGCAAGGAATGCGGCCTTTCTGCGCGATTTACTCGACCTTCCTTCAGCGCGCTTATGACCAGGTCGTTCATGACGTCGCGATCCAGAACCTGCCCGTTCGTTTCGCCATCGACCGCGCCGGTCTTGTTGGCGCTGACGGCAGCACGCATGCCGGGTCGTTCGACGTCACCTATCTGGCGACCCTACCTAATTTCGTGGTGATGTCGCCAGCCGACGAGGCTGAACTCGTCCACATGACCTATACCGCCGCGCTCCACGACAGCGGACCTATCGCGTTCCGCTATCCGCGTGGCAATGGCACTGGGGTGGCGATGCCCGAAGTTCCGGTTCAGCTCGAAATCGGCAAAGGCCGCATCGTTCGCGAGGGCAAGAAGGTCGCGATCCTCTCGCTCGGCACGCGTTTGGCAGAGGCGCTGAAGGCCGCCGACACGCTCGAAGCCAAGGGCCTGAGCGCAACCGTTGCGGACCTTCGCTTTGCCAAGCCGCTTGACGAAAATATGATCCGCCACTTGATCGCCACCCACGAAGTCGTGGTAACGGTCGAAGAAGGCGCCATCGGCGGTCTAGGCGCGCATGTGCTGACCCTTGCGAGTGATTTGGGCTTGATGGACACCGGTCTGAAAATCCGAACATTGCGCCTGCCCGACCTTTTCCAGGATCAGGACAATCCACAAAAGCAATATGACGACGCAGGCCTGAACGCTCCGCAAATCGTCGACACAGTACTAAAAGCGCTGCGCCACAACAGCGCTGGCGTGGAGGAAGCGAGCGTGCGGGCCTAAAACCCGCGCGTGATTTAACCCGGAATAACCGCCTGTGCGGTCTGGCCGTCGCCTTCGGGCGCAGCGATGATATCGCGCGTAATCGAGCCCTTGTTGACCGTATTTGTCTGCGGATCGCCAACCGTTGAACGAATTCCCATTTCGGCCGCTGCCGAGCTTCCGGAAATCACGCGCTCGGCCGCCGAACGCTGGGCAGAACCGCCGAACATCGCTTCAAGCACAGTTTCCTGTCCTGCTTCTTGCGGGCGGATTGCCGCCGAAGCGCTAGGCTCGAGTGCAAAATCAGGAGGAACAACCAACGGCGCAGCGCGACCAGTTGCAGGCGCAGCAGCGGCCTGTCCCCCGCGAATGTCCCAATCCCACAATTGCTGGCCGACATTACCAGCA
>JBGSMP010000167.1:0-1801 GCA_041740105.1 Sphingomonadaceae bacterium
CGTGATCCTGAACGACAACGACATGTCGATTGCGCCGCCCGTCGGCGGACTGTCGGCCTATTTGGCGCGTTTGGTATCGAGCAGCGAATATCTCGGCCTGCGCAGCATGGCCAGCAAGATCGCCCGCCGTTTGTCGCGCCGAGTCTATACCGCTGCATCGAAGGCGGAGGAATTCGCCCGCGGCATGGCGATGGGTGGGACCCTGTTCGAAGAGCTCGGCTTTTATTATGTCGGCCCGATCGACGGCCATAATCTTGACCAGCTGATCCCAGTCCTCGAAAATATCCGCGACAATGCCGAAGGTCCGGTGTTGATCCATGTCGTCACCAAAAAGGGCAAGGGCTATGCGCCGGCCGAGGCCGCTGCCGACAAATATCATGGCGTTGCCAAGTTCGACGTCATCACCGGCAAGCAGGACAAGGGCCCCGGTGGCGGTCCGCCAGCTTATCAAAACGTCTTTGGCGAAACGCTGGCAAAGCTGGCTGACACCGACCCGCTGATCTGCGCGATTACTGCTGCAATGCCGTCGGGCACCGGCGTCGACAAATTCGCCCAAGCGCATCCAGACCGTGCTTTCGACGTCGGCATTGCCGAACAACACGGCGTGACCTTTGCCGCCGGTCTGGCCGCGCAAGGGATGCGGCCCTTCTGCGCGATTTACTCGACCTTTCTGCAGCGCGCGTACGACCAGGTCGTGCACGATGTTGCGATCCAGAATCTGCCCGTGCGTTTCGCGATCGACCGCGCCGGACTGGTCGGCGCCGACGGCAGCACGCATGCAGGGTCGTTCGACGTTACCTATCTGGCAACTCTCCCCAATTTCGTGGTGATGTCGCCTGCCGACGAGGCTGAACTCGTCCACATGACCTATACCGCCGCGCTGCACGACAGCGGCCCGATTGCATTCCGTTATCCGCGTGGCAATGGCACTGGCGTGGCGATGCCCGAAGTTCCGATGCAGCTCGAAATCGGTAAAGGCCGCATCGTTCGCGAAGGCAAGAAGGTCGCGATCCTCTCGCTCGGCACGCGTTTGGCCGAAGCACTGAAGGCCGCCGACACGCTTGAAGCCAAGGGCCTTAGCGCCACCGTCGCTGACTTGCGTTTCGCCAAACCGCTTGACGAAAATATGATACGTCACCTGATCGCCACCCACGAAGTCGTGGTCACGGTCGAAGAAGGTGCCATCGGCGGTCTAGGCGCGCATGTGCTGACGCTGGCGAGTGACTTGGGCCTGATGGACACAGGTCTGAAAATTCGTACGTTGCGCCTGCCCGACCTGTTCCAGGATCAGGACAATCCGCAAAAGCAATATGACGACGCAGGCCTCAATGCGCCGCAGATCGTCGACACAGTCCTAAAAGCGCTGCGCCACAACAGCGCAGGCGTGGAGGAAGCGAGCGTTCGGGCCTAAAACCCGCGCGCGTTGTTTTAGCCCGGAATAACCGCCTGTGCGGTCTGGCCGTCGCCCTCTGGCGCGGCGATGATGTCGCGGGTGATCGTGCCCTTGTTGACCGTGTTGGTCTGCGGATCGCCAACCGTCGAACGGATCCCCATTTCGGCCGATGCCGAGCTTCCCGAAATCACGCGTTCGGCAGCTGAACGCTGGGCCGAACCGCCGAACATCGCCTCAAGCACGGTTTCCTGTCCTGCTTCTTGCGGACGGATTGCCGCCGAAGCGCTAGGCTCGAGTGCAAAATCAGGAGGAACAACCAACGGCGCAGCGCGACCAGTTGCAGGCGCAGCAGCGGCCTGTCCCCCGCGAATGTCCCAATCCCACAATTGCTGGCCGACATTACCAGCA
>JBGSMP010000177.1:0-5582 GCA_041740105.1 Sphingomonadaceae bacterium
CGTCGTCGCTGCCGCACCGGCATTGCCCGCGATTATCGCCTCGCTTCCCGCGCCGATCGGGGGCGGAAATGTAAGTCCATTCGGCCCGATCGGCGGTGACGATGACGGACCGGACGACGACGGTCTCGACGTCGACGATTAAACCCAAGCCGCGTTTTCAGCGCTTGTTATGATTTAGCCGTTAGCGTCGACCGATCGCCGTTAACGCGTTCGGAACCCGATGACCTCGATTGCCCTGACCCTGCTGACATCGTCGCGCCTCAGCACGATGCTGCGGCGCATCGGGCTCGCTGCGGCATTCGTAGTGGCCACGATCGTGGCATTGTCGGGCTCCGGCACGCGCCTCGACGAACAACTGCGTTTGCTGCGGGATACCGTTCGGCCGCACGCCGTCAGCGGCAAAATCGCCATCGTGGAAATCGATGCGCAAAGCCTGAAGTCGATATCCGACTGGCCGTGGCCGCGTCGGCACCATGCCGCGCTGATCGACAGGCTTCGCGCAGCAGGCGCAACGACGATTGCTTTCGACGTCGATTTTTCAGCGCGCACCAATCCGGTCGACGATGCCGCGCTTGCCGCCGCGCTGAAGCGCGCCGACGGTGCCGTTGTGCTGCCGACCTTCCGCCAGCCGGTTTCCAATGGCAGCACCAAATTCTCTGAAAATCTGCCGATTGCACCGCTGCGAGCGCATGCCTTTCTCGGTTCGGTCAATGTACAACCCGACCGCGATGGCCAGCTCCGCCATTACAGCTACGGCACGGTAACGGCCGATACGCCGCGACCCTCGATTGCCGCACTTTTGGCGCAAAGCCGAGGCAATATCGGGAAAGCCTTCCGCGTCGACACCGCGCTTGATCCGGCAACGATCCCGCGCGTCAGCGCCATCGACGTGCTGGCAGGCAAAGCGTCGGCGGTAAAAGGCCGGGCCGTCCTGATCGGCGCGACTGCAATCGAAATGGGTGATCGTTATGTCGTGCCCGGACATGGCGTCCTTCCCGGAGTCGTGGTGCAGGCGCTCGCCGCCGAAACACTGATCCTGGGCACGACAAATCCCGATTGGGGGCCATGGCCGCTGCTTTTTCTCGCAGTATTGGGGATATTGGCCGCATCACGGGTTAAGCGCCATTGGTTGGCCACCGGTTTTGCGCTGATCGTCGTTCTCATCGTGCCGCTGTGTCTTGAACTAATGCAACTGGGCAGCCTTCAGGCAGCACCGGCGATACTTTTTCTCATGATTGACGCTGCTGTTTTGGGGGCATTGCATGTCCGTCGCAAACTGCGCGACGGCCGGTTGACCGATGCAGTGACGGGCCTTCCCAATACTCGCGCGCTTGAGCGGTCTTGCAAAGCCCTGCCCGAGGTTGCGGTCACCGTCGTCCGCCTGCCCCAGTTCGATGAAATCGCTGCCGTTCTGAACACAGAGGATCGCGCGCAACTGATGACGCAAGTGGTCAACCGGCTTGCCGTCGCATTTCCAATGGCCCCGATTCACGCAATCGACGCCGGCATCATCGGATGGCCCTGCGAAACGACGGTCGAACAGGATGAAGCCGATTCAGCCGCCGTGCTGTTTCGCGCGCCGGTCGCGCTGGCAAACCGTTCGGTTCTTGTCAGTCCGGTCTTTGGCGTCAGCAGAGGCGCGGGCAAGGACATTGTCCATCTTGTCGCCCGCGCCAACATCGCCGCACGCGAAGCGCATGCTGTCGGACGGCGCTGGGCGTTCGAAAGCACGACATTGTCGAGCGATGCCGACCGGTCACTCACTCTCATTGCCGACGTTGAAAAGGCGGTGGCCAACAATGAAGTTTATGTCGTCTATCAGGCAAAATGGGATATCGCGCAGAGCCGGATCTCGGGTGCAGAAGCGCTCGTGCGTTGGCATCATCCCGCTTTCGGGCCACTGAGCCCTGACGAATTTATCCCTGTGCTCGAAAACAACGGCCAGATAAACGTGCTGACGCTCGCTGTGGTCGATATCTGCATCGCCCAACTCGGCGAATGGGCAGCGCGGGACCTGACCATTGCGATCAACATCTCGGCAGGCCTCCTCAACGACCCCGCTTTTATCGGCGCGATGACGCAACGTCTGACAGCGCTCGGGCCGGACGCCCGCCGGCTCACGCTCGAAGTCACCGAATCGGCAACAGTTGCCAGCACGCAGGGCGCTGTTGCGGCGCTCACCGCTTTTCGCAGCTTCGGCACGCAGGTTTCGATCGACGATTATGGCACCGGACAGGCGACGCTTGCCTATCTCAAATCCTTCCCGGCGGATGAAATCAAGATCGACAAGAGCTTCGTCACCGACATGCTTGACAGCGCAAGCGACCAGATTGTCGTGCGCTCGACGATCGAACTCGCGCATGAACTCGGCTTCAAAGTCGTTGCCGAAGGCGTCGAAGACATGGCCTGCCTAGCCCGACTGAAGGAATATGGCTGCGATACAATCCAGGGCTGGGTGATCGGCAAACCGGTAAAGGCCGACGCGCTTATCGAATTGAGCCTCGCTGCTTAATCCGGCTAGGCGATGCCCACCCGCACGGCTAAACGCTCTGCATGACCGAACCAAAAATCATCCGCCGCGAAGACTATACCCCGCCCGACTGGCTTGTTCCCGATATCGCGCTTGATTTCGATCTGAGCGCATCGAAAACAGTTGTTAAATCGATACTATACTTGTCGCGAAACGGCGATCATGAGCGCCCGCTCATCCTTGACGGCGACGCCCTCACCGTCCGCGATCTGCGTGTCGACGGTGCGCTTTCGCCCGACTGGCATATGGACGGCGATCGCCTCGTCATCCCACTGAACGCTGCCACAGCAACCATCGAAATCGCCGTCGAAATCGCGCCCGAACAGAACACCAAGCTGATGGGTCTCTATGCCAGCGGCGGCCTGCTCTGCACGCAATGCGAAGCCGAGGGCTTCCGCCGGATCACCTTCTTCCCCGACCGGCCCGATGTCCTCAGCCGCTACACCGTCCGCATGACAGCCGACAAAGCCGCTTGCCCCGTGCTGCTGGCGAACGGCGACAACATCGCGAACGGCGACCTATCCGACGGTCGCCACTGGGCCGAATGGCGCGATCCGCATTTCAAACCGAGTTATCTCTTTGCGCTTGTTGCCGGCGACCTGAAGGCCAATCGCGACAGCTTTACGACGCGGAGCGGCCGAAACGTCGAGCTCGGCATCTGGGTCCGCGAAGCTGACCTGCCGAAGACGGCGCATGCCATGCACGCACTCAAGACATCGATGAAGTGGGACGAGGATGTTTACGGCCGTGAATATGACCTCGACGTGTTCAACATCGTCGCGGTCGATGACTTCAACTTCGGCGCGATGGAAAACAAAGGGCTCAACATCTTCAATTCGCGCTATATTCTTGCCGACCCCGATACCGCGACCGATGCCGATTATGACGGCGTCACCGGCGTCGTCGCGCATGAGTATTTCCACAATTGGTCGGGCAACCGCGTCACGTGCCGCGACTGGTTCCAGCTGTCGTTGAAGGAAGGGTTCACGGTCTTTCGCGACCAGCAATTCAGCGCGGATCAGGGATCCGCCGCCGTCAAACGCATCGAAGACGTGCGAATGCTGCGCGCCGCGCAATTCCCCGAAGATGCGGGGCCGCTGGCGCATCCGATCCGGCCCGACAGCTATATGGAAATCGGCAATTTCTACACAGCGACAATCTATAACAAGGGTGCCGAGATCATCCGGATGATGCACAGCATGCTGGGCGTTGAAAAGTTTCGCGCAGGCACCGATCTGTATTTCGAACGGCATGACGGACAGGCCGTGACATGCGAAGACTTCGTCAAGGCAATGGAAAACGCGAGCGGCACCGACCTGACGCGGTTCCGGCTATGGTATGCACAGGCCGGGACCCCGAAAGTAAAGGCCGAACTCCGCCAAGACGGCACGACCGCGGTTCTGTCGCTGGCGCAAAGCGTACCCGTTACGCCCGGCCAGCCAGATAAACTGCCAATGCCGTTGCCGCTCGACATTGCTCTTTTCGACGCGACGACGGGAGAGAAGCGCGCCGGACGGATGGTTGTTCTGGAAGATGCAGCGGCTGAAGTCCGCTTCGAAGGCTTTTCGGCGCCGCCGGTCCTTTCGATCAACCGCAACTTTTCGGCGCCGGTCATCATCGAAAGCGATCGCAGTGCCGCCAGTCTGGCGTTCCTGTCGGGCCATGATGACGATCCCTTCGCGCGCTATGAAGCGATGCAGCAGCTGATGCTCGATACGCTCGTTATCGCGATATCATCGGGCACGGCGGATCATAACGCCGTCGTCGATGCGGTTGGCAACACGCTGGCCGACGCCATGCTTGATCCAGCATTCGTTGCCGAAGCGGTGCTGCTGCCCAGCGAAGCCTTCATCGGTGATCAGATGCTGATCGTCGATCCGGACGCGATAGCCGTCGCGCGCGATGCGCTTCGGGCCGATATTGCGCTAGCTCATGAAGCGCAGTGGCGCGCACTGTATGCCCAGCATGCTGCAGGCAGTTTCGAATATTCGCCGACGGCAAAAGGCGCACGCCGCATCCGCAATCTGGCGCTCGGCTACATCAGCGCCACCAGATCGGCAGATGCCCCAGGCTTGGCATTCGCGCAGTTCGAAGCCGCCGACAACATGACCGACCGTCTGGCGGCGCTCGGCAATCTGGCCAATGGCGATGCCGATCAGCGCGAGGCAGCGCTCGACATTTTCTATCACCGGTATCGCGATAACCCGCTCGTTCTCGACAAATGGTTTTCGGTGCAAGCGCTATCGGCGCGGCCCGACACATTGGAGGCAACGAAAGCGTTGCTGCAGCACCCCGACTTCACGCTTCACAATCCCAATCGGTTCCGCGCGCTGGTCGGCGCGTTCAGCGTGAACCAGCGCTGGTTTCACCGGGCCGACGGCGCCGGCTATGCGCTGCTCGCCGACCAGATCATCGCACTCGATCCGATCAACCCGCAGACCGCGGCAAAAATGGTCCCGCCGCTCGGGCGCTGGCAGCGGTTCGATGAACTTCGGCAAAGCGCAATGCGCGGCCAGCTTGCGCGGATTGCGGGAACAGCGGGACTATCGAAGGATGTCTACGAACAGGTTTCGAAGAGCCTGGGATAGTTCCGCGCCCCAAAGCGTCATATCCGCGTTAAAATGACGCTCGCTGTTGCAATCAGTTTTTCGCTGTCACTCATCGCAAATAATTTCGCATCGACAAATACCTGTGTCCGGCCCGCGCGAATGACCTCTGCTCGCGCCTCAAATGCAGGACCGGGCGACGCGGAGACATAGGCGACGTTGAGTCCAATTGTGACAACTTGGCCTGCGACAGTGGCCGCTGCATAACCTGCCGCCGTATCGAGCAATCCAGCAGCCACCCCTGCGTGAAGCGTGTTTGCATGGTTCAGGGCAGCGGCGCTAATCGTCATTCGGAGCGCTGCTCGCCCCGACGAGAGAGCCGCAATTTGGAACCCCTGAGCCTGGTTGAACGCCGAAGCAGCATTGACGGCCATAATGGCTTCTTTGAATGCATCGCTCACGACTAGTTGATCCAGGTCGCCACATCGACGGCGACCTTGTTTGCC
>JBGSMP010000211.1:0-5362 GCA_041740105.1 Sphingomonadaceae bacterium
CGTCGACGCCGGCGATTATGGGAGCGACTCCAGCCGCACAGCCTGATGCCCCATCGGACCATGCCCTTTGCCAAGCCCGGGTGCCGCCAGCAACGCTTTGCGCACGAACGCAACGGCGCGATCGAATGCCTTGACGACGCCCATGCCCTGCCCCAGCCCGCAAGCCACAGCGCTGGCCAGTGTGCAGCCGGTGCCGTGCGTGCTTGTCGTATCGATCCGCTGCCCGCGCAGTTCGCGGATCAGGCCCGACGTCGACAGCAGCTGATCGACGATCTCGTCGCCATCGCCATGTCCGCCTTTCAACAGCAGATGACAGCCATGACGCAGGATCGGCATCGTCCCGCCGAGTGCGTTCAGTTCGGGCAGGTTCGGCGTGACGACCGATGCAATGGCCATGAGACCGTGAAAGGCGGAAATCGTCCGGGCATCGGCAAGTGCCGCCCCACTGGTTGCCACCATCACCGGATCGAAAACAATGGGCACCGTCAGTCGCTTGAGATAGCCTGCCACGGCTTCCGCCGTTTCGGCGCTGCCGATCATCCCGATCTTGACGGCATCGACGCCGATGTCGCGCACGACCGCATCAATCTGGGCAATAACTATATCGGACGGGATCAGATGCACCGCATCGACGCCCACCGTGTTCTGCGCGGTAACGGCCGTGACCGCGGTCATCGCATGGCCGCCGAGCATCGTTACGGTCTTGATATCCGCTTGTATCCCGGCACCGCCGCCACTGTCCGATCCAGCGATGATCAGGATTCGCGCCGTCACGCTTTATACTTTCGCACCGTCGACGCGGGGTATTTGAACAATAAGGGAGACGCGCGCGTCGGCCGGTCAAGCAGCTCGCCACCGCAATTGGGGCACTGCTCATCGAGGGCTTGCGCGCAATCTGAGCAGAAAGTGCATTCGAACGAGCAGATGAACGCGCCCGCCGCATTTGGAGGCAAATCTAAACCGCATTTCTCGCAGTCAGGGCGCATTTCAAGCATCAGGCTGCTTCCTTGACCGCGTCACAGATCATTTCGACCAACCGGGTGACTTGGCCCGCATCGTCACCTTCGGCCATGACGCGGATCAGCGGTTCGGTTCCCGATGGGCGGATGACAAGACGTCCGCTGCCGTTGAGCTCGGCTTCGGCATCGGCGATCGCTGCTTTGACATGTGGCGCATCCAACGGCTTGCCGCCCGCAAAACGGACATTTTTCAAAAGCTGCGGCACCGGATCGAACAGGTGCATCAACTCGCTTGCCGGTTTCCCGGTCACGACCAGTTCGGCCAGCACCTGCAGGGCCGCAATCAGGCCGTCACCGGTCGTTGCATAATCGGACAGGATGATATGCCCCGATTGCTCGCCGCCCACATTGAAGCTGCCGCTGCGCATCCGTTCGAGGACATAGCGGTCGCCGACCTGCGTGCGCTCGAGCGTCAGCCCTTGGCCTTTCAAATAGCGCTCGAGTCCCAGATTCGACATGACCGTTGCGACAACGCCACCGCCCGTCAGTGCCCCTCGGCGTGCCCAGCTGACGCCGATCAAGGCCATGAGCTGGTCCCCATCGACAACACGGCCACCTTCATCGACGATGATCAGCCGGTCGGCATCGCCATCGAGCGCAATGCCGACATGCGCGCCGCTTGCCACGACTGTTTCCTGCAGCAGCGCAGGCGATGTCGAGCCGCAGTTTTCGTTGATGTTTTTGCCGTTCGGCGTGACCCCGACCGAAATAACGTCGGCACCCAGTTCCCACAGCGCAGCAGGCGCGACCTGATAGGCAGCACCATTGGCGCAATCGACGGCGACTTTCAGGCCGTCGAGGCGAAGGGCCGCCGGGAACGTCGACTTCGCAAAATGAATATAGCGACCCCGGGCGTCCTCGACGCGGCGAGCGCGACCGATATTGACCGCATCGGGAAGCACGATCTCGCTTGCCAGTAGTGCTTCGATTTCGGCTTCGGCAGCATCGGACAGCTTATAGCCATCGGGACCGAACAATTTGATGCCATTATCATAATAGGGATTATGGCTCGCCGAGATCATGACGCCCAGATCGGCCCGCATCGATTGGGTCAGCATGGCGACAGCCGGCGTCGGCAGCGGCCCGAACTGGACGACGTCCATCCCCACACTGGTGAAGCCTGCGACAAGGGCATTTTCGACCATATAACCTGAAAGCCGCGTGTCCTTGCCGATCACGACACGGTGCCGGTGCGCACCGCGCATGAAATATGTGCCTGCGGCCATGCCGACTTTCATGGCGATCTCGGCGGTCATCGGCGCGGCGTTCGTGCGCCCGCGAATGCCATCCGTGCCAAAGAATTTGCGTGTCATGCGTGTGTGTTTCCCTCGTCCCCCGCCCATAAACGCAAACCGAGCCTCAATTCCAGCTTTCGCTGTTCGCGCTGCCGTGCCAAATCAACGCCCCATGTCGAATGCTACCCGAATACTTCTCGCTCTCATCCTCGGTCTCATCATCGGTATTGGCGTTGCGAGTGTCGACGCGCCGCTCGGCAGCAGGATCGCCGACATCGCCGACCCGATCGGGGCACTCTGGCTCAACGGCTTGCGCATGACGATCGTGCCACTGGTTGTCGCCTTGCTGATCACGGGCATCGCGCAGACAGCACAAGCGGCGCGCGCGGGGCAGCTGGCCGGCCTGTCGCTGACGTGGATCGTGACGCTCATGTCCCTGTCGGCCATCATGGGCGCGATTTTGATGCCGACGTTTCTGGCGTTTTTCCCCATGCCCACGGCATCGGCGGACGCGCTCAAGGCTGCACTGACAACCGCGCCATCCGTCGCTGCGGTTCCCCCCTTCGGTGACTTTATCCGCGCAATCGTCCCGACCAATCCGATCGCCGCTGCCTCGACTGATGCGATCCTGCCGCTGCTGATCTTCACGCTGGTGTTCGCCTTTGCCCTGACCAAACTGCCACCCGAACCGCGCGCGAGCCTGACCAGTTTTTTCAGCGCGCTTGCCGATGCCATGATCATCGTCATCGAATGGGTCCTGAAACTGGCGCCGATCGGCGTGTTCGCGCTGGCACTTGTCGTCGGGGCGCGCTCGGGCGTCGCTGCCTTTGGCGCGCTGTTGCATTATACAGCACTCGTGTCGGCTGTGGGTATCGTGATTGCGCTGCTTGCCTACCCGCTTGCGCTGTTCGGCGCGAAATGGAGCATTCGGCGCTATGGCGCGGCGATTGCGCCGGTGCAGGCGCTGGCGATCAGTACGCAGTCATCGCTGGCCTGCCTACCGCTCATGCTGCGCAAATCCGAAGACCTTGGCGTTCCCGAAGCAAGTGCCGGCGTAACACTGCCGATGGCGGTCGCGCTGCTGCGCGCCACCGGTCCCGCCGTCAATATTTCGGTGGCGCTCTACGTGGCGAACTGGTTCGGCGTGGAGCTCGGCCCGGCGCAATATGGCGTGGCCATATTTGCCGCGATCCTGACGTCGATGGGCGCCGTGAGCCTGCCGGGGACCGTCAGCTTCATCACCTCGATTGCGCCGATTTGTCTGGCGATCGGCGTGCCGGTCGAGCCGCTGGCGCTGCTGATTGCGGTCGAGACCATTCCCGATATTTTCCGGACGCTCGGGAATGTGATGCACGATGTCGCCGTTACCGGCACGGTCTCGCGACAGACCGGTACGCTCACAGAAAAGTCAGTTTAGCCACATCCAGATGCCTGCCGCCGGTGCGCCTGCCAGTGGATGCGCCCATGTTGCGATGAGCCAAAGCACAGTTCCCGCAATCAGCGCTGTAGCGCCCGGCCAGGCCCAACCACGGGCATAAGGAACAAATGACGTTCGCGACGTCCATGTCTTCCAGCTGTCGCCCATCAGCTTGGCTTTCTTTACGTCCTGACCCGCAGCCCCGCCAAGCGCCAGCAGCGCAATAGCGCCCGACAGCAGCAGAACCGCAGGCCGCGGGCTGACCAAGACATGGGCCAGCGACCACAGCGCGAACGACCACATCATCGGATGGCGGGTAATCGCAAAAACCCCGGTCGGGGTTTGCATCGCCAGTTTGGCTGCACCAGGCTGCGGTAAAGCAGGATTGCCGACGAACGATCCCGCCAAGAACACGCTCGCCACAAACATCACAGCGGTCGCCACGATGTTCAATGCATCGCCAACAGCCCATAGCGGCACGCCGAGCGGCGCTTCGCGAAACGCATAAACCGCCCAACCCAGCGTCGCGAACGAAACTAGCGAATACAAACCCTGAAACGCGCCTGCGCCCAGTTTCGCAACCAGCGGCGCGCGCAAGGGATGCGACATCAGCAAATGCGAGCCGACAAATGCCGCAAGAGCAAGCGTCAGGTGCAGCATTTACCGCTCATAGGCCTTGGGCATGGCACCCTCGCCTGCCTTCAGATAGCGATGGCGCAGCCGCGTTTGCCGCGTCGTCAGATCCTGCTCGACCCCGTCGATCCAGACCTTTTCAACGGCTGTTGCCAGTTCGAGCGGATCGCCCGACCAGATCACGACATCGGCGCGGCGGCCGGGACGCAGCGACCCGATTTCGCTGCCGAGCCCCGCAATCTCCGCCGGTTTCGAGGTGATCGCCGCAAATGCATCGGCCCAACTCAGCCCGGTGGCGCCCGGCAGCCGCGAAAGCGCGACGAGATTTCCTGCCATCTGCGGGGTTTGCTGTGCCTGGCGCGTGTCATTGTCGTCGATCATCCCGACGGCCAGATTGACACCGGCAGCTTTCATGCGTCCGACATTTGATTGGGTGGCGGCAAGCTGTTCGAACGATGCCGGCAAATCGTTGAGCGCCGACGCGATGACCGGCACATTGGCCGCCGCAATCTGGCGCGCCACTGTCCAGCCCTCTGCCGCGCCAACCAAAACAAGGTTCAACAGCGGATAGTCCCGCTTCAGCGCCAGCATCTGCAAGATGTCGGGCCCGCTTTCGACGTGGACATAAAGCGGTATCTTGCCTTCGATCACGGGCACGAGCGCCGCCGCATCGCGCCGCATCAGCACCGAATCCTTGCTGCGCCCGTCATAGCCCGCCGGATTGCGTCCATAATCGCGCGCTTCGTCGAGCGCATTGCGGAAAAAAGCCTGCGACGCGGCACGACTGCCGCCCGCCCGTCCGGCTCCGGTTTCGCCGAATTCGACGAACTGGAACGCGCGCGCCTTGGTAATCGGGTCGGGATCGTTGCCGGTATCGATCACTGCCCCTTCACCGACAAACATTGTCATGCCGCCATCAGGCGCGACGATCGCGCGCGTTACCCCTGCCGCGCGGCTGACCGCAATTGCCGGAACGCGCGGGTTGATCGCTGAGGCGACATTGATCGAAGCCGTAAACAGGGATCGGCCCGCGCTGGCATCATTGGTTTCGTCGACCG
>JBGSMP010000212.1:0-2460 GCA_041740105.1 Sphingomonadaceae bacterium
TGCAAAATCGCAAAGCGTCGTATCGGTTTCATGGCCGACCGCTGAAATAATCGGGATCGTGCAGGCCGCAACCGCGCGAACCACCGGCTCTTCGTTGAAGGCCCATAAATCCTCGACAGATCCGCCGCCGCGCGCGACGATCACGAGATCAGGCCGGTTTTCGCCGACCATCGCCGAAAAACCGTTGACGGCCGTCGCGATTGCAGCCGCTGCGCCATTGCCCTGAACGATCACCGGCCAGATGATGACATGCGTCGGAAACCGATCGGCAAGACGGTGGAGAATATCTCGGATAACGGCCCCCGTCGGCGATGTCACAACACCGATCGTCCGCGGCAGATAGGGCAATGCACGTTTGCCCGTCGGGTCGAACAGCCCCTCGCCCGCGAGCTTCGCTTTAAGCTTTTCGAGCAACGCAAGCATCGCGCCCTCGCCTGCCAGTTCCATGCTTTCGATGACGATCTGATATTTCGAGCGCCCCGGATAAGTCGTCAGCTTACCGGTCGCGATGACTTCGACACCGTCAACGGGGGCAAAGGCCAGCCCCGACGTCGATCCTTTCCACATCACGCCGTCGATCACGGCCTTGTCATCCTTCAGCGCCAGATAGCAGTGCCCCGAGGCAACGCGCTTCCACCCCGATATCTCGCCGCGAATGCGCACAAGGCCGAAGGCGTCTTCGACTGTCCGTTTGAGGCGTGCGGACAATTCCGAAACCGACATCGCGCCCGCGTTGTCGCCGGGGGTCGGTTTCGCTAACAGGCCTGCTTGCGCGTCGAAGGGGTCGAGATCGTCCATGAATATCCTGCTGATCGGATCGGGAGGCCGCGAACATGCGCTGGCGTGGAAGCTGGCGCAATCGCCGATGTGCGATACGCTTTACGCAGCGCCGGGCAATCCCGGGATCGCGCAGGTCGCGACGCTGATCGATCTGGACGTCAAGGATCATGCCGCCGTCGTTCGCTTCTGCGCCGATCACAGCGTCGAATTGGTCGTGATCGGACCTGAACGGCCACTGGTCGATGGGCTCGCTGACAGTCTTTCCGACGCCGGTGTGGCGGTATTCGGGCCGTCAAAGCGGGCGGCGCAGCTTGAAGGCTCGAAGCATTTTACCAAGGAAATTTGCAAGGCCGCGAACATCCCGACCGCCGATTTCGCGCATTATGCCGATAAGTCGTCCGCGCTGGCCGGATTGGCCGATTTCGGCTTGCCAGTCGTCATCAAGGCCGACGGGCTGGCCGCAGGCAAGGGCGTGATCATCGCCGAAACCGGTGCCCAAGCGCGCGCCGCCATCGAGGACATGTTCGGGGGCGGCTTTGGCGAAGCCGGTGCTTCGGTCGTCTTCGAAGAATTCATGGTCGGCGAAGAAGTCAGTTTTTTCGCTTTGTCGGACGGCAAAACTGCAATCCCCTTCACAGCTGCACAGGATCACAAGCGCGTTGGCGACGGCGACACCGGGCCGAACACCGGCGGCATGGGTGCGTATAGCCCGGCGACGATATTCACGGCCGATTTACAGGCAAAAGTGGTGGCCGAAATCATTGCGCCGACAGTCGAGATTATGGCGCGCAAGGGGATGCCGTTTTCGGGCGTGCTGTTTGCCGGATTGATGCTGACGAGCACCGGCCCGAGACTGATCGAATACAACGCGCGCTTCGGCGACCCCGAAGCGCAGGTCATGCTGCTGCGGTTCGACGGCGATCTGGTCGCCCTGCTTCATGCCGTGGCGACGGGGACGCTGGCCGATCATCCGCCGCTGAAATTCAGCGATGATACCGCGCTGACGGTCGTGATGGCGGCCAACGGCTATCCGGGGGCGCCCGAAAAAGGCGGGCAGATTTCGGGACTCGAAGCCGCAAGTGCCGATGGCGCGGTTATATTCCACGCCGGAACCAGAACGATAGACGGATCGCTCATTGCCGACGGTGGCCGTGTGTTGGGCATTACCGCAATGGCACCAACAATCGACGATGCGCAGGCCGCGGCATATCGTGCGGTCGATCGTATCGAATTTCCCGACGGATTTTGCCGTCGCGACATCGGCTGGCGCGAAATAGCCCGCCGCGATAAGGATATGCGATGACCAGCGAAATTCTGACGGCCTATTGGCCCATCATGCTTGGAGGGCTGTTGGTCCTGTTCGCACTGGTGGCCTTGCTGCTGGTGCGGCGGCGCGGGCAGCGCGTCGAACTGGGGCAAATCGATCCCGTCATCGCGCCGACGCTGACGCGCGCGGCAACCGTCGATCCCGTCGTGGCGCCGCCGGTAGCACCTGTCCGTGTTCCCGAACCGGTGGGTGAACCCGATGACCTTCGCCGCATCAAGGGGCTCGGTCCCAAGGTTGCCGGACAGCTTGGCGCGCTTGGCATCACCCGCTTCGATCAGCTTGCCGCGCTCGATGCGACGGGACAGGCATCACTCGACGCGCAACTCGGTTCTTTTTCCGGTCGGATGGCGCGC
>JBGSMP010000219.1:0-4677 GCA_041740105.1 Sphingomonadaceae bacterium
GTCGAGGCGGGATACGCGCCCGAAATGGCGTATTTCGAATGCCTGCACGAAACCAAGTTGATCGTCGACCTGCTCTATGAAGGCGGCATCGCCAACATGCGCTATTCGATCAGCAACACCGCTGAATATGGCGACATCACAACCGGGCCGCGGATTATCACCGACGAAACGAAGGCCGAAATGAAGCGCGTGCTCGCCGACATCCAGTCGGGTCGGTTCGTCAAGAATTTCGTGCTCGACAACCGCGCGGGACAGCCTGAACTGAAAGCGTCACGCAAGGCCGCCGCTGCACATCCGATCGAAAAGGTGGGCAGCGAATTGCGCGCGATGATGCCATGGATCGGCGCGAACCAGCTCGTGGACAAAGCAAAGAACTAAAGGCTAGGGTGCGGCTCCCCAGACAGGAGTCGCACCCATGCGCCGCATCGCTCTCATCGCCCTGCCCTTGCTCATTGCCACGCCGCTTGTCGCGCAGCAGATGGCCAAGCCGGGTTCGAAATCGATAACTGCAATTTCGGGCGGGACTTACACAGTCGATGCTGCGCACACCCTGATCGGGTGGCGGGTCGATCACCTAGGTTTCAATGATTATTTCGGCATTTTCGGCGATTCGACGGGAACATTGGTGCTCGATCCGAAACGGCCGAATGCCGCGACGGTCGAAATCACCATCCCCGTCTCGAAATTGACGACGGCAAGCGCCGGTCTGACCGAACATATGTTGCGTGCCGGCAAAGACGGCGCGAAGCCCGACTTTTTCGGGGCCGCACCGGCAGATGCCAAGTTCGTATCCACCAAAGTCGTCGCGACCGGGATGAAAGCCACGATCACCGGCAATCTGACGCTGAACGGAATAACCAAACCTGTCGTCCTCGATGCCGAATTTGCGGGCGCGGGCAAGGCACCGGCAATGATGGGCGGCAAGGAAAATGTCGGTTTTCATGCAAAGACCGTGATCAAGCGCAGCGAATTCGGAATCGGTTATGGCATTCCGGTCGTGTCCGATGCTGTCGCGCTCGACATCACGGTTGCGTTTCAAAAGTAGGTCGATTAGCTGTTAGCGATGATCGCGACGAGGCTCTCGCTCCTACGACTTATCCGCCCTTAGGCGCGATATTCGATCGTGCGCCAGACGCACACCGCAGCCTAAGGGACATTACAAACGCACTCGAAGCCTTGCGAGACCCGATATGCTGCGCGACCCATCCGTAAAATACCGTCCTTTTCCGCCGATCGATTTGCCCAACCGGCAATGGCCCGGCCGCACGATCACGCAAGCCCCGCGCTGGCTGTCGACCGACATGCGCGACGGCAACCAAGCGCTGATCGATCCGATGGATTCGGAAAAGAAGCAGCGTTTTTTCGATTTGCTTGTGCGGATCGGCGTCAAGGAGATCGAAGTCGGTTTTCCGAGCGCTGGGGCAACCGAGTATGATTTTATCAGCGGGCTTGTGCGGAGCGACACGGTGCCTGATGATGTGACGGTGCAAGTGCTGACGCAAGCGCGGCGTGACCTCATCGAGACCACGTTCGCGTCGCTCGAAGGCGCACCGCGCGCAATCGTGCACGTGTATAATGCGGTCAGCCCCGCATGGCGCCGGATCGTGTTCGGGATGGACCCGGCGCAGATCAAACAGATTGCCGTCGATGCTGCTATGATCCTGCGCGACGAAGCAGCAAAACGGCCCGACACCGACTGGCATTTCGAATATTCGCCGGAGACATTTTCTACGGCCGAGCTGGATTTCTCACTGGAGGTCTGTTCGGCGGTGATGGACGTCCTGCAGCCAACCACCGACAAACCGATCATTTTCAATCTGCCGGCAACGGTCGAAGCTGCGACCCCCAATATCTACGCCGACCAGATCGAGTATTTCGGGCGGCATATTCCAAACCGCGAGTGTGTGATCATTTCGCTCCATGCGCATAATGACCGCGGGACGGGCGTCGCGGCGACCGAGCTCGGCTTGATGGCGGGCGCAGACCGCGTCGAGGGCTGCTTGCTCGGCAATGGCGAGCGAACGGGCAATGTCGATCTCGTCACGGTCGCGCTGAATATGTACACGCAAGGGATCGACCCCGGGCTCGATTTCTCTGACATCGACAGCGTCGTAAAGACAGTCGAATATTGCACGGGCATCGCAACACACCCGCGCCAGCCTTACGTCGGCGATCTGGTGTTCACAGCGTTTTCGGGGTCGCATCAGGATGCGATCAAAAAAGGCTTTACGGCACAGGAAATGCGTAACGACCAGTATTGGGATGTCCCCTATCTGCCGATTGACCCGAAGGATCTGGGTCGCGATTATGAGGCCGTAATAAGGGTCAATTCGCAGTCGGGCAAAGGCGGCGTCGCCTGGGTCCTCGAACAGGATAAGGGCCTTAAACTGCCAAAGCGGATGCAAGCCGACTTCAGCCGCCATGTGCAGGCGCTGGCGGATGATCTGGGCCGCGAGTTGCAGGCAGCCGATATCTGGGCAGCATTCCAGAAGGCCTATCTGGCTGACGGCCGCTTCGAACTGGGCGATTATAACGAGACCAAAGCAAGCAATGGCGACCGCATTTTTGCTGGTGAGATCATAATCGACGGCGCGGCTCAACGTGTCAGCGGGCGTGGTAATGGTTTGATTTCATCAGTCGTTGCGGCTGTAGACGGGCTTGGCGTCGGCCTCGACGTGATCGACTACACCGAGCACACACTGGGCATCGGCAGCGATGCGCAAGCCGCTGCCTATCTCGAATGCCGGACGGCTTCCGGGAAGACCGTGTGGGGTGTTGGCATCGATGCCGACGTCGCGACGGCAAGTGTTCGGGCGGTGCTTGGTGCTGCCAATGCAAGCGCAGGCGCCGCTTGAGCGGCGAACGCTGGACGCCGGGCATTGGCGACCCCAGTTTCATGGGATGGCTGACCGTTTTCGCCTATTTCGGGGCTGCGCTTGTTTGCATGCGCGCGAGCCGGGTACAGCGCGACGACCAAGTAATTTGGCGATTGCTCGGCTTTGCGCTTGTTCTGTTGGGCATTAACAAGCAGCTCGATCTGCAATCATGGGTTACACAAACGGGACGAGATCTGGCACGTGCCCAAGACTGGTATAGCATGCGCCGGATGCTTCAACAGGGATTTGTGCTTTTCGTCGGGGTAGCGAGCGCCGCGGCGGCCGCAGTTGCGTTTTGGCTGACCCGCCGACGGCGAGGGGTGGTGCATATCGCGCTGGCGGGATTTGCGCTTTTGCTGGCATTCATTCTGATACGGGCGTCGTCATTTCATCATATCGATTTTTTTATCAGTACGCGTTTTTTGGGCGCGCGATTCAACTGGATTATGGAATTGGGGGGCATTGCCATCATTGCCATGGCCGCAAGCCGCGCAAGAAGGCGACGGAGAACCCGACGTCACCGCGGTGGGACGACAGAATGACCGGTCGCAAATGCATAGGCCGCTATAATTTCCCATGGACCGCCACGATACCACCATGCCGCAAGGCCCGTGAGGGCAAGCGCATGAGGCCGGAATTCCTTCGATAACTGATCAAGCAAAGCGCGCGCTTCGGGTGCTTTCACCTTGTTCTGGACCGTGATGTGCGCGCGCCACGGATTGCGGTCTTGCGGCATCAGCATGGGAGCAAAGCGTTCGGCGATTCGGGCGCGGATGTCGTCGAGGTCGGGGCTTTCGACGCTGTAGGCAACGCCGCCGCCAAGGTTGATCAGGCTGGACAAACGGGCTTGCGGATCGCTGCCGCGCGCTTCGTCCTTAAGCAGTTGCCTCAATTCATCGACGCACGATGGCGGCAGATGGTGAAACATCGTGAGGTGCGCGCGCAAATAATTGCGCTCGGGCGGATAATGCTGTCGGCGCAAACCGTCGAGCCGCGAAAAATCGGGCTCGCCAATCAGAGCCGTCACGATGATCGGCACGGTCATCGTCGCCCGAACAGTTTCTCGATGTCGGCGTGCGCCAGCTTTACCCATGTCGGACGACCGTGGTTGCACTGACCCGAATGCGGCGTGACTTCCATTTCACGCAAAAGCGCATTCATTTCGGCGACCGAAAGGATGCGTCCTGCCCGGACCGATCCGTGGCACGCCATTGTTCCGGCAACCGCGTCGATGCGTTCCTTGAGGCTCAGCGCTTCGCCGAAGGCGGCATGTTCGTCGGCGAGATCGATGACGAGCCCTTTGACATCGGCCTGACCCAGCATCGCCGGCACGCCGCGCACGAGCATGGCGGCGGGGCCGAAGCGTTCGAGATCGAGACCGAAATCAAAGAGTTCGGCCGCGCGCGATTCGAGGCGGTCGCAGGCGGGTTCGTCGAGTTCAACGACCTCGGGAATAAGCAGCGGCTGCATCGCAATGCTGCCATCCGCACGGCCTTTGCGCATCCGTTCGAGAACGAGACGTTCGTGCGCGGCATGCTGGTCGACGATGACAAGGCCATCTTCGGCCTCGGCAACGATGTACGTCGCGGCAACTTGGCCCCGCGCGACGCCCATGGGATAAGCGATGGGTTCGGGACGTGGCGCATCGGCTGGCTCGGTGCGAGCCATGGGTGGTGCATCGAAAGTCGAGCGGCGTTCGAAAACGGACGATTGCAAGTTGCTCGTTTCTACGGGCGCCGTGACCCATGCTGCCAAGGCCGCCGCGCTGGGCCGGGGCTGGCTGCGGTGCCCTGCCCCGTCG
>JBGSMP010000240.1:0-4334 GCA_041740105.1 Sphingomonadaceae bacterium
GGCCAGCGGCGCACCGCCTTGCGCGGTGATCGCACTGCCGCCGAGCGTTCCGCCGCTCAACAGACTGAGTCGCCCGCCATTGCTCCATTGCAGGGTTTTTGCGTAGGTCGATGGACTATCGGCCACATCGAACGACGCCGAGGCCCCGCGCAGGTTGATCGTCGAGCCGGGAAGCGCGTTCAGCTTCTGCGCGAAGAGTGTGTTCGCACCCAATGGCGAGCCGGATGGTTCGCGAGTCAAGATAACCGTGCCCGTCGAGACCGTCCCGCCAGCGATGATCCGGCCCGTAACCTGCGCTTGCCCTGTCGGAAGCAAAGGCGGACGCGGGTTCACCAGCGCCGTTCCCGATAAGTCGGTCACGCTGCCAGCAGCAAACCGGATGCCCTCATCAGCGTCCAGCCGCCCGAGAAAATACACGTTTCTGTTGAAATATTGACTGGCGAAGACGCCTTGATTCGTCAGGCGTGTCGTTCCTGCGACGTCGCCAAACAAGATCGCACTGGTTAGTGCGCTTTCGCTGTACGGCCCGTCGCCCGTTGCGCCCCCGAGGATTTCACTGAGTCCGTTGCCGCCGAGCGCAACATCACGAATGCCGAATCCGAAACGGTTCGCGCGAGCAACGTGTTCCGGCGAGAAATTCTGGATGATCGAACCGCCCGCAATCTGGATCGTGCCTTCGTTAAGCAGCTTCGAGACGTTAATCGTTGCACCCGCCGCGCCGACGATCTCACCGCCTGCTTCGACGTTGAGTTCAGTCAATCCGCCCAGACGTAAATTCGCTGCTCTTTGATCAAACGGGTCGGCGGGTTTGATTGGTGTAATGAACGAAAGGTCCCCTCCGGTCTGGAGCGCAATCAATCGGGCCGACGTTGCGGTATCGACAAGTGGCGAGCGAACCCATTGCGTCAGATCGAGCGTGTCGTTGGCCGCGACGCGATACAGGCTCGTCTGGGCAAAATACGACGAACCGACAACACCGCTAAACAGATTCTTGACGACCTTCGAGTCATTCACCGACAGATCGAGTGTCGCAAATCCGGTCTTTTGTAGAAAATCCAACCCGACTCCGGCGCCGCCGGCGACCACATCCGAGCCCATCGGCATGTCTGGCGCGACCAATGTAAACGTTCCGCCACCGGCAAAGCCGAAACCTGTCAGCGACGCTGCCGAGAAGCGAACCTCGGAGGTTGGATCATCCGGTAAAATTTGAGTCGGGATCGTCTCGCCCGCAATTGTATAGGGCGAAAGGGCAACAGGATAAATCGTGGCAGAGCCGCTTGTGAGTGATTGCACCACCGGCGTCGCATAGCTTGTGCGATTGATGAGCGAGATGTTGCCGCCCTTGGCCGTGAGCTGCAATCGGCCGGTCGAGTTCACATACCCGCCCGAGGAGACATCGAGCTTCGCCCCGTCGGCGATGACCAAGCTGCTGTTCGAAGCGACGGCCCCGAGTGTCGTTAGACTTACCGACCCCCCGTCGGCATAGCCCGCACCTGTGGTTTCGCCGGCAAATTTGCCGAAATCATTCACCCACAAACCAGCGGCCGATACGGTGCCGCCGACGATGATGTCCGCAAGACGCGGCGGATTTGTTGGCGAAGGGAGGGGTTCGATCCGAAAAGCCGAGCCGGTGCCGCCAGCTCGATTAACGATCGTGGCCGCAATCGCTCCTGACGGTGCGGTGATCTTGCCGTCAAGCGTGATCGTCCGCCCGGCGGTTACGGAAAGCGCCCCGCCATTGGCCAGCCGCACATCCGTGTCGGCCGCGAACGTGATCTTGCCGCTAGAGTATAGCGACAGGGCCGAGAGGCCGGCATCCACAAGTGCCGTATCCGAAAGCAGTATTTCGGAAAACGGCTGTGCAACCGCCGAACGGTCGCCATGATAAACGAGGATATCGGCGCCATATGATCCATCGTTCGCGGTCGCGTCGCGCCTGCCGGCCGATAGGATCAAGGCGCCGCTTGACGCCAATTGTGAAGCCGTTGCCTGAAGTTTGCGCGGGTCGCCCAAAATGGCAGATGCCCGCGTACCGCGTATGCCGCCCGCCGATTGGCGCACGCCCGCAAAAGCGCGACCGTCAAGCAGGCCTTCGATATTCATCGTCGTCGCCGTCAGGCTCAGCGCACCCGCATCGCGGCCTTCGTCGTAGCCGACTTCGAGCCGACCGCCCTGAAGCAGGGAATTGGCGAAGGTGCGCGAAACGCCGAATTTCGCCTGAATCTCGGTAAAGCCGTCGCCGACCGCGATATAATCGTCGTTCGGGTCGGCCCTTCCGATCTCGACAATCCGCCCATCGGAGGTCAGCAGCTTGCTCGACCGCACAAAACCATCACCAAAACGGAGCCAGCCCCCCGAAAAATCGATCACCGAATCTTTGGCAATATTGATCGTCGGCGCTTGCAACGGCGTAATGATTCCAGGCACCGCGCTCGTCAATTGCGTCGTCGCCGTCGCGACCGTCATACTAACCGTGCCGCCGCGCGTCATCAGTTCAGCCGCTGTAACGGGTATCTGGCTCGCTGCGCTGCCCGCCTCGATCAGCGGCGAACCGACCCACGCCACGCCATCGCTGCGCACGCCCGAAAGTCGCGGATCGACGTAGATCGTTGCGCCATTAAGCGTGAAATCGCCATTGGTCGTCACTTCGCGATAGGTGGGCGAGTCGCGGAGTTCGTTGCGCTTCAGCGGATCGATCAAAAGGCTGTTCCGCGACGGATCGATCTGGAGGTCTTTTACGCCGCCGACGTCGATGATGGCGCCGGCGAGGACGTCGATGTTACCCAGCGAAAGCGGCTGATAAATCGGCTGGGTCAAATCAGGCTCGATAAAGCCCTTGCCGCCCACAACCAAATCGGCATTCGGTGCAAGCAACATCGATTTTGCATCAAACTTAACCGCAGCAGGCCCAAAAAGGGACGCTGCGAACTTGCCACCATCAGTTGGGTCCAATCGACCCCTCGAAAGGTAAATATTGCCGATTTCAATTTTGGTCGATTTAAACGCAGGCGGCGCAGAGGCGGTGCCGATCGGCACGGTCTCGCCATTGGCATCGGGTGTGACCACGATCCCACTCGCAAACGTGTCGTCGCCCAACAAGATCGTTCCGCCTGTCAGCGAGATTTTTGCATTGCGTGCAACGCTCGTGGTCGAAGCCAAAAGCCCCAGATTCGTTACCGTCCCGCGCTCCCCAGTGCCCAGCGATATGTACCCGCGCGGAACATCGATAAGCCCGGAATTGAGGACAGCACCGTCCAAACCAAACCATGAGCGCAACACCAGGCCACGGACGTCCGGACTGATCCCCGTTACAATGTCGTTTGATGTCGCCGCACCAGTCGAAACCGCGTAACTGACGGCACGCCCGGCTTGAAGACTGACCTGTCCTTCAGGGGCAGAAAGAACCCCCGCGTTGCTCACGGTCGGTGCCGCCGCGATGATGAACCCGCCGCCAATCGCATTTACCGTGGCGCCGCGATCGATCGTTATGCCGCCCTCCAACGGGACATCTGCGAAATTATTGACCGTGTTTAGCACGCTCGAAACAAGGTAGATGGGCTTGCCGTCCACAGCGAGCGAGCTCTGGAGCCCCGACGCGAGAAACGTCAGATTTCGGTCGGCGATCGTGGCAACCGCATCTCTCAGATTTGAATTGACGTCTGTCGGATCGATTAGCTTTCGTGTGGTGAAATCACCGATGTCGAGCGAACTGACCAACAATGAGTGAAGATTGGTCTGCGAACCCTTTTCGAAAACGACACCGCGTGAATTGATCACCGCCACCGTGCCATCGGCCGTGATCGTTCCCAGCACGCGGCTCGGCGCGACCGAATTTGCAACGCGGTTGAGCGCGATCCAGCCTGGTTGGGCAACGCCGTTGCTGTCCTGTTGCTTGAAATTCAGCGTCGTGTTCGCGCCGACGTCAAAGCGATTCCATGAAAGGATCGCACGGCTGTCAGTCTGGACGATCGTGACGAGCGGCTTGCCGTCCTTGTCCACCTGCGTCGGAAGTTTCGCACCTTGCCATGTATTGACGCCTGTTGGATCGAGTGCAGCGAGAGTGCCCGTCCGCACCGGATCGAGTCCGGCATCGGCGTTGCTGCCATCGGCACCCGTAAGCCCGTCCCTCACTGCCGCCAGCGCCGGATTGCGGATCGCGGCAATCGCCGCTTTTTGCGCCTCGAGGATTGCGCCTCGCATATTATTCGCCAGTGCTTGATGCTCGACCGAGCGGGCGAGCACTTCGCGCATCCCCACAGGACGCATCGGCACCGCATTCGCAGGCGTGACCACGACCGGCGCGACGCCCAGCGATGCGCGCAAGGCAGCGAGCT
>JBGSMP010000266.1:0-1795 GCA_041740105.1 Sphingomonadaceae bacterium
GCGGGATTATGGTATCGCGGCAGATGGCGTGATCGGGCCTGACACGCTCGAAGTGCTCAATCTGCGGCCCGGTGATCGGGCGCTGGCACTTGCGGTCGCGCTCGAACGGCTGCGTTGGCTGTCGCGCACGCCCCCCGGCACCCGCATAGACGTCAACACCGCCGCGGCGCGGCTGTTTTATTATCGTGATGGCAAGCTGGTCGACAGCCGCCGGGTGATCGTCGGTCAGCCTGGCAAGGAAACGCCCCAGTTGCTCGCGCCAATGTTTCGGCTCGTCGCCAATCCGACCTGGACGATCCCCAAGTCAATCCAAAACGGAGAGATGGCCGGCGTCAGTGCGGCCTACCTGCGGCGGCGCAATATGGTCCGCAGGAATGGCTGGATCGTCCAACGCCCGGGGCCTGGCAATGCTCTCGGCCTCGTCAAGTTCGACATGCACGACAAATATGCGATCTATCTGCATGACACATCCGCACCGTCGCTATTCGATCGCAGCGCGCGCTACCTGAGTCACGGTTGCGTGCGGGTCGAGAACGCGCTCGGCTTTGTGAAGCGCATTGCTGAAGACGAAGGCATCGCCGATCAATGGCAGCGCGCGCACGCCAGCGGCGAGTACACCTTGGTCGCGCTGCCGAAGCAGATTCCGGTACGGTTGCTCTATCAGAACGTCTTCGTCGATTCTGACGACAGCATTGCGTTCCGAACCGATCCCTATGGCTGGAATGCCCCGATCGCCAAGGCGCTCGGGTTCGACGGGATCTCGAAGACGCGCGCCCGGCCAGCGGCTGCCGGTATCGAGCCGTGACTGGCAGTCCAAGAAGTCTTGAGATTGTCATTTATGGATTAATCCGGGCCACGACCGACTAGTGGGAGATGGTTCCATCGATATCTGCGGTCACTCACCCCACGATTGGCTTGGGCCCTTAATGAATCAAGCGTTGACCTTAAGGCGCGGTGCTGGACAAGTTCGATGCGCACCGAGCAGGTGCATGTGCGCGCGCGTGTCGTCCTCGCGCTGTTCCAGGCCGCCGAGGCCCATGGAATCGATCTTCCCTTCCCGACCCAGATAATGCTGTGGCACGATCAAACCGAAGAAACCGACGGCGACCTCAACCATCAGCGCGAGGGTTGGCCCGGCGGCAGTAACGTACCAGCACCGCGCCTGCGCCGGAGCGATACCGAGCATGTCCAAAAGGACTGAGAACGCATGAGAAATGCCGAGACATCGATCGCCGGGCGCACTGCCTGGCTTATCAGCAAGTTTCGCAAGCTGATTTGGGTGCGCGCGGCCCTGTTCAGCGGCGCCGCCATTATCGTTGCCATTCTTGCGGCGCTTATCGGGCCTTACATTCCCTATGATCCCAGTCTGACGCTCGCGGCCGATTCAGTCGATCACATCCTCAACGTCCTTGCAACGAGCATGCTGGCGGTGACGACATTCTCGCTGTCCATCATGGTTTCCGCCTACGCGTCGGCGACATCCACCGTCACGCCTCGCGCCACAAAGCTGCTGATCGCCGATCCCGTTGCCCAGAACACGCTGTCCACCTTTGTCGGCAGTTTTTTGTTCAGCATCGTCGGCATCATCGGGCTCGCGGCCGGCCTTTACAATGACAAGGGTCGGATCATTCTGTTCTTCGCGACCCTGGTGGTCATCTTTCTGATCACAGCAACGCTGCTGCGCTGGATCGAGCAACTCGGCAAGTTCGGGCGTGTCGGCGATTCCATAATGCGGGTAGAGAAGGCCTCGATGCCGGCGATTGCAAGCGAAGGGTGCAAACCGCGTCTTGGCGCC
>JBGSMP010000283.1:0-4219 GCA_041740105.1 Sphingomonadaceae bacterium
TGCTCGCGCTTCAGGAGCGCGCCGGGGCGGCAATCGGCGATATCCTTGCCGTGCCACCGCTTGCGTCCGTGGCGCGGCTGGCGCGGACGCTAGGTATCCTTGTTTCGCGCAGCGTCGTGGTTGCCGAAGGCGATCATGACCTCGATCTTTGGGTTCGGGCGCGGCCGGACGGCGAAACGGTCGTTCTTTCTGTGGGCGGTTGGGCAGTCCGACCCCAGCGTGCACCATGGCTGATGCCGCAATCAGACGGCGATCCGTCGACGCCGACAGTCACCGATAACTGGGTCTGGGCAACCGATGCCGCGCTTCGCTTGACCGCATTATCCTTTGGTGAAGCGTCAATGATCGGTCAGCCGTTGACGCGGATCGTCCGGTTTGTCGAAGATGAAGACGGCGACTTACGGATCGTAGACGCGATCGCTCGGGGTCAGGACCTGATCGATCAACGTGCTGTGTTGCGCTCGCAGCCTGATGCGGAGATCTTGCTGTCTGCAACAGCCAAGTTCGATGTTGACGGTCGATTTGTCGGCTTTGAGGGTCGCGCGAGCGGGTCGGTACATGCTGCCACGGAAGACGTGCCTTATGAACTCGCTGTCGATGGCGCCTTTACCCAACGTCTGGAAACTGCGCTTCGTGCACCGCTCGGGCGGATTGTTGCAAACGCAGATTCGATCCGCGCGCAGACCGATGGGCCCTTGCGCCGCGACTATGCCGAATATGCCGGCGATATTGCGATTGCGGCGCGGCATCTACTCGCGCTGGTCGACGATCTCGGCGATTTGCAAACCGTCGAACGTGCCGACTTCAAACCCGAAATCGAAGATATCGATCTTGCCGACATTGCGCGGCGGGCGGCTGGATTGCTTCAGGTGCGCGCAACGGATCGTCAGGTGCGGATTGATCGCCCTGCGACTGACGAAACGCTTGCTGCCCGCGGTGAATTTCGCCGTGTCCTGCAAATTGTTGTCAATCTGATCGGTAATGCCGTTCGCTATTCGCCCGAAGGGTCGATGGTCTGGCTGCGCACCGAGCGCGACGCCGATACTGCCGTTCTCATCGTTGCCGATCAGGGCAAGGGCATTGCTGTGGTCGACCAGACACGCATTTTCGAAAAATTCGAACGGGTCGATCCGGCGGAACCCGGGGGAAGCGGGCTCGGCCTCTATATTTCACGCCGCTTGGCGCGTGCCATGGGTGGCGACATCGTGGTCGACAGCGCGCCGGGGCAGGGCGCTCGCTTCGTGCTGACGCTGCCTGCTGCTTAGCGCTGGGCGACGGGCACGTAATCGCGTGCGGTCGGACCGGTGTAAAGCTGGCGCGGTCTGCCGATCTTTTGATCGGGGTCGCTGATCATTTCGTTCCACTGCGCCACCCAGCCGACTGTCCGGGCAAGCGCGAAAAGAACCGTGAACATCGTCGTCGGAAAGCCGATGGCCGACAGGATCACGCCCGAATAGAAATCGACATTGGGAAACAGCTTTTTCTCGATGAAATAGGGGTCGTTCAGCGCCATTTCCTCGAGCTGCAGCGCCACTTCGAAAATCGGATCGGTGACGTTCAGTTCCTTCAAAACCTCGCGCACAGTTTGCTGCATGACAGCGGCGCGCGGGTCATAATTTTTATACACGCGGTGCCCGAAGCCCATGAGGCGGAACGGGTCGTCCTTGTTTTTCGCCCGTTCGATATAGTGTGGAATCCGGTCCGGCGTGCCGATCTCGCGGAGCATTTCGAGCGCGGCTTCATTTGCACCGCCATGCGCAGGTCCCCACAAGCAGGCGATCCCGGCAGCTATGCAGGCGAATGGATTCGCGCCCGACGATCCCGCAAGCCGGACGGTCGAGGTCGAAGCGTTCTGTTCATGATCGGCATGCAGGATGAAAATCCGGTCCATGACCTTTTCGATAATCGGATTTATTTCGTAGGGTTCAGCGGGATTGCCAAAGGTCATGCGCAGGAAATTGCCGGTATAGGAAAGGCTGTTCTGCGGATAAATGAACGGACGGCCCACGCTATACTGATATGCCATGGCCGCGATCGTCGGCATTTTCGCGATCAGGCGGTGCGACGCGATCATGCGCTGATGCGGATCGGTAATATCGGTCGAGTCATGATAAAATGCCGACAGAGCGCCGACAACGCCGCACATGATCGCCATCGGATGCGCATCACGGCGGAAACCTCGATAGAAGGTCGCCAGCTGCTCGTGCAGCATCGTGTGACGCGTGATCGTGGTCGTGAATTTTTCGAGCGTTTCGCCATCGGGCAGTTCGCCGTTCAGCAACAGGTAGCTGACTTCCATGAAGCTCGATTTTTCGGCAAGCTGTCCGATGGGGTAGCCGCGGTGGAGCAGAATGCCCTGATCGCCGTCGATATAGGTAATCGCCGAATCACAGCTCGCCGTGCTCGTGAAGCCGGGGTCATAAGTGAACTTGCCGGTCTGCGCGTAAAGCTTGCGGATATCGATAACGTCGGGCCCGACGCTGCCCGACAGCACCGAATAGCTATTTTCCTTGTCGCCAAGCACGAGCTTTGCGGTTGTGTCAGACATCAGTCGAACTCCTGTAATTCGTTAAGCAGCGCCGTTGCGTCCGGCGAGGCAATCGTCAAGCCGACCGAGCGATTCATCGCGCCCGAGCAGCACCAAAACATCAAAAATTCCCGGCGATGTGCTCCGTCCCGTCAGCGCGGCGCGCAACGGTTGGGCAACTTTGCCGAGGCCCAGACCGGCATCCTCCGCGACGTGCCGCACGGCTTCTTCGAGCGCGGTCATCGTCCAATCTCTCAGGTCGGTCAACGCGTTACGCGCCTGAGTCAAGATCAACTTGCTTTCGGTGGTCAGCAACGCCGCGGCGCCTGCATCGAGGCTCAGCGGCCGCGGATCGAATAGAAATGCAGCGCCCGCTGCTAAATCATTGATTGATTTGGCGCGCACTTTCAGCACCGGCATCGCCGTGGTCAGCAATACGACGTCGGCACCTTCGATTTGCGACCTGATCAAAGTGGCCAGCCGCGCATCATCGGCTTCACGCAGATAGTGGCCGTTGATATTTTCGAGCTTCTTGATGTCGAAACGCGACGGCGATCGGCCCACGCCATCGATATCGAACCATGCAATCGCCTGTTCGCGGCTGATAATTTCGTCATCGCCGTGTCCCCAGCCAAGGCGGAGCAGGTAGTTGCATAGCGCTTCGGGTAGCACGCCCATATCGTCGCGGTAGGCTTCGACGCCGAGCGCACCGTGGCGCTTCGACAGCTTGGCGCCGTCCGACCCGTGAATAAGCGGGACATGCGCATAGACCGGTTCTCTCCAACCCAATGCGCGGATCATCGCGAGCTGCCGGAACGCATTGTTCAGATGATCGTCACCGCGGATCACATGCGTGACCCCCATGTCATGGTCATCGACAACGACCGACAGCATGTAAGTCGGTGTGCCATCGGAACGTAGCAGCACCATGTCGTCGAGCTCGTCGTTCGCGACCGTGACATCACCCTGAACCCGGTCGGATATTGTGGTTTCGCCGCCACGGGGCGCGCGGAAGCGGATGACAAACGGCAAATCAGGCGCATCGCTACGGTCGCGCCACCGGCCATCATAGCGCAATGGAAGCTTCTTTTCGCGCTGCTCGGCGCGCATGGCTTCGAGTTCGTCGGGCGTCGCATAGCAGCGGTAGGCGTGACCCGCGGCGAGCAACTGATGCGCGACTTCGGCGTGACGATCCATTCGCGCAAACTGGAACACTTCGGGTCCGTCCCAATCGAGGCCCATCCAGCGCATGCCATCAAGGATCGCGTCGATTGCGCCCTGCGTCGACCGCGCGCGATCCGTATCCTCGATGCGCAACAGGAACTTGCCGCCGAAGTGCCGTGCATAAAGCCAGTTGAACAGCGCTGTGCGCGCGCCGCCGATGTGGAGATAGCCGGTCGGCGAAGGCGCAAAGCGAGTCACGACGGTTTCGGTGCTTGCACTCACGAAGCGTTTCTCCAACAGTTGTGTCCGGGATGGGCACGATCGCTGCAGGCGCCTCTAGCATGGGGCTCGCATCGCTTCAAAGGGGGCGGCTGTGGCGCGTCTGGGCGGTTATTGAGGCATTTCTCGACGCCGAACGCGATCAACTTGCGCTTTGGCTTCCTGTTGCGCTGGGGGCCGGTATTGCGGCGTGGTTTACGTTGCCCGGCCCATCGCAATGGGCTGCGTGGTTGCTTGCGATGGCAGCGC
>JBGSMP010000299.1:0-8736 GCA_041740105.1 Sphingomonadaceae bacterium
GCGACGCTGTTTGAACATTGTGCGCGTGGTCTCGATCAGTGCCTCGAGCTGACAGGCGCGTTCGGTTTGCCGCTCATCGGCAGTGGCGACTGGAATGACGGCATGAACCGCGTGGGAGCGGATGGGCGCGGTGAAAGCGTCTGGCTTGGGTGGCTTTTAATCCGCACGGTGGCGATGTTCGCCCCGTTGGCCGACAACCGCGATCCCGATCGCGCCCGGCGCTGGCGGGCCCACGCCGAAAGTGTGCGCGCGGCGATCGAAGCGACGGCATGGGACGGAGATTGGTATCGCCGTGCCACGTTTGACGATGGTGCCTGGCTTGGCACATCGGCCGGCAGCGAGTGCCAAATCGATTCGATCGCTCAGAGCTGGGCGGTTCTTTCCGGAGCTGCAAATCCGCAGCGGGCACGCCAGGCCATGGCAGCGTTCGAAGCAAAGCTGGTGCGTCACGATCCGGGCCTCGCGCTGCTCTTCACGCCGCCGTTTGGCATCGCCGAGCACGATCCAGGCTATATAAAAGGCTATCCACCGGGGCTGCGCGAGAACGGTGGTCAATATAGTCACGCTGCGATGTGGGCGATCCTTGCCTATGCACAGCTTGGCGATGGCGATCGCGCCGCCAAATTGTTCGCGCTGCTCAACCCGATCAATCACGCACTGACCGCGGCCGAGGCAAGCCGTTACCGGGTCGAGCCCTATGTGGTCGCGGCCGACGTCTATTCGGTTGCGCCGCATGAAGGCCGCGGCGGATGGACGTGGTATACGGGAGCGTCCGGCTGGATGTACCGTGCTGGCGTGGAGGGCATCCTCGGCATCCGCCGCAATGGCAGCAGCGTTACCTTGGCTCCGGTATTGCCACAGGCCTGGCCCGGCTTTTCCGCAACGCTCTGCATCGGCGCAACACGCTGCGCGATCACGGTGACACGCGGCCGGAACGCTCATGCCAGCCTCGACGGCGTTTCAATCAGCACAGCGAATTTCCCGCTCGACGGCCAGAGCCACCGGCTCGATCTGCAGATCGAAACGGCTGAGGCCGACATGGCGTTGAACCTCACCCCGGCGAGCTAAGCCATCGCTGCGGTCACTGGTCGACGCGGCGCATAGGGGAGGAGCGCGCCATGTCCGAACCGCATGATGATGTCAGGTCGCCGTCCCGGCATGCCGATGAGCGCGGCCAATTCAGGGCGCAACGGGGCCACCTCGACCGGTTGGTTCACAAATGCGTGCTTCAAGCCGAGCGCGGTCGCCTGAAGGGCAAAGCGCTGACAAGCACGCCCTACGAGCACCCAATGCTCGCGATCTTCCTTGGCCCCGACAAACACCGCCACGCCCGATGATGATTGCAATTGCCGCGCATATTTTTCGCTTTCCGATTCTGCCGACAGGAACAGGTCCACCGCGCGCGTTCCCAGCCAAGTTGGCAGTGTCGGACTGCCGCTTGCGCCACTGTAGAGTCCATCGCCCGTTTCGGCGGCCTGGCGCGGATTGAAGCGCAGCCACGATTTGAGTTCGCGCATGAACGCAGCATCGGCCATTTGCGTATTATTTCCGGCCACTACGAGATCACGCACGCGATTGATCTGCGGTCGGTCAGTGATCAGAACGATATCTACGCCCGGCAATGCGGCGGCGGTGGCAAGTGCGCTGAGGTCAACCTTACTCACCGGACGGCCATCATATTCCGAGCGCGTGGACTGTCGGCGGGGGATTGCGTCGAATAATGCGCTCGCTTCGGGTGATCCGGCGCCAAACGCGAACGCGATTGCCCCTTCGGCTTTCGGATCGAATATCAGCGTGCCGGGGCGGCCTCTGGCAGCCGACGCCAAGGATAGGTTTTCGGCAGCACAACCAAGACTGATAAAAAGATGATGGTCGTCGGGGTCGACGACAGGCGTGCGCCGCGAAAAGTCGGGCAGGATGTCGATCTGCTTGTCACCAGCGCGGAACAGCCACGGTTGAGCATTATGGCCGTTGGGTGCGAGCGTTGCATAGCGCAGGAGGTCGCGCGTGGTGGCCTGCTGAGGCAGCGGCGCTCGGAATGCTGCCATCGCCGCATCGTAATCTGTTGTGGAGCCCATTTGCTGGCCCACGACGAACGTCGTGCCTGCTGTGGCCACCGCCAACGCGCCGCCGCCAATGAGTACGTTGCGACGGTTCACGCTGAAGCCGCCTGTTGTTTTTGCGTGCCGTTGATCAGTCTGGCGCGCGTTCTATCGGCAAATTGGGTCAGGTGGACCCGTTCTTCGTGGAACTGCGAAGGGGCGGTATCGCAATAGCTGGAATGCTGGTTCATGTCTTGCGATCCTTGGACTGATGATCGTGCAAAGCTACCAGCCGGCACCGCGAGGCCGCATCCGCAAAACCCCGTAGTTACGCGTCCAACGCAGCCGCCTAATCTCAAGCCAGCATGAGGACAGTATAAGGGAAGTCGTGATGAAATTGGTTCTGTTGCATGTTAACAATGACTCAGGTCAGGAAGCCCGGTTGCTGGCCGCGCTGGCCATTGTGCGCCAGCATCAAGCCCAATTGACCTGCGTGCAGGTCACTCCGATTTCGGACTTTGTCATGACTGACCCGTTCGGCGGGAGTTATGCGGTAACAACGCTGTTCGAGACCCTCGAAAAGCAAGCTGCCGAAATGCGCGCAACGATCGAAACCCGTCTGGCAAAAGAGGGGATCCAATGGGATTGGTCGATCCATGATGGCGATGTGGCCGGAACGATCGTTCGGCGGTCGCAACTTTCGGACCTGATCATTCTCAGTCAAGCCGAAGATGCGCGCGGCACGCGAGGGCACTCATTGTCACTGGTTGCCGATGTGGCGGTTCACGCGCGCACCCCGGTTTTTGCGGTCCCGGCTACCGGACGCGCGTTCGAGCCCGGCGGTGTGGCGCTCGTCGCATGGAACGGGTCGCCCGAAGCGGCGCATGCTGTGCGTGCCGCGCTGCCAATGCTGAAATTGGCAGGTGCGGTGCACGTCATAACCTTCGACGAACAGATGGACTTTCCGCTGGACGATCTCCAACGTTATTTGACAGCCCGCGGGGTTTTGGCCGACTACGCCGAGCACCCGCTCGGCGGGAAGCCTGTCGGCGAAGCGCTCTGCCTCGCCGCAATGCAGCACAATGCCGCTTATATCGTGATGGGCGCTTACGGCCATTCCCGCTTTCGTGAAGCTGTTCTGGGCGGCGTTTCGGGCCACATGCTGGCGCACAGCACGGTGCCGCTGCTGTTGGCGCACTGATTGCGCGACGCGTGACCCGCGCACGTGCTATGCATCGCCCACGCGATTGCCCGGAGCATTGCCTTGACCGAACGAACCGAGATCGTCGCCAGCGAGGCGCTCTTGCATTCCATCCTCGCTACGGTTCCCGACGCCATGATCGTCATCGACGTTACAGGTGTGATCGTGTCGTTTAGCGCCGCTGCCGAACGCTTGTTCGGTTTCACCGTGAGCGAGGCGCTCGGCCAAAACGTCAATATCCTGATGCCCGATGCCGACAAGCGCCAGCACGATGCGCATATCGCGCGGTATCTGACCACGGGCCAGAAACGCATCATCGGCATTGGTCGCATTACCGTGGGCCAGCGGCGCAACGGATCGACATTCCCGATGGAGCTTTCAGTAGGCGAGGCGCGGACCGCGCACAGCCGCGTCTTCACTGGTGTGATACGCGACCTGACACGGCGACAGGCAACCGAACGCCGGCTTGAGGACTTGCAGACCGAACTTGCGCACGCCTCACGGGTCAGTGCGATGGGCACGATGGCGTCGTCGCTGGCGCACGAACTCAATCAGCCTCTGACTGCGGTTGCAAATTACGTCGAGGCGGCGCGTGATCTGCTCGATGTGCCCAATGCCGAAAATGTGGCCATCGTTCGCGAAGCGCTTGGCGATGCAGCGACGCAGGCCGTTCGCGCCGGACAAATCGTGCGACGCCTGCGCGACTTCATCGCACGCGGCGACACCGACAAGCGGGTCGAAAATTTGCGCGGGCTGATCAACGAAGCCAATGCGCTGGCTCTGATCGGTGTGGCCGAACTGGGCATCGATGTCCGCCTCAACATCGATGACCGGATTAACGGCGTTGTCGTCGACAAAGTTCAGGTGCAGCAGGTGCTGGTCAACCTGATCCGCAATGCCGTCGAAGCGCTCGAACAGGCACCTGTCCGGCGGCTGACCATTGCGGCCGACCCGATTGCAAACGAGATGGTGCGGATCAGCGTCATCGATACCGGACCCGGGCTCGACGCTGACGTCGAGAGTAAACTGTTTCGACCCTTCGTCAGTACGAAAGACGCAGGCATGGGCCTGGGGCTGTCGATCTGCCAGACAATTATCGAGGCGCACAACGGCACGATCTGGCTCGATAAGCCGGCAGAGGGCGGAACGGCTTTTCGCTTCACACTCGCAGCGGCTGAGACCAGCCAATGACCGCGCAGCGCCATGTCTATCTCGTCGACGATGATGAGGCGATCCGGCGTTCGGCAAGCTTTATGCTCAAGACGTCGGGCTTCGTCGTGGTGGCTTTTGCGTCTGGTATCGATTTTTTGAAATCGGCCCAATCGCTTGCGCTGGGATGCGTGCTGCTCGACGTGCGGATGCCCGACATTGATGGGTTGAGCGTTCAGGCCGAGCTGAAAGCGCGTGGCATTCCCTTGCCAGTGATCGTCATGACGGGACATGGCGACGTCACCGTCGCCGTTTCAGCGATGAAAGCCGGTGCGGTCGATTTCCTCGAAAAACCGTTCGAGAAGGCCGAATTGCTCATGGCGCTGAACGATGGCTTCGCGCGCATCGACAGGACCGGGCATCGTGCCGAGCGTGCTGCGCTCTCGATCATACGGCTTGAGGCGCTGACGCCGCGTGAGCGTGACGTTCTGCGCGGCCTGGTCAATGGATTGCCCAACAAAACCATCGGCTATGACCTTGGCATCAGTCCCCGCACAGTCGAAATTCACCGCGCGCATTTGATGACCAAGCTCGAAGTGCGCAGCCTCGCAGAGGCGCTTCGCGTTGCATTTGCAGCGGGCTGGGGCGAGCCGTCCGAGGCGGCGCTCGGGACTATTACGTAAGGCGCCTGCCTGTCCTTCCTGCCAAGCCCGTGACTGATTGTGGCTTGGGATAGGCAAATGAAAGTGGTTCTGGTCGACGACGATGCAGCGGTGCGCAATTCCCTGAAGCTCTTGCTGACGGGCCGTGGCTACGACGTCGATCTCTACACGGGCGGCAAGGCTGTGCTCGACGCACGGTTGGACAGCGATTTGCAAATCTGCCTGATAGCCGATTACCTGATGCCCGACATCGACGGGCTGACTTTGCTCGACCTTTTGCGCAAACAAGGGTGGTTGGGCCCGGCGCTTCTCATAACCGGTCATTTTGACGCTGCCCTGGAGCATCGTGCCCATGCGGCTGGCTATTCCGCAGTTTTTGAAAAGCCGCTGAACCACGAACGCTTGCTCAATGCCGTCGCGCGGTCAGGCGCCGCATAATGAACGATCGTGCGATCTTTGGCGCGCGGCCTTAGGGATGTTTACGGATGGCGCAGCGACCTGCTGGCACGGCAACTACCGCTCCTGAACCAAAAGGACGCGTGAGATGGCACTTCAAGAAGTCGAACGAACCCAAACGACACTCACCACCCGCGCGAACTATGCGTTCCATGTGCGTGCAGCACAGAGCGGCGACCACACAGCGCTCGCCGAGTTTTTCACGCACGTCGACAAGGACGACCTGCGATTTCGCTTTCTCAGTCCGATCAACACCGTCGGGCCGCATCTGATCGCGACGCTCGCCAATGTCGATCACCAGCGCACCGAGAATATCCTCGCGATCGACGCGGACGGAACAACCGTTATCGCATCTGCCATGCTTGCTGCCGATCCCGATGGAAAGCGCGCGGAAGTCGCAATGGCAATTCGCGCCGACTACAAGCACAAGGGGATCAGCTGGACCTTGCTTGAACACGTTGCGCGCCTCGCTGAGGCCAAGGGCATCGCGACGCTTGAGTCGATCGAAGCGCGCGATCATCATGAGGCAATCGCGATGGAACGCGAGATGGGCTTCATCGCATCGACGTATCCCGGCGATCCCAACCTTGTGCTCTTGCAGGTCAAGCTCGGTCAGGCTTGATCGGAATGATCGCCGGGCTTGCCTTGAGGGGCGGTGCACAATGATGATCCAGTCGAGCATGGCAAGGGTCGTGGCCCGGCTGCCGGAATGACGGCAGGACTCACCTCGGCCGAGGCATCGGAACGTCTCGCGAGCGACGGGCCGAACGAACTGCCCAAGGCTGGCCGTCGTTCAGCCTTTCGGATTGTTGCCGAGGTGCTGCGCGAGCCGATGCTTGCGCTTCTGCTCGCAGGCGGCATTGCCTATCTGCTGCTCGGCGACTTGACCGAGGCGCTCATCCTGCTCGGCTTTGCGACTTTCTCTGTGGTGGTCACGGTCCTTCAGGAAACGCGGACCGAACATGTTCTTGAAGCGCTGCGCGATCTGTCTGCCCCGCGTGCGCTGGTCATCCGCGATGGCGTGCGCGTGCGGATCGCAGGGCGCGAGGTCGTGCGCGGTGACATGCTGGTGATCGAGCAGGGTGACCGCATCGCTGCCGATGCGGTTTTGAGCGAGGCCAACGACCTGCAGGCTGACGAGTCCTTGCTTACCGGCGAGTCGCTTCCGGTCAGCAAAATTGCCAACCCAGCGAATAAAGCGACAGCCGATCATCGCCCCGGCGGCGATGATCAACCCTTCATCTATTCAGGATCGCTGGTCGCGCGCGGCAGCGGAATGGCACTGGTTATCGCGACGGGCGCATCGAGCGAAATCGGCAAAATCGGGCAATCGCTTGCGTCACTCGGCACCGAAGCGCCGCGTCTGCGTACCGAAACCGGGCGTATCGTGCGGTTGTGCGCCATCGGCGGCAGTGCGGTCGCAGCGCTTGTCGTGCTGCTTTACGGACTGCTGCGTGGCGGCTGGATTGATGCTGTGCTGGCCGGGATCGCGATTGGCATGTCGCTGCTGCCCGAGGAGTTTCCCGTCGTGCTGACGATCTTTCTCGCCATGGGTGCCTGGCGGATCGGCCAGGCAGGCGTGCTGACGCGGCGCGCAGCCGCAATCGAGACACTGGGTTCGGCAACGGTCTTGTGCACTGATAAGACCGGGACGCTGACCGAGAACCGCATGACGCTGGCCGAGCTTTGGGTTGCGCCCGGTGCGACAAACGAAGCCGACGTCGTCAAGACAAGCATTCTCGCCAGCGCCGCCGTGCCGACCGACCCGATGGAAGTCGCGATCCATGCGGCGGGCGCGACTGACCGCAAACCGGATGCGACGCTGGTGCACAGCTATGGGCTGCGGCCCGATCTGCTGGCGATGACGAATGTGTGGCAGACAGGCCTGGCATTCACGGTCGCGGCGAAAGGTGCACCCGAAGCGATTGCCGAGCTATGCCGATTGGGTGCGATCGACCGCGCCGCGATGATGGCTGCGGTCGATGCGATGGCGGCGCGCGGCATCCGTGTCTTGGGTGTTGCTCGGGCGGAAACGACCAACGATCAATGGCCAGGCTCGCCGCGCGGTTTCGCTTTCTCGCTCGTCGGTCTGATCGGGCTTGCCGATCCGCTTCGCCCAAGTGTCGTTGCCGCTGTGGCCGAGTGCCGTTCCGCGGGCATTCGGGTCGTGATGATCACCGGCGACTATGCCACCACGGCGCGCGCCATCGCATCGCAGGCGGGGATTGCCGACGGCGACGTGCTGTCTGGCGACGATCTTGCAGCTCTCGATGACGCGCAACTTGCCGGGCGGTTGAAGACGGTCACCATATTCGCGCGCATCATGCCCGAACAAAAGCTGCGGATCGTCGAAGCGTTCAAGGCCGGTGGCGAAATCGTTGCAATGACCGGCGACGGCGTCAACGATGCGCCTTCACTCAAATCGGCGCATATCGGGATTGCGATGGGCAAGCGCGGTACCGACGTCGCGCGCGAGGCTTCTGCCATCGTGCTGCTTGACGATGATTTCGGATCAATCGTCACCGCGATTGCGCTTGGGCGGCGCATTTATGATAACATCCGCAAGGCGATGGCGTTCATTTTCGCCGTCCATGTTCCGATTGCAGGGCTCGCGTTGTTGCCGCTTGTGCTGGGCTTGCCCATCCTGTTCGGTCCGATCCACATCGCGATGCTCGAAATGGTTATCGACCCGGTGTGCGCGCTCGTCTTTGAAGCCGAGCGCAGGGAAGCCGACATCATGATGCGTCGGCCACGCGCACCGCAGGAACCGCTGTTCTCATGGCGGATGATTGTCTGGAGCGTCTTTCAGGGCGGCGCCGCGTTCGCGTTGCTTGCAGCGACGTTCGTGATCGCGACATATCAGGGCATGCCCGCAGTCGAAGTGCGTGCACTTACCTTTTTCGGCCTGATCGCTGCGATCTTGGCACTGATCCTCGTCAATCGCTCGTTCAGCACGTCGCTGCGCGAAGCACTCGATCGCCGCAATGCCGCACTCCGCTATGTGTTCGCAGCCGTCCTGACAATCTCTGCGATCATCGCATTCGTGCCGCAAATCCAGACGCTGCTGCGCTTCGGTAACCTACATCCGGCCGATTTCGGCATTGCGCTGGCTGTCGGCATCACGTTGTTCATTCTGCTCGAACTCTTGAAGCCGTTCGCAAGGCGCGCGATCCTCGAACGCCCGGCGCTCGGTCCGGTCGCATCGCCGGCCACGTTGGCGGCCGCG
>JBGSMP010000315.1:0-25632 GCA_041740105.1 Sphingomonadaceae bacterium
CGTAGAGCCACTCGTCAGTGACCCAGCGATTGACGGTGAACAGGCTGACGGGCAGCCCGGACAGATCGATCGTGAGCGCCGCGATATGAACCACACGCGCGTCGTTCTTCCTAGGCGCGAGCGGACCCGCGATCGCCGGGAGGCGGCCGAAAGCGCGGCGGTCGAGAAAAAGGTGAAAATGGCCGTGCTCGCCATCGCCGCGCTCCTCGGGCGGATGGGCATGGTAGAACCAGCGCGATCGGTTGTGCCGGTCGATGGCGTCGTCAGGAGGATAATGTTCGAAGACGCGATGTCCGTCATCGGGAACGACACGCCGCATCAGCGGACGCCCGCTCTCCGCCATTTCGACGGTCGCCGCGATCAACGCAGCTGCCGCCGCCGTGCGTCGCTCGATACCTGCAAGCTTGACCGCGACAGCCTGGCGGCGCGCTATCCCGATCGACCGGGCTGGTCGTATCGCGATCTTTGGTGGAACATGGGAGATGGCACGATTGCCGCGCTCGGCGTCCACGGGCAGCGATTGATCATCAACCGCGACCACCGTTTCGCGCTCATTCGCACCGGAGTTCAACCGGAGCCGGACAACCGCCCCTTCGACACCGCGCATGATGCACTGCTTCGTGTGATCGGGCACGGTGCTGCCAGTACCTTGCGGAGCAAAGCCGCGCCAACCTGCCCAAGTTGACGCTCGTGAGTACCAACGGCCCGGATCGCCGCGCAAGAGATTACGCAACCAAGTCTGTCCCTTGGTTAATGCGCGGTTTGCACATTAAGCGATAGAATGGCCGATAAGTGCTCAGAGGCGCTCGGCTCCAATTCCTGGCACCTCACATCCTGACCTCAACCCGATCGAGCAAGTTTTCGCCAAGCTCAAGCATCTGCTGCGCAAGGCCGCCGAGGGTACTGTCAAAGCAATTTGGCAGCACTTTTCCAAGTTGGTTATCCCGATTCGACGCGGCACGATTGGTATGCTTCGTACTTTATCTGATCTTTTTTCGTTTCGGTCGAACGTAGTCGCCGAGTTGAGCCTTGCGCGCCGCCAGCGGGCAAACGAACCATTTCCTGGTTAGTTTTGACAGTGCCGTGCGGGGCAATGTATTCGCGCTGGTCGCGATCCTTCCGCTGTTCGCAGCTGCACATTTCGTGCTTGGCTACGTCATTGCGGCGCGCGCACGGACGCAGCTCGAAGCCTTGGAGGGAGCAGTTGCGTTTTATCTGCCGGCGATGCTGCTTTCAGGCTTCCTCTATCCGTTTGCCGCGCTGCCGGGCTGGGCCCAGGCGATTGGGAACGTATTTCCGCTGACGCACTTCATTCGCGCTGCGAGCGGCGTAATGCTGCGCGGCGACGGATGGTCGGACGCGGTCACGCATGCGCTCCCGATCGCGGCATTCGTCGTTGTCGCGACGGTTGCCGCAGCATTCTTTCAGTCCCGCGCGATCGAATGATGTAACCGCCGCGTCAGAAGCCGCGAACCGGGTGGACACAGCTTTCGGAGATCGCGTCATATGTACCGTCCCTTCACAACCGTCGCAATGATGACCGTTGCCGCCGTATCGTTTGCTGCGCCCGCCGCCGCCGCCGCCGCCGAATTTCAACCCTATCCGCCTGCCGCGCTGGCAGCGGCGCAGGCAAAGGGGCGCCCGATCCTTGTCAAGGTCAAGGCATGGTGGTGCCCGGTCTGCGCGTCGCAGAGGCGGACGATCAAGACAAAGACGGACGCACCGCCGTGCAACAATCCGCTGATCCCCATCGGCGTCTAATAACCGCCATCGGCTCCCTTTCATACCGTGCGTGGGTTAGCCGTTGGCCAAGCTTTGCAGCAATGCTACCCCCGCAGAAACCGAGGTATGACAAATGGTGAAACGGCTGCTGATCCTGATCCCGCTGGCGGCCATCATTTTTGCCTTCTTCTATTTCAAACTTGATCAGTATCTGACGCTTGATGCCTTGAAGTCGAGCCAGGCCGGCTTCGCCGATTATTATCGGCAGTCGCCGCTGGTCGTGATTGCGGCCTTTTTCCTGCTCTATATCGCGACCGCAGGCGCGTCGCTACCAGGGGCTGCGATCCTGACGCTGGCGGCGGGCGCCTTGTTCGGGCTGGTGGTTGGCACGGTGATTGTGTCGTTCGCGTCGTCGATCGGAGCAACGCTGGCCTTTTTCGCCTCGCGCTATCTGTTCCGCGATGCGGTGCGATCGCGCTTTGGCGATCGGCTGCGCGCGATCGATGCCGGCGTTGCGCGTGACGGTGCCTTTTATCTGTTCACGCTCCGGCTGGTGCCGGCGTTCCCGTTCTTCCTGGTCAACCTGTTGATGGGGCTGACGACGATCCGGGCGCCGACTTTTTACATCGTCAGCCAAATCGGGATGTTTGCGGGCACGGTGGTGTTTGTCAACGCAGGCACCCAGCTGGCGCAGATCAATTCGCTGTCTGGCATCGCCTCGCCGGGGCTGATCGCGTCGTTTATCGCACTCGGCATTTTTCCATGGATTGCGCGCGCGATCGTCGGCTGGGTCAAGGCGCGTCAAGTCTACGCCAAATGGGCGCGGCCCAAGCGCTACGATCGCAACATGGTGGTGATCGGCGCTGGCGCGGGTGGGCTGGTATCGGCCTATATCGCGGCAACGGTGAAAGCGAAGGTCACGATCGTCGAAGCGCACAAGATGGGCGGCGATTGCCTGAACTTCGGTTGCGTGCCGAGCAAGGCGCTGATCCGAAGTGCCAAGCTCGCCCACCAGACCCGCCATGCCAGCCATTATGGCCTCGCGGATGCCGAGCCGGTCGTTCCCTTCCCCGCCGTCATGGCACGTATCGGGCACGTGATCCACGATATCGAGCCGCACGACAGCATCGAACGCTATACCGGGCTGGGGGTCGACGTGGTGCAGGGCTATGCGACGATCGTCGATCCGTGGACGGTGTCGATCAAGCGCAATGACGGCGCCGAGCAGCGGCTGACGACACGGTCGATCGTGATCGCGGCGGGCGGCGCGCCGTTCGTACCGCCAATTCCGGGGCTGGACAGCGTCGACTATGTCACCAGCGACACGATGTGGGACCGGTTCGCCGCGCTCGACACGCTTCCGGGGCGGATCGTCGTGCTCGGCGGCGGTCCGATCGGCTGCGAACTCGCGCAAAGCTTTGCCCGCCTAGGGTCGCACGTCACCCAGATCGAAATGGCGGCGCGGATCATGATCCGCGAGGACGAAGATGTATCGACCCTGATCGAAGCGCGATTCCGTGGCGAGGGCGTTGACGTGCGCACCAACACCCGTGCGGTCCGGTGCGAACGGCGCGATGCCAGTCAGTTCCTGATCGTTGAGGCGGCGGGCGCCGAAGCCGAGATCGGCTTCGACTATCTGATCGTGGCGGTCGGGCGGGCGGCGCGGCTGACCTGTTATGGGCTTGAGGCGCTCGGGATCGAGACGGGCAAGACCGTTATTACCAACGAGTATCTGCAGACGCTCTATCCTAATATCTATGCGGCAGGCGATGTCGCCGGGCCGTATCAATTCACCCATGTTGCGGCGCATCAGGCGTGGTTTGCCGCCGTCAACGCGCTTTTCGGCCGCTTTCGCAAGTTCAAGGCGGATTACCGTGTGATCCCATGGACGACCTTCACCGACCCCGAAGTCGCGCGCGTTGGCCTGAGCGAGGGGGAAGCGACGGAAAAGGGCGTCGCACACGAGGTAACCACCTATCCGCTCCACAAACTCGACCGCGCGATCGCCGACAGCGCGACGACGGGCTTCATCAAGGTGCTTACCCCGCCGAGCAAGGACACGATCCTGGGCGTGACGATTGTGGGCGAACATGCAGGCGACCTGCTCGCTGAATATGTGCTGGCAATGAAGCACGGGCTGGGTCTGAACAAGATACTCGGCACGATCCACACCTATCCGACGCTGGCCGAGGCCAATAAATATGTCGCTGGTGAATGGAAGCGGGCGCATGCCCCACAAGACATCTTGCGCTGGCTGGAACTTTATCACCAATGGATGAGAGGATAACCGATGCTTAGGATGATGATCGCCTTGTTGCTGATGCTGCTGCCGATTTCGGCGCACGCGCAGGCCTTTGATCATGGCACCTGGGACCGGCTGTTGAAGAGTAATGTCGTGATTGTGCGCGGCGGCGTCGCGTCTCAGGTCCGCTATGACGGCATGGCGCGCGACCGCGCCGCCCTGAAAACCTATTTGGCCGGCGCAGGCAAAATCAGCCGCACGACCTTCGACGGATGGTCGAAGCCCGATCAGCTCGCCTTCCTGATCAACGTCTACAATGCCGCAACCGTCGAGCTGATCCTGACCGCCTACCCCAAGGTCAAATCGATCAAGGATTTGGGGACGTTGTTCCAGGGGCCATGGGCCAAGCCGTTCGTGACGCTGCTCGGCAATACTGCGTCGCTCGATGATATCGAACATGGGCTTATCCGGGGTAGCGGGAGGTATAATGAGCCGCGCATCCATTTCGCGGTCAATTGCGCGAGTATCGGCTGCCCGGCGCTTGCCCGATTGGCGTTTCGCGGGGCAACGCTCGAAGCGCAGCTCGACACGGCGACACGGAGCTTTCTGGCCGACCGCACGCGCAACCGCGTTGAGGGCAATGGCGTTGCGGTGTCGAGCATCTTCAAATGGTATCGCGGTGATTTCGAGAAGGGCTGGCGCGGTGCCAAGACGTTACCTGCGTTCTTCTCGCTTTATGCCGACAGTCTCGGGCTGAGCGCGGGCGCCGCCGCCAAAGCCAAGACCGGCCAGCTCAGCGTGAGCTTTCTCGACTATGACTGGCAGCTCAACAAAGCCGGATGATCGCCATGTCGCCATCCCATCGGTGCGGTTAGGCGCATGCAGACACAAGCCCATGCCTTGATCGGCCGCGATGTCTTCGGGAAGACGTGGCGGCTGTTCGGGATGGCGCGGCGGCGCTGGTCGCGCGGGTTGATCGTGCTGGTCACGCTACCGTATCTTGCGACGCTGGTGTTGTTATCCGCCACTGTCGCGCGCGCCGCGGGCGGCGGGGACGCTGACTCTGTTTCGCTGGGGCGGTTTGCTATGGGCGCGTATGGCTGGTCGGTGGTCTCGATCGACAAGAAGGTGCCAGTCACGCGCTATCGGCTTGTCCGCAAGGACGGCGTCGTCGCGATCGAAGCGCATGCCGATCGCAGCCAGGCGCTGTTCGTCCGCGATATCGATCTGGCGCTCGACCAGACTCCGATCCTGTGCTGGCGCTGGCGCGTGGAAGGAGTGATCGACCGGGCCGATATCCTCACGCGCAAGGGCGACGATCAAGCCGCGCGGATTTTGGTGGGGCTCAGCCTGCCGCGCGAGACGATGTCTTTCAGCACTCGGATGAAATTATCGCTTGGCCGCGCGCGTTTCGGCAAGCTGCTGCCCGATGGGGCACTCAACTATGTGTGGGACAACAAGGCGCCGGTGGGAACGATCGTGCCGAACGCCTATACCGATCGCGCACGGATGGTGGTGATAAAATCGGGCAATGCGCGCGCCGGGAGCTGGGTCAATGAACGGCGCGACGTGCTGGCCGATATGCAGAAACAGTTCGGGACAACGGCAGGCCGGATGACGTTGATCGCGCTGGCAACCGATACCGACAATACCGGGGGGATCGCGCAAGCAAGCTATGCCGATCTTCACATGGTGCCGCGAGGGAAGCCGTGCGCATTCCAGTTGGACGGCAGCAATCGGTAACTAATCACCGATGATCAACGAATTGCGTTCGGCTAATAATAATCTGGGGTTTCAATGCAATTGAATCGACATCACTGGCTGGGCATGGCTGCCGTCACCCTATTGGCCGCACCCTATCCCGCGATGGCGCAGCAGGCCGGGCTGCAGATCACCATCGTCCAATATGAGGGCGGCGCGCCGGTCGCCGATGCCGATGTGACGGTCGAAAATGCGCCGATCGGCTATTCGCGCACGCTGAAAACTGATACCAATGGGCGCGTCCGCTTCGATGGGTTGACGACCGGCGGCAGCTACCGCGTTACCGTCGCCGCGGGGCTAGGGTATCAAGCTCAAACCGCCGATGCGATTGTGCTACGATCCGATTTCGTGCGCGGCGTGACGATTGCAGTGGGGACGACGATCGCAGCCGGGGGCGACGACATCGTCGTCACCGGGCGCCGGGCGGTGACCGGCATCAACACCGTCAACGCCGAAATTTCAGCATCGCTGCCCGCCGAAACGCTCAAGGCGCTGCCCATCGAGGGGCGCGATGTCGTCACTGCGCTCGTGCGGCTTCCCAACGTGGTAGCATCGACAGGGTTCTTCCCCGAAGCGCCCGTGGTGTCGATCAACGGCGCGAACGGGCTGTTCACCAATTACCTGATCGATGGGCTCGACAATAACGAGAATTTCCTGGGCGGGCTGAAATTTCCAGTGCCGCTTGGCTTCACGCGCGAAGTCACGGTGCTCGCCAACAGCTATTCGGTGGCATTCGGGCGGACGGCGAACGGCATCGTCAACTATACGACACCGTCGGGCAGCAACGATCTTCACGGCGAGGTTTACACACTGATCCGCCCGGGTCGCCCGCTCGATGCATCGTCGCCGTTCCCGCGCCGCGACCTGACCGGCAATCCGGTGGGGGAGAGTTTCGAGCGCTATCAGGGCGGCGGTTCGATCAGCGGCGCGCTGGTGAAAGACAAGACGTTTTTCTTCGCCAACGTCGAATATACACGCGATATCAATACCAATGTGATCGATGCGCCTGTGCTGGGCGCGGTCGGCAATGTCACCGGCACCAACCAATTCTATCTCGGCTCGGTTCGGATCGATCATCGGCTGACCGACGATTGGAGCGTCGCGCTGCGTGGCAATTTTGGCAATGTAACGGTAGACCGGCCCGGCGGCGGCCTGGGCGGCGGCAACGTTACCTTCCCCTCGGCCGGATCGACCGAGGAGCGCAAATCGACACTGATCGCGCTGTCGACCACCTATTCGGGCGATGTTTGGACCTATGAAGGCGCGCTGCAATATAGCCGTTTTCGCTGGGATTATGGGCGCGCGAAGAACGGTGGTGGTCCGCAGGTTTCGATTCGCGACCAGACCGGGCTGACGGTCGGCGTTGTCGGCCATCCGGGCTTCATCTTCGACGATCTGGAAGAGACATGGCAGACCCGCCAGAAGCTGCAGCGGCGCCTTGGCCCACACCGGGTGTCGGTGGGCGTTGACTTGATCCATTCGGAGTTCGGCTTGCTGGGCGGCGGCAATGTCGACGGCAACTTTACCGTTGAGCTGACCCCCGCGCAAATCACGACGCTCCGGTCGCGCAATCTGGGGACGACGCTAGGCGCCGCCGATGTGATCGGGCTCAATCCGCGCGTGATTGATTTTTCGGTTGAGCTGCGCCCTCAAAGCTTCGGCACCGGCCAGACCTTGGGCGCGCTTTACGTCGAGGACGAATGGCAAGTCGGCCCGAAGCTGACGGCGACGCTGGGGCTACGCTGGGATTATGATTCGCTCACCGCACAAGGCGGACGCGGCGGCGACGCCGACAACATCGCCCCGCGCCTCGCGCTCAACTACAAGCCCGATGCACGATCGGCGATCCGCTTCGGGGCAGGGCTCTTTTATGGCAAGATCCCGTATACGGTGATCTCGGACGCGTTGCAGCGCAACACCACATCGCCCGCCTTGCAGGGGCAGCTCGTCCAGCTGCAGCAACGCGGGATTATTCCGGCAGGGATAGCGCTCGCGCCACTGACGTTCGACGGCAATCTGACCGTGTCGCCGACGTGCGCCACCGTTAGCGCTTGTCCGTCGGCAACGGCCGTGCAGGGCTTGCGCAGCACCGCGCTGATCAACGAAGTACGCATCCTGAATCCCAATGGCTATGACAGTCCGTACAGCCTGCAGTTTAGTGGCGGCTATCAATATCAGGCGAGCAGCACATTCTCGATCGCGGTCGATCTGATCTACAGCCGATCCTATAATCTGCTGCGATTGCGCGACCTGAATGCGCCGTCGCCGTTCACGCCCAACCTGGCCAATCTGACCCCCTCCACCATCGCCACGCTACGCGCCCTGCCTGACAATGCTGCGCGGATTGCGCTTGCCTCGACACTGGGCTTAGTCCGCACCCAGGCGGCGGCCGACGCGACACGCCTGGTGGCGCTGGTGCCCGGCGGTGGGCGGCAGATCGCCGTGTCCGAAACCGGCGGCCGATCGACCTATTCGGCACTCAACGTCCAGCTCAACAAGCTGCGTGGCGACGACATTTATGCCTTTCGCCTGTCTTACACGCTCTCACGCCTGACCAACGACACCGACGACCTCAATTTCCGCGCTTCCAATTCGAACGACTTTGCCGAAGATTTCGGCGCGTCGGCCAATGACCGGCGGCATGTGATTTCGGCGATCGGTTCGCTGTTTCCGGTCAAGGGGCTGACGCTGACCGCGGCGGGCCTGTTCCAGTCGGGCCAGCCGGTCAATTTCATTCCCGACGCGAGCATCTTCGGCACCCAGGACCTGAACGGCGACGGGCAGTCCTTTGGTGAAGCCTTTGTCGGCAATTCGGATCGCTACCCAAGCGTGGGTCGCAATACCGGGCGGTTGCCCTGGTCGACGCAGATCGATATAGGCGCACGTCACGCGATCGCGCTGCCGGTCGGCGCGATCGAGCTCAGCGTCGATGTCTTCAACCTCTTCAACGCCAATAACCTGTCGGGCTTTGCCAATGCCGCCAGCACATCCAATCAGGTCCAATTCGGCGGCGGCGCACCGTTTGCGCAGCGCAATGCCGCCGCGCCGCGCCAGTTCCAGTGTGGCGCGTCGTGGAAATTCTGATGGGATCACCGAGTGATTGAGGGTCTGGCCCATTTTCAGGGACTGATCGGCATCGCGCTGTTGCTGGTAATGGCCTGGGCAATGTCGGAGGATCGCGCGGCACGCCCGGGCTGGCGCTGGATCGCTGGCGCACTTGCCCTGCAGATTGGCATCGCACTGGTGGTGGTGCGGGTGCCGTTAATCTGGGATGCGATCGGCCTGGCCAACACCGCAGTCGCCGCTGTGGAGGCGGCAACCAAAGTCGGTTCGAGCTATATGTTCGGCTATCTGGGCGGTGCGCCCTTGCCCTTCGCCTTAGCAGAGGGCGCCGCGCCGCCGCTCGTGATCGCCTTCCAGATCCTGCCGCTCGTCATCGTGTTCTCGGCGCTGTCGGCGCTCTTATGGCACTGGCGGGTGCTGGGTTTCATCGTCCGGGGTCTGTCCTGGGCGTTGCAGCGGAGCTTGGGCGTTAGCGGGGTTGTGGGCCTGGGCGCGGGGGCGACGGTGTTCCTCGGCGTCGTCGAATCACCCCTGGTGCTGCGCGGCTATTTCAACCGGATGACCCGGTCCGAGATGTTCGCGTTCATGACTCTCACAATGGCGACGATTTCGGGTGCGATTCTGATCCTCTATGCCCAGACGTTGGCGAAGACGGTGCCCAACGCCGTCAGCCACATGATCGCCGCTTCGCTGATTTCGCTGCCAGCCGCGCTGCTGATCGCGCGGCTGATGGTGCCCGGCGATGGCGCAACACCGGAGGACAAGGACGCACCAGTGCTTCGCTACGACAGCAGCATCGATGCGATCCTGCGCGGGACGATGGACGGATTGCAGCTGTTTCTGGCGGTGATCGCGGTGATCATCGTCGTCTTCGCGTTGGTGTCGATGGTCGATCAGATGCTGAGCGTCATCCCGCTTATCGACGGCGCGCCAGTGACGCTGCGGCGGGTGCTCGGCTGGGTGTTCGCGCCGCTGATGTGGGCGCTGGGCATTCCCTGGGATCAGGCGGGCGCAGCCGGTGGCCTGATGGGCACCAAGACGATCCTAAACGAATATGTCGCCTATCTCAATCTTGCCGCGCTGCCAGCCGACACGTTCGACCCGCGCAGCAAGCTGATAATCACCTATGCGCTGTGCGGCGTGGCCAATCTGGCGAGCATCGGCCTGCTAGTCTCGACGATCGGCACCTTGTGTCCCGCGCGTCGCGCCGAGGCATCGGCGCTGGGGTTCAAGTCGTGGATCGCCGGCAATTGCGCCTCAGCCATGACCGGGGCCGTGATCGGCCTCGTTACCTTTCGCTAAGTCAATGTTCGACGCCCGCCTTCGCCCGCTGATCGATCCGCCGCTCAATGCGATGGGACGTCGGCTGGCGCAGGCAGGGATTTCCGCCAATCAGGTGACGCTGGCGGGGTTAGCGATCGGGCTTGGCGGCGCAGTCGCGATTGCTGGGCGGCATTTCTGGCTGGCGCTGGCGCTGGTGATCACCAGCCGACTGCTAGACGGGCTCGACGGCGCGGTCGCCCGTGCGCAGGGCAAGAGCGATTTCGGCGGCTATCTCGACATTGTCTGCGATTTTGCCTTCTACGTCGCGGTGCCGGTAGGATTTGGCTTTGCCGATCCTGCCAACCTGCCTTTCGCGCTAGTGCTGGTCGCGTGCTTCACCGTCACTGGCATCAGCTTTCTTGCCTTCGCCGTCCTCGCCGCACAACGCGGTCTGGAGACGACGGCGCACGGCAAAAAAAGCTTCTTCTACAATACCGGCCTTGCCGAAGGCGGCGAGACAATCGCGTTTTTCTTCGCCATGTGCCTGTGGCCAAGCGGCTTTCGGTTGCTTGCCGCAATATTCGCGGTGCTTTGCATGTTAACTGTCCTGCAGCGCAGCTTTGCCGCGCGTCATGTGCTGAAGAAGGACGGGCAATGACGATGCCCCCTGTCGGGATCGGGCTTTATACGCGTTTCCCGACCGCAGGGTTCGCCAAGATGCGGCTGCTGCCGGAAATCGACCCCCAAGCCGCGGCGACGATCCATGCGTGGCAGATCCGGCTTCACTATGCATTCTCCAAGCGAACATTTGGCCATTATTCGTCGGCGCGTAGATGATGCATCGAAGGTGACATGCTGCCTGCGGTTCACCCCTGTTTCATGTCGGCCAGGAACGCGCGGATACGCCTTGCATTGACCCCGATGTCGCTTTCCCCGACCCTGCTGATTGAACGCATGTCGACGATTGCACCGCCCGCCGGCGATAGACCGGGCCAGACGCGCACGATCACATCGTCCTTGAAGCGAAAGAACAGCGACGTGTCGGTTGCCTCGATCGTGCCGGTCGCAGCGTCGACCTTGGCAATCGCCCAGCCACGCGCCTGCACAAGTCGCGTTGCCCGGTCCATGGCCTTCGCCGTATCGAGCGGCAGATGGAGCGTCTTGAGATCGCCATAGGCCTTGCGGTGGATCGCTTGCCACCGTGCCTCGGGGGGCATTGCGGCGAGCACCGCGTCACCGCCCGAGGGGATATCGACAAGATTGTCGGCGCGCACCGGAAGCGTGATGAACTGCGGCACCGCGGCAAGATCGGTGGCGACATCATGAATGGGCGGCACGCTCATCGCCGTTGAGATCTGGGCGATGATGTAACCACCGAAAACCAGCGCAATCGCCAGCGCGGTCAGAGGCGCGCGGCTAGTCGCCAGACCCCGGCGGCGCCCCGACACCAACGCAATGAGCGCGACCAAACCACCGACAACGCTCGCCAGAAAGCCGAGCGCAAGCAATAACAGCCCGATCTTGAAACTGAAACTGCCGGATCCTGTCCCGGCTGCGGCAAAGATCGCCGTCAACAACCCGCCCCCGCTCAGAATCAGCGCCAGCCGGGCCAGCTTGTCAGAGCCCTTGGCGAGCGTGCCCGGCGATATCGGCTCATCCATGGTCTTCCCCTTCAATGACGTCTCGTCTTAACGGTTGAACCAGCAATTGGTCGATCCTTTGATCGCGGCCTGCGCGAAATCCGGAAAGCCCGATAGTCATTCCCTTATGGCCCGCCGCCGGCTGCGCGCGATAGGTACCGAACAGGCGATCCCACCACGGCAGGTTGAACCCGAAATTGCTATTGGTTTCGCGAGCATCGATCGAATGATGGACCCGGTGCATGTCCGGCGTAACCAAGACGCGCCGCAACATTGCATCGACCGACAACGGCAATGCCATGTTACTATGGTTGAACATCGCAGTCGCGTTCAGCAAGACCTCGAAAATCAGTACCGCCAGCGGCGATGCCCCGAGAAACAGGACGGCAACGAGCTTGATGAGCAACGACAACAGGATTTCGACCGGGTGGAAGCGCAGCGCGGTGGTCGCGTCGAGATCGGGGTCACTGTGATGCGTCCGGTGAATCCGCCATAGCCACGGCTGCGCGTGGAAGACCACATGCTGACCATAGATTACCAGATCGAACATCACCACGGCGACGGCTATTTCTATCCAGTCCGGCAGCGCGATCTGGTTGAACAGTCCCCAACCCTGCGCCTCGGCCGTCGCGGCAACACCGATTGCCGCAAACGGAACGATCAACCGCGTCGCCACGGTAGCGATACCGACTATCGCGGCATTGCTTGGCCAGCGCTGCCAGCGCCGCAACAGCCGCGTGCGGCGCGGCAATGCCCATTCGAGCGCCATCATCAGGGCAAGAACGGCGCCGAAACAAGCAAGCCGAATCGCAACATCAAAGCTACCCAGCGCGATCACGACGGGGTGACGTCTCTAGGGGAATGTGGGTCAGATAGCACGGCGATGATCATAAAGAGTGGGCGTCGCAACGACAAGTTCTGCCTGAACGAGCCGCCAAACCAGTTTGGCAGATGAGTTGACGGTAGCTTACTTGAGTATCACTCCCAAAAGGGTGCTGTCAAAGGGATGAGGCAGCCAATTCCCAATCTGGTTAGGCCAACTTTATCACCCAAAATGTTCTTTCTGTGTTCACTATCCGATCGCGCCTTGTTCGACGCCAACCTAGCGATTTCAAGTGCCGTTTAACGCGATAAATCACAAATGAACCAAGATCCGGTTATTTTTGACAGTACCTCTCGAACTGGGCCTGGGAACAACAGCAATGTTGGCGCGACAGGCTCGACCGTACCGGCAAGATGGCCAGCATGTAGCACTCGCTTGCATGCTCGTAACGAGTCGAAACCATTTATTTCTAAACAAGCGGCGGAGTGTGCTACATGCGGCATTGGGGAACCTGACATGCCCGATTGCTCTCCGCTACTTACGACACGACGCACTGTGCTTGCGATGGCTGGCGCGAGTGCGCTGGGATTAGCCACTCGAGGGGTGTCTGCGGCGCCGGCCTTCGTCGTTCCTCAGGTCGATCGCCTGTCCCTCCAGGTGCTCGATGACGCATCGACATTTGGGCCGTTTCTCGAGAATATCACACGCCCGGGATTGACGGTCGTGCGTGCGGGCAATGGCGGGCTGCCGAACACACCGCGCATGTTGCCGCGCACCTTGGTTGGTGAATTCGGCCTGTCGATCCTTGCTGACTCGGCGCTCGGCACCAGCGAACGGCGCGTCCTGATCGATTTCGGCTATTCGAAAGAAACGCTGCTGACCAACATGCAGCTGCTTGGCATCGATCCGATGACGATCAATGCTGCCGTGCTCAGCCACGGCCATCTCGACCATTACGGCGGCTTCACGGCTTTGTTTGGCGAGGGCGCATCGAACGGCCATCGCATCCCGTTGTTTGTGGGGGGCGAGGAAGTTTTCTGCGAACGTGTGGCGATGATCGGTAACCCGCCGCCCGTCATGGGAACGCTGGACCGTTCAGCGCTTTCGAACGCGGGGTTCGACGTCATGATCCGGTCCGACCCGGCAGTGGTCGCTGGACAAGCTTTCACGACTGGAGTCATTCCGCTCGAAAGTTTTGAGCGAGCCGCCATCCCCACGCGGATGCGACCTGGCGTTGGCTGTGACCGCGCAGGCCTTGATGCGGCCAAGCGAGCGGCAACAGAATTGCCTGATGACGGCGAGCATGAGTTGGCGACTTGTTACGCGGTCAAGGGTCTCGGGTTAGTCGTAATCGCGTCGTGCAGCCATCGCGGCGTCATCAACTCGATTCGCCGAGCGCAGGCCGTATCCGGGATCGAAAAAGTGCATGCCGTGTTGGGAGGCTTTCATCTTGTTCGGCCACGAACCGAAGACGAATCCCGAAGAACCGTTGCAGAGCTCGCCCTGATCGATCCGACTTACATTGTACCGATGCATTGCACGGGCGAACCCTTCATCGCGGAAGCGTTGCGCGTGATGCCGCAAAAGGTTGTGCGTTCATATGTCGGATCAAAGTTCGTTTTCTCGAACACGGCGTGATCTCAACGAGTATAGCCAATGTTTGGAAACAGGAGCTCAACGATCCGAGCAAACGGTACCGTCAAAGCAATTGGGCAGCACTTTTCCGAGTTGGTTATCCCGATTCGACGCGGCACGATTGGCATGCTTTGTTCTTTATCTGATCTCTTTTTATTTCAGTCGAATGTAGTCGTCGAAGTGCGCCCTGCGCGCCTCCACAGGCAAACGAACCATTTCCTGGTTTGTTTTGACAGTGCCGAAGCTAAGAATAAGAGCACATGTTCAAGTTACACACCTCAGCAACCAAAGGGTATCATGATCGCCTTTCGCGGCACGACCCCATTGCGGGTAAGCGCCGCCATCAATGCCGGATAATCAACAGCGTCGAATGTCGGATGTATCATAAATTGCATTAGCGTGGGGAGGCGTTCGGTGCGGTCCAGCGGTCTCAGGAGCGCAATCGCCGCCGCATTGTCACCCATGAGCTGCGCCACTTGCCAGCGCGAAGAGAGATCGCCGGTTCGGATGAGCAATGCGCTCAACCGCTTCGCATCCTCGGTTCTGCCATCGGCACACGACTGGCGCAGCCCGGCCAACAACTTGGTGTCCGCCGGCATGGTCGATGCCTCGATCTTCTTCAACAGCGACCGCGCCTCGTCGACCCTGCCGGCCCAAATGAAGGCCCGGTGCGCCTGATATTGTGTGATCGCATTTGTCGGGCGCAGGACAAGCTGCTCGCGCGCCCGCGCCGTTGCCTCGCGCAGTTGCAGCGCCATGACCGACAGCGTGATCGCGCGCGACATCGGATTTCCCGATTCGATTGACAATGCGTGTATCCGTTGCGCAGCGTGGGCCATGGCGGGTTGATCACCAGCGTAGGCGGAGATATCGCCCATCGCCTCCCACGCCTCCAAATCGCGCGGGCGTGCCGCAAGATATTGCGCCATCAACTGATGTGCCACCTTGAACTGCAATTGCATTAGCGCGCGTCCTGACCGGTATTTCAAAGCCTCTGTTTCATCGCGGCTGGTTTCGATCGCTCTATTGATGCGTTCGAAATAGCCCGTAAGCCGGGTCTCTTCCGAGAGTTTTTCGCCGCGTACTGATGCATCGATACGCGTGGCGTTTCCAAACCATGTACGGGCCGACTTCCAATGTGCGGGCGCAAAGTTAGGATCCAATTTGCGTGCTACTTCGTAAGACTCGGCGGCAGCGCGCGCGAAAGCAACATCTCCTTCGACAAGTTGACGTTGATCGAGCGATATAGCCCGCAGATAGGCTTCATAAGCATCGACCGACCGCGTGCCGACCGCGACCATGGCACGCAGCTTGGGCGGGTCCATGACTGTTTTCAACGCGCGGGCAATTTCGAACGCTATGTCCTCTTGAATCGAAATGATGTCGCGAACCGGTCGGTCGTAATTTTGCGACCAGATTTGCATACCATCTGGTACGCGGATGAGCTCAGCAGTAACACGGACGCGCGTATCCGTGCGCCGCACTGAACCTTCCAAAATATTGGCCACACCAAGCAGCTTTGCCGCTTCGATGATGCCTGTATTGGCCTTGCGAACCTTTGAGGCCGCCGTGCGTGACGTGACGCGCAGATCTGGCGTGTGCGCCAAGCGGTTTTGAATCTCCTCGGTCAATCCTTCGGCAAACCACCGCTGATTGCCGTCCGGCGAGAAATCGTCAAAGGGCAACACCGCTATGGATTTGGGGTGCGCAGCTTGCGCGGTTATGGCGGGCTTGGGCCGGATCATCGGCCATGCAATCGCTAAGGCGATAATCGCAACAATGAGCCCGGCAATCAGCCAGCGCCGATAACTTGAATAGGTCACTGCCGCGACGAGTGATCGGGCCGCCGGCGATGCTGCTATGACGGCGGCGGCGTCAACGACAGGCTTCCCATTCGTTGCCTGTTCTTTGTGATCGACTGGCCATAAGAAGCGGTATCCCCTGCCGTGCGCTGTCTCAATAAAGCGCGGACTGCGAGCGTCATCACCCAAAGCTTTACGCACCTCCTTCACCGCAGTTGTCAGCACGCTTTCGGACACTGTGACATGAGGCCAAACGCTGTCGAACAGCTCATCCTTGGTTACAAGCGTCTGTGGACGCAGCATCAGCGCGCGCAAAACGCCGAATGATTTGCCCGAAAGAAATACAGGTCGACCATCTACAATTAACCGCTCGTCGCGCAAATCAAGCGTGACTGGGCCTGCCATCAGCACGGTGTCAGGTGCCATCGGCGGGGCCAAAGAAGAAAAACGTCGGGCTGCCATTGTGCAATTCACAAGCTCCTCAGAAATCACCGCAGCTGACGACGTCTACCAGCCGATATAAATCATTGATTTGGAATGCTTTATGCGACCAGGCCTGCTTGCGTCCGGCGAGCTCGAGCTTTCTGCGCATAACAGAGATATTTCAGGATTACCGCAGGATTTCGATCAGTACAACGCAGATAACGACCGGCACGCCGCCATATTTTCTTTTGAAAGGCAAATGCCATGGTCGTTGACCCATCATTATCGGAGACAAAACCAGGCTTGTTGCCGTCAAGCCATTCCGGCCCGCGCCATCGCATAATCGTCCGCATGGCGCAGTTTATTGTCCGCAAACGCCGCTTTGTGATGCTGGCCTATCTGACCATCACTGCCGTGCTGCTGGCAATGCTCCCGGGCCTGACGGTCATTGTCGATAATGAAAAGATCATGCCGCAGGGTCACCCCTATGTCGTGTCGACCAATGCTATCGAAGATATATTCGGCTTCAAGCATACCGCCGTTATCGTCGTCAGGGCGCGCGAGGGTGATGTCCTGCAGCCTTGGTTTTTAGATGGTCTTTCCCGAGCCACTGACGCCGTGGCACGCTTGGATAAGGTTCGTCAGTCATCCGTCATGAGTATCACCTCCGATCGCGCCAAATCACTCGAAAATGACGGCACTGACCTGCTGCGCGTTCGACAACTGGTTTCCGGCGAAACCGGCTACGCAAGCCGCCAGACGATATTGCAGCGGATTGACGACTGGCCCATCTTCGACCCGGTCCTCATATCCAAGGACCGCAAAAGCGCCACGATCGTCGCGAGTTTCAGCAACGACCCAAAGGGCTTTACGCATCTTGTGCGCAATATCGAAGCCGCAGTGGCTCCCGCGCTTGACCCCCGCCAGTCGTTCCAGATCGGCGGGCACCCCAGCTACATTGCCGCACTGGAAGGCTACTCGAGCCGCGTCGCAGTTTTTTTCGGGCTAGCCGTAATCCTGATCGGTATCCTGCATTACGAGGCCTTTCGCACATGGCAGGGTGTGGCGCTGCCGATTGGCACCGGAATCATAGCCGTCATATGGGTAATGGGGCTGATATCGATCCTCAAATTGCCCCTCGACAGTTTCAATGCGACCGCACCACTGTTCATCTTCGCGGTAGCCGCTGGTCATAGCGTGCAACTGCTAAAACGCTACTATGAAGAACTGTCGTTGCTTAATCAGGCAGGTTTGACGCCGGTTGCAGCGAACGAGCAGGCCATTGTCAACAGCGTGGTCAAAGTTGGCCCGGTGCTGGTGGCGGCCGGGCTGGTTGGCGTGGGCAGTTTCTTTTCGCTACTTGCTTATTCGGTCGAGACGATACGCGTCTTTGGCGTCTTGATTGGCCTTGGCATCCTCTCGGCAATCACCATCGAACTTGGTTTCATGTCGGCAGTGCGAGCAAGCTTCCTTCCGAAGTCAAGCCCTTCTGCCGCAAATGATACCCAAGACAGTAACCGTTGGGAACGACTTGCGAGCCGCTTGGTAAAAGTTGCGATCAACCGCCGGCACATGGTCATAGCCGCGCTCCTTGGCACGCTCGCCTTCGCTACGGTCGGTATCTCGCGGCTCAATGTCGACAACAGCTATTTACGCTATTTCGCGCGTGACACACCGGTGCGTTTGCTCGATGCCGAACTTAACACATCGATGGCCGGTGCAGGCGCGCTCTATGTGATGCTTGATACGGGGCGGTCCGGCGGTATGACCGATCCTGCGGCGATGGCGGCGCTTTGCCGAATTCAGACCGCACTGACAACGCAGCCGTCGGTCAACAAGACGCTGTCGCTGTGCGATTATATGCGCCGCATTGATAGCGTGATGGCGAATGGCGCGCACCAGGGCTTCAACACCCGCGTCCCGGCCGATCTCGTTGCCCAATATCTTCAGCTTTATCGGCTGTCAGCAGGTCCGGAGGATCTCGACCACCTGATTGATAGTAATGCTCAGCGCGCACTGATCATCGCTTTTCGCGGCGATGACAGTTCGACGCTGTTCAAACAGGTCGAAGCGCGGGTTCGCAGCGCTGTCGAGCCAACGCTGCCACCCGGATCAAAGATTGTGTTTGGCGGCAACGTGACCATCAGCGTTGCGCTCAACGATACGATGGTTCGCGACAAATTGTTCAACATGGCCCAGATCGGGCTGATCCTGTGCCTGTTGTCCGCGCTGCTGTTCCGGTCGTTGGTGGCGGGCTTAATGGTCGTGGCACCCCTGGCGATCACCGTGCTGACCGTGCTTGGCGTAATGGGCTGGATCGGCATTCCGTTGCAGCTTGTGACCGTGTCCATTGCTGCGACAGCCGTTGGCGTTGGTTGCGATTATGCGATTTACTGGCTCTACCGTTTTCGCGAGGAGTTGCGCCGTCAACCCGACGTCGCAATTGCGCTGCACGCGACCTTTCGTTCCGCCGGTCAGGCAGTGATGTACGTCGCCACCTCCGTCACCTGTGGTTACGCCCTGCTGATGCTTTCCTTCGGGTTCCGCGTGCATTTTTGGCTTGGGCTGATGGTGTCGTTGTCGATGGCCATTGCGGCCATCGCGACACTAACCCTGCTGCCGGCCTTGGCGCTCTGGCTGCGCCCGCACTTCCTCTTTGGCGGCGCCCCACAAGTAAAAACAACATCTGACCTGAACATGGGAGTCAACACATGATGATTAACAACCGTCGCATTTGCGTGCTCGCGGTCTGGTGCGCGAGCCTGATGCTCCACCAGCAAGACTTGGCAGCGCAAACCAGTCCCCAAAATGCCAACGCAATCATGCAGCGCAACCATTTGGCTACCCGTGTGCAAGACTCGCAGGCGCAGACCGTCTTTCGCTTGGTTGGCAAAAATGGTAAGGTTCGCGAACAAGTGGCAACAACCACGACACGGCGAAATGATGCTGGCGGCATTTCGCGTATGGGGCGCTTCGTGCGACCCGCCGACGTCAAGGGCACAGCCGTCCTGACCGTAGAGAATCCAAAAGGTAACGACGACATCTGGGTTTTCCTGCCCGCGCTCGGCAATGTTCGGCGGCTTCAAGCGAATAACAAGCGCGAGGCGTATATGGGAACGGATCTGTCTTATGGTGATGTCATTGGGCATGCACCTGACGCCTGGACGCACCGCGTCACGGGCCGCCAGATCCACAGCGGCGCGGACTGCTGGGTGATTGAATCGCTGCCAGGTTCCCCTGCAGTGGCGACCACAAGCGGATATGGGAAACGGATCAACTGGATCCGGGTCGACAACAACATGATGATCCGCGCCGAGCTGTACGACACTGCTGGAAAACTATCGAAGCGTATTTCACAAGACCAGATTGTTCAGGTATCCGCGACGCCGCAGCGCTGGCAGGCGATGCGGATCAAAGTTGAAAATGCACGCACGGGTCACCGCACCGAGGTGATCATTTCGGGATACCAAGCCAATAAAGGATTGAGGGCCGACCTATTTCTGCCGCGAGCGTTGGAGAGCACGCGATGAGCGGCATCGTTTGGCGTTCCACGACTTATTTTGCTTTGTTCTCATTGTGCGCCACCCCTGCAGCAGCACAAGACAATATCGATATCGATCTGAGAACGGCAATCGGGGTTTGGTCGCGGGATTTTACCCTGCCAAAAGAAGTTGGTGTGGCGGCATCTTCGATCAAATTGGGCGCGCGCTGGACGCCGTCGGACGATGTGTCGGCGCGCGCTGAGATATTTGGTTATGTCACACTTGGCAGTGAAAGCGACCGACAGCGCGCCGAGGTACGCACCGCAGTCGTGATCTATGAGCGTGAGCAGTATGCGCTGCGAGCCGGGCGGCAAATCGAAGTATGGGGAAAGGCCGACAAGCTAAATCCAACCGACACGCTGTCACCGCGCGATTTTCGCATTCTGTCGACCGACGATGATGATCAGCGTCTCGGCCTAACGATGGTGCGCGTCGATGTCGTGCTGAGCGACCGGCTGCGGCTCAAAAGCTATTGGATACCGGAATTTCGGCCGACCGATCTTATCTTTCCTTTGTCGCCGCAAATTGCTCGCGACAAGCGCACTCAAGATACAAACCAATTTGCTTTCAAAATCGACAGCGCTGGCGGTCCAATCGATTGGACGTTGTCATGGTATGAAGGTCGTGATCGCATCTATGACCTCGCTATTGAGGGGATAGGGCTTGCCCAGCGTTACAATCGGATGCGGGTAATCGGCGCCGATTTGGCGGGCGCGGCGGGTTCATGGGGATATCGCGCCGAAGCTGCCTATACGCACACGCGCTATGACCCAGTTCGCGATCCGCTTGTCCGGCGTCCAGAATTTTGGGCTGTCATAGGGATGGACCGTAACTTTGGTTCTGGCTTTTATGCCAATGTTCAGACGAGCTTTCGCCGCGTGTTCAAGTTCGATGACGCGCTGGCCTCACTGGCCGCTCGCTCCCGTCCGCAAATAGATACGCTTCGCTTTCAACAGGACAAGACCCAAGTCGGGCTGAGCACCAATTTTCGCTATAGCTGGGACGACCAGCGCTGGTTCGCCGAAGCCTTGGCGCTGCGTTATGCCGAACGTCGGCAGGGACTGGCGCGTATTGAGCTGCGTCACCAACTGACGCCACAGCTTAGCTTGCGGGCACGTGCACAGAAATTTTTCGGTTCGCAAAACAGCTATTTCGGCCGGATCGCTCCCGCGTCAGCCTTCAGTGTGGAGGCACGTGCAATGTTTTGATCATCCAGCGCCCCGTGCATCGGCATACGATCCAACTTCAGGCCGTGATTGAAAACGATCAACACAAGCAATGATAAGCCCATCGCAGTGTCACCGATAGCCCCTGAGGCTCGCTTTAAGCCGGTAGCCCTTAGCCTCGCCGCTTAAGGTGGGTGCATGGGCTCTGACATTGCCTGCTTCGTCGCGACATGGCGGCAAGGGCTTGGATCGGCAAAGCATTTACATGCCGTGCGCGGCCACTTCTGACCGGTGGAAGCATTTTGACCGCGTCTCTCTGCAAGGAAATTCTGCGAAGATGAAAAAGCAGTCCGAGAAAAACCCCACGATCAGTGACTCTGCACTTGCGTCTATTTTACGCAGTTTTCCGAACTGTGTAATCGTGGCAACTCAAAATGGGCAGGTGCTGGAATTCAACGACACAGCGCTGACTACCTTTGGGTATGAAAGAGATGCAGTCATCGGAAGGCCTATACGCAAGCTCATCTTCCCACCCGAATTACGTGAACTTTACCACTCCCGCGCCTTGCAATACATTGAACAGACGAAGCCGCGCGAAATTCGAACCCGCGGGGAATTCGATGCGATGCGTTCCGACGGTACCATCTTTCCAGCTGAAATTGCCTTCACAGAAACGCGCGTTGAAGGGCGTCGCCTTTTCACCATCAGCCTGCATGAAATATCTTCGCGAAGACAGCGCGAGCGCGATCAGAGGTTTTTGAACGAGCTCGGCGACGTCCTCCGAACTCAAAGCGATCCGTCGCTAGTACTTCGAACTGCGACGGAGCGCCTTGGGCAGCATCTTTCTCTTAACCGAGTGGGTTATGGCGAAATAGACGACGATATCACAACCTTAACTGTGCCGTGGGACTGGACAGACGGCACGGTTCCAGGGCTACCGACGCCACGCGTCCATCAGGTCTCAATGTTCGGTTCAGACCTTGTCGCTGCCGGAGCTCGAGGAGATCTTTTGGTATTCGACGACGTCAACAGTGATCCCCGCACATCTCAACATCGCGCAATTTACGAAGCACTCGGTATTCGAGCACTGGTTGTCGTTCCCTTGGTAAAGCTGGACCGGTTACGTGCAGTTTTCTTTATCGAGCGGAAATATCCTTGGAGCTGGCAAAAGCGGGAAATCGATCTTGCCTGCGAAGTTGCTGAGCGGACATTGGCTACGCTAGGGCGAGCAACTGCCGAAAGCGCGCTTCGGGAGAGTGAAGCGCTCTTAAGTGCCTTCTTACGACACGCTCCAATTGGGATGTATGTCAAGGATGTCGAGGGGCGCTACCTCATGGTGAATCCTGAGATGACTCGCGTCTTCAATAAGCCGAAGGAACAGATCCTTGGATTCACAGCGTCCGAGCTTCTCGGTCGCGACGAGGCAATGATAATTACCGAACACGATCGGCAAATCTTAGCGTCCGGTCAGGCAAGTCGTGTTGTACAGCAGTTCCCGACGAATGATGCGTTCGAATGGGCGATGGTGGTACGTTTCCCTATTAAGGCGGACGACCAGTCGATCCGCATCGGCGGGTTCGATATCGACATCACCGCACAAAAGCGAAGCGAAAGCGCGGCGCGCGAAAGCGAGGTGCGATTTCGTGCGTTAAGTGAGCACAGTCCTGTTCCGGTGGCAATCATCGGCGGCAATGGCGAATGCCTTTTGGCCAACCCAGCGCTTTATGAGATGCTGTTGTCACCAACGGGCGACCTGTCGGCACTCAATGCGCAGTCACACATTGTGCATGTCGAAGATCGAAGCCGACTCAGGGGGGCCATGCGCAGCCATCGCCGATATGATGGGTGGGAGATTGAGTTAGTCCGCAACAACGGGCAGCTATTCTGGGTCGCCATCAGCTGGCGATGGATACGATATCGCGCAAGGTTGGCTGTCGTCACCAGTGTTATAGACCTGACGCAACAAAAAGTTGCGGAAGCAGCTTTAGAAATGTCACGAGAGAAGCTTTATCAGTCCGAGAAAATGGTGGCGCTGGGTTCGCTGCTCGCGGGTATCAGCCACGAACTGAACAATCCGCTTTCCATCGTCGTCGCGCAATCCATGCTGCTTCAGGAACTTTGCCTCGATCCCGTGACGGCAGCGCGCGCCGAGAAAGTTCAGAGAGCTGCCAAACGATGCTCGCGTATTGTCGAAATCTTTTTGGCGATGGCGAGGCAAAAGCCACCGACACACGGTTCGGTCGATATAGTACGGCTCGTCGGTGCGGCGTTGGATTTGAACGAATATAATTTGCAGACGGGCGACATTGAGGTCGAGACAGAGTTCGAGCTCGATCTTCCACATGTCATCGGGGACGTCGATCAGCTGCATCAGGTTGTGTCGAACTTGATTGTCAACGCTCAACAGGCCTTACAGGAACAGCCGGTACCACGCCGGTTACATATCCGCGCAATGTCCGGACTGAATTCAACGTTGAAGCTTGAGATCACCGATAATGGGGGCGGGGTCCCTGAGCCATTGCGCCGCAGGATTTTTGAGCCATTTTTCACTACAAAGTCACGAGGCAGCGGCACTGGCCTTGGCTTGTCGTTTTCGCATGGCGTGATCGCTGCCCATGGCGGCCAGTTGGAGTTAGTCAACACCGATGACGGTTGTTGTTTCCGAATATCCTTGCCGGCATTTCCGGCATGTACCTCAACCCGTGCAGGCGATGATTCATTATCACGCTCGGTTGCATCAAGTACGACGGTGCTGGTGGTCGAGGACGAGGCAGACATTGCCGATGCTCTGCGCGATATTCTTCTTCTTGAAGGTCATGAGGTCGATATTGCTCGTGGAGGAAACGAAGCCCAAGCAATGATCACAGCAGGATTGTACGATGCTGTACTTTCAGATCTTCGCATGGCCGAAGGAGACGGTCCTGCGCTTTACACCTGGCTTGAAAGTAAACGTCCCGATCTGCTCAGGCGGCTGGTATTTATTACGGGCGACACATTAGGCGCTTCAACGGCAAGCTTTCTTGCCCGCGCGGCCTGCCCCGTCATTGAAAAGCCATTCACACCGACAAGTGTGCGCCTCACGCTCAATGCACTCATTGCGCAGTCATGACAGGCGCCGCTCACATTGCCGTGGTCGATGATGAAGAGGACATTCGCGATAGCATTGCCGTTTATTTACGTCGTCACGAGTACTTTGTTAGCGAAGCCGACGGTGCTCAGTCGCTCGACGAGTTAATGGCTCGTCGAGCGGTTGATCTAGTCGTTTTGGACGTCGCTATGCCGGGTGAGGATGGCGTTTCCATCGCTCGCGGCCTGAGGCGCAGCGGGCCGATCGGGATCATAATGCTGACAGCCAACACCGACCTAATCGATCGCATAGTGGGGCTCGAGGTAGGTGCCGACGATTACATGAGCAAGCCGTTCGATTTGCGCGAGCTCTTGGCACGAATTCGAGCCGTGTTGCGGCGTGCCGCAGTTCGACATGGTCAATCGTCCAGTATGGGGCGCGAGATACATCTCGGACAATGCCGGCTCAGTCTAGACAGCAGAAAGCTCTTCGACCGAAACGGGGACGAAGTGCATTTGACGCCTCTGGATTTTGCGCTTTTGGAAAAGTTCGCAGCCAATCCCAATCGTGTCCTGACGCGCGAGCAGCTTTTAATCGGGACACGGGGTGACAGTAATGATGACACGTTCGACCGCGCCATCGATTCTCGAATTGCAAGGCTGCGCAAAAAGATCGAGTCCGATCCGAGTCGGCCTGAGCTGCTGCAAACTGTTCGCGGCGCCGGATATCTGTTCGTGCCGGTAGGTTCGAATGATTGAGATTGGAATTCGCACCAATCGATAGCGCTGACACATTTGACATCAAATAGATGTTCGTTCGGCAAATAGCTGACAAAAGTAGTCGTCATATGTGGACCGTCGGGTTGCTGGTGACCCGTGGGGTACAGATGATGGACGGAAAACCAACTTTAAGCATGCAATGGGCTTTAGAACCCGTCACCGGACACCTGAGGTGTCTGTGGCGCCCAAAGACGATAGTATCAAACAATGCGCAGCTCAGCACACTGCACTCTCGCACCGCGCCCCATTCTGTGCCCCGACAGAGTTCGATCGCTGTTTACAGAGAACTCGCGAGACGCGCTTCTGCAACGACCGATTCTTGCTTTGCCACGCTGCCTGATCCGGACAGCCCGCTGCACCAAAAGCGGCAACGTTCTGTAAGTCCTAGGGATAACGCTACGAAGATTGCCTTCATCATGTTGCTGTCGATTACGACGATTGCTGCTTACGGCAGCGCGTATGGCGCACCGACGACTGCGATGGCTGAACTTGTAAAGCCCGTGCGCAAGACGACATAAGTTATCGTGGCTCTGTCAGAGCAAGTTGCCCCCGGTTGCGGCGAACTGCTAGCGCGGCTGGATGCGTCGTTACAAACCGAGGCCTGCCAGTCTCTTTCGCTATTTTCATTCATCGCCCTAGATGATCCGCCCGGTCGTGATGTTGTACGTGCGGTTCCCGCTGAGCTTACGGAACGTCGAGGACCT
>JBGSMP010000304.1:0-18278 GCA_041740105.1 Sphingomonadaceae bacterium
TGGCGATGATGGCTGGAATGGCCCGATGCCGGGTTTCCTCGGGGTTAAGCTCGGTTAGCTTTGCGGCTGGCGATATTCGCCGGCAAAGGCCCAGCGCAAGGTTTGCGCCACGCCGAATGTGCCCAGATGAACCAACGGCGCCTTCAGCGGGGACGGTCGGAAACCGTGCATGGTGCGTGCCCACGGCGGCAGGAGTGCCACGGCAGCGTCGCTGATCACGCGTTGGGCAATTGCCCCGCGGGCGTCGTCTGGTCGTTGGCTGAGGATAAGTTGGCAAACCTCGCGCGTGCGCGCGTCGACCAGCAATTCCCCGCGCATGGACCGCAAAATCGCGTCAGCTTGGGCGCGCGTTTCGGGAACGGGCTCCGCTCCAAGCATTCGCGCAACAGCCGCGCTTTCGAAGAAATAGCGGTCCTGATCCGCGCGCGACATGCCGGGTTCGCCATATCGGATCCAGCCATCGAGAAAACAGATCGCCTCGCAGACATGTACCCACGCCAGCAAGTGCGGATCGCTGGCGGCATATACCGTGCCGTCGGGTCGCGCGCCTTTGACGGCATCATGCGCATGCCGCACTTGGCCGATCAGCCGCTCGGCATCGGCGCGATCGGCATAAGTCGTCACCGCGATAAATCGCGCGGTCCTTCGCAACCGCCCGATCATGTCGTCGCGAAACCGCGAATGATCCCACACCCCGGCAAGCGCAAGCGGATGCAACATCTGCATGAGCAACGCTGATATACCGCCGACCATCATCGTTGTGACATCACCATGAACGCGCCCGATCACCGATCCACGGGGAAACAGCGCATTGTCCGATATCGGTGTCGGCGTTTCGCCCTTTGCACGATCGTTGAACAGGGCGCGGACGTCGCCGACCACGCGTCGGCGCAAAACTTCGGTCAAAGCGAATCTGGATCTCGGCATCGGTCGCTTATCGCATCGCGATCAACGCAGTGATAGGGCGCCGCGATGCAAACGCACACGCCCGGAAAATTATGGACGACCGAGACCCGCGCCCTGCTCGCGCTGGCGCTGCCGATGATCCTTGCCAACGTCGCGCAGTCGGCGATCAATGCGACCGATCTAATTTTGCTGGGCCGCCTGAACGCTAATGCGCTTGCCGCAGGATCGCTTGCGTTCAATCTCTACCTTCCGTTGATGGTCTTCGGTATCGGTCTGCTTGCGGCCGTTTCCCCGCTGGTCGCGGCGGAACGCGGTGCGTGCCGACACTCCGTGCGCGAAGTCCGGCGGACCGTCCGACAGGGATTGTGGCATGCGGTGACGCTCGCTATTCCTTGCTGGCTCATCCTGTGGCATGCGCCGGACCTTCTGCTGACGATGGGTCAGGCGCCGGATCTGGCAGCAGCCGCAGGCCGCTTTGTGCGGATCATCATGTGGAGCTTGCTCCCCATTTTCTGGTTTTTCGTGCTCCGCAATTTTATTTCGGCGATCGAACGACCGAATTGGGCGGCGGCGGTCCTTTTTGCGCAGGTCGCCATCAATGCCGTTCTCGGCTGGGCGCTCATTTTCGGGCGGCTCGGGGCGCCGGCGATGGGTCTCGAAGGCTCGGCGATCGCAAGTGCGCTTGCCAATCTCTTTGTTTTTCTGGCGCTTGCTGCCGTCGTCGCATTTGTGAAGCCTTTCAGACGGTATCGCATCTTCGGGCGCTGGTGGCGAGCCGACTGGCCGCGCTACACAAAAGTGGCCGCAATCGGTTTGCCGATTGCCATTACCCTGCTGTTCGAAGTTGCGGTTTTTTCTGCCGCTGTTTTTATCATGGGGCTGATCGGTCGAGACGAAATTGCGGCGCATGCTATCGCGTTGCAGATTGCCGGCTTCACCTTCATGGTCGCGCTGGGCATCGCGCAAGCCGGAACCGTACGTGTCGGACTGGCCTATGGTGCGAGCGACTTGGCGGGCATTGCGCGCGCTGGTTGGGTCGCGCTGGCGTTGGGTGTCGGCTTCATGGCTGTGATGGCTTTGACGCTTGTCCTGTTTCCCCGGCCTTTGATTGGCATTTTCATCGATGTATCCGATCCGCGCAATGGCGCTGTTATTGAGCTTGCGGTGCAGTTCATGGGCATTGCGGCGCTGTTCCAGATTGTCGACGGCGCACAAAGTGTCGGCGCTGGGGTCCTGCGCGGGCTGCAGGATACGCGCTGGCCGATGATCTATGCCGCCTTCGGCTATTGGGTCATCGGAATCGGAGTTGGCCTTGCTCTCGCTTTCCCGTTGGGCTTGAAGGGGTTGGGTGTATGGATCGGCCTCGCGAGCGGCCTCGCCGTGGTCGCGGTGCTGATGGTGTGGCGCTGGATGCGGCGTGAAAAGCTCGGACTGATCGTCTTCAAGGGATGAGATATCGTTACATATCAATGTTATCCCCGCGTTTTCTCATGTTACGCCGATCCGAAAGATAAGTTTCACGCGATCGACTTTTTTGGGCGTTAACGAAAAGTTAACGTGAGCTATCGGGCTGGCGTTAAGCTGAGGCTCTATCATGCAATTGAAGACGATCCTTCTTTCGGCAACGTTGATGGTTTCACCGTTGACCCTCGCAACCAATGCCGCCGCCCAAGCGATCCCTGGCGTGAAAAACGTGATCGTCATCATCAATGATGGAGCCGGACCAACCGTTTATGATGCGGCTCGCCTTTATCTCGGCCGACCGCTGGTCACAGACGGGGCCGCATTCAAGAAAATCCACATCTCGACGTATCCGCTTCGCGAAGATCGCTTTCCGAACAGCATTTACAGCTCCGATCCCTCGTTCGACGCAAACGGCGTGCTCCTCGACAACAACCAGCCCATCAAGCTCGATCAGCAAGAAGCCGTGGTCTACACGTCGGCACGCTTCTGGGACACGACGCCGGTTGCGGGTCGCGACCTCAGCCAGCCCGGGAACCCGACCGGGTCGATCGCCGGTGGTTCATTCGCAACGGGTTACCAAAGCTACCCCGCGGGTTTTCTCGGCTACGAATGGAGCCGTTACGCGCATCCTGATTCGGGCAATACGGCCTCGTCGCTCGCCAGTGGCAATCGCTCGTACAACAATTCGATCAACGTCGACGGCGTGGGAACGCCACAGGTGACGATCACCGACCTCATCGATGCGGCCAAGGCAGTCGGCAAGACCACGGGAGTCGTCGCGACAGTGCAGTTTGCAGACGCAACGCCTGCAGCACTGGGCGGCGCGCACAACATCTTCCGCGGCAATGGCCCTGCGATTTCTGCCGAGATGTTTTCGACCGGTCGGCTCGACGTGATCGGCGGCACGGGCAATCCCGATTTCGACGACAATGGCAATCCGCTGACGACGCCGAACTATCGTTGGATCAGTCCGACACATTGGGCCGACCTGAAGGCTGGCAGCAACACGTCGGGCCTCAACGCGCTCAAGTGGAAACTCCTCCAGAACAAGGCCGACATTGAAGCGCTTGCCGACAAGAAGGTGAAGCCGCCGGTTCGCGTCGCGATGATCATGAAGAGCAACAACAGTACACAGTACAACCGCTCGGGCGTTTCGACGAACCCGACGCTGCACGAGCCCTTCGTGCCCGGTACGACGTTGCCGGCATGCTTCCCCGCGCCAGCGACACCCGTTCCCTGCGCACAGCCATTCCAGCCGAACGTGCCTTCACAGGTTAAGCTGACGGTCGCTGCGCTCAACGTGCTCGGCTCGCAAGGCAAGGGCTTCTATCTGATGTCCGAAGCGGGCGCCGTCGACCGTGCCGAACATGGCAACAGCACGGGCCGCATGCTCGAAGAACAGATCGATTCGTACAACACGGTTCAGGCGGTCATCGACGGGGTCAACCGCGCTGATACCGCTGCGACGTGGGACAACACGTTGCTGATCATCACCGCCGATCATGACCATCTGCTTTATGGCCCTGACGGTGCGACGATCCCGTTCCAGCCGCTCGTCGACAAGGGCGCGGGCAAGGTTCCCGGCAATCGCTGGTTCGGACCGAACCACGGCACTGGCCTCGTCCCGCTCTATGCCTATGGCAAAGGCTCGGCCGAGATCGCCGCACTCGCGACGATGAACGACAGCTACACCGATGGCCAAGGCAGGACGTTCGGCAACGGCGCCTACACCGAGCAGACGGTCATCGGCAAAGTGCTCAAGGATACGCTTAGTCAGGCAAACTGATCGCGCGTCAAAACAATTCAGACAGGAAATATATCATGAAGACTTTTGCAATTGCTGCATTGGCGGGGATCGCCGCAGCATCACTACCCGCCACAGCTTCGGCAGCTGACTTTTCGTTCACGGGCGCATTCGCTGCTGATAACGGCAAGGCCGCCTTCACATTCTCGCTTGGGGCCGCCGGTGCCGTCGATTTTGTAAGCCTTGGTTATGCCGGCGGGGTCAATTCGGCAGGCCAGTCGATTACAGCGGGCGGCTTCGATGCCGTTTTGTCGGTATATGACTCAAGTGGCTTGAGCATCGGCACGGGCGATGACGGCACGGTCGTTGATCCAATAACGACATTTGCCCGCGACCCGCTTCTCACGCTTTTCTTGGCCGCAGGTGATTACTCGGTTTTCCTGACCCAATATGACAATTTTGGTCCCGCAAGCCTTAGTCTGCCGTTTGCTTTTGACGGTCAGCCGAATTTCCGGGGCGGGTTTGTTGATTTCGACGGTTTCAAGCGAACAGGGAATTGGGCGCTCGACATCAGGGGCGTCAGCGTTGCTGCCCCAATCCCCGAAGCTTCGTCATGGGCCTTGATGATCGTCGGGTTCGCTGCTGTTGGTGTTGCGGCACGTCGGCGCCGCATCGTCTCGGTATCATTTGGCTGAATTTAAGGACGTCACGTTTGAACGGGGAGCCGCATAGCGCTCCCCGTTCTAGTTTTGAGCATGATAGCGTCTTCGGAAGCGGTCGGCCCACCCGCACAACGCCCCGTGCGCAATCGCGTTTCGAAGCCCCGCCATGACCTGTTGATAGAACCACAGATTGTGCTCGGTCATCAGCATCGCGCCAAGCATTTCGCCCGAACGGACAAGATGATGGAGATAGGCTTTGCTCCATGCCGCCACGGGCGATTCGGGGTCGAGCGGCGTCAGGTCTTCGGCAAATTTCGCATTGCGAATGTTGAGTGGGCCGTCCCATGTAAATGCTTGACCGTTGCGGCCCGAGCGCGTGGGCAAAACACAATCGAACATGTCGATACCGCGCTCGACCGCACCGACGATATCGTCGGGCTTGCCGACGCCCATCAGATAACGCGGCTTGTCGGCTGGCAGCATGTCCACGGCGTAGTCCAGCACGCCGAACATCGCTGCCTGCCCTTCCCCGACAGCAAGACCGCCGACGGCATAACCGTCGAACCCGACGTCGATCAGCGCCTTGCTGCTGGTGGCGCGAAGGTCTGCGAACATCGAACCCTGCTGAATGCCAAACAGCGCGCCGCGTGATTGGAACGCATCGCTCGAACGCCGTGCCCAGCGCATCGACAATTCCATCGATTTTTTCGCGACATCGCGCGTTGCCGGAAATGGCGTGCATTCATCGAACGCCATGACAATGTCCGACCCGAGCAGCGCCTGGATTTCCATCGACCGTTCAGGACTCAGCATATGCCGCGATCCATCGAGATGCGATTTGAACGCGACGCCTTCCTCGGTGATCTTGGTCAGGTCACCAAGGCTCATGACTTGATAGCCGCCACTGTCGGTCAGGATCGGGCGGTCCCATTTCATGAATTGATGCAAGCCGCCAAGCCGCGCCATTCGCTCGGCGCCCGGGCGAAGCATCAGATGATAGGTGTTGCCAAGAATGATGTCCGCGCCGGTTTCGCGCACGGTGGCAGGTTTCATCGCCTTTACCGTTCCGGCTGTGCCGACCGGCATAAATGCGGGCGTGCGGATTTCGCCGCGCGCCATGTTGATGATACCGGCGCGCGCGGGGCCATCGGTTGCCGCGATGCTGAACGAAAAGCGGGTCACGGGATTAGCAAACTCGAATCGCCATAGCTGTAGAAGTGATAGCCATTGTCGATCGCGTGCCTATACACATCCTGAATCCGGTCACGGCCCATAAGCGCACTCACGAGCATGAACAGCGTGGATTTGGGCAAATGAAAATTGGTCATCAATCCGTCGATCGCCTTGAAGCGATATCCGGGCGTGATGAAAATCGCAGTGTCGCCTTCAAACTTTTGGATGACGCCATCGTCATCGGCAGCGCTTTCGAGAAGGCGCAGCACTGTCGTGCCCACGGCGATTATCCGCCCGCCATTGGCATGAACAGCGTTAAGCCGCGCTGCTGTCGCTGCGTCGATCCGCCCCCATTCGGCATGCATGACATGATCGTCGGTATCGTCGGCTTTGACCGGCAGGAAGGTGCCTGCGCCGACATGCAAGGTCAGGGTCTCGTGAACGATGCCGCGGTTGGACAGCGCTGTCATAAGCGTGGGCGTAAAGTGCAGTGACGCGGTCGGCGCGGCCACAGCGCCGTCCTTTGCCGCAAACATCGTTTGGTAGTCAGCAGCGTCGCGGTCGTCGACCGACCGCTTACTGGCAATATACGGGGGTAGCGGCAGGGTTCCCGCGCGGCGCAGCAATATCTCGACGGGGTCGGTGCCGGCAAACGTCAGCAGCCAACTGCCGTCGCTGCCATGGCAGCTTGCCATCGCAGCCACACCCGACCCGAAATCGATCACATCGCCGTCGCGCAACCGCCTGGCGTTGCGGATGAATGCGCGCCAGCTGCGAAGCCCTTCGCGCTTGTGCAGCGTTGCGCCGATCGTCGCGTCGCCGCGCTTGCCCGTGAGTTGCGCCGGAATGACCTTGGTGTCGTTGAAAACGAGGCAATCGCCCGCGCGCAAAAGTGTCGGCAAGTCATGGACCGAGCGATCCGACATTCCGTCATCGACGACCAGCATCCGCGCCGCATCGCGCGGGCTTACAGGGCGCAGGGCGATTCGTTCCGGCGGTAGCTCGAAATCGAAAAGATCGACGCGCACTATTTCGGCACAGCGTCCACTGGCAATGCCGCAGGCGGCGCAACGGCAGCAATCGCAGGCAAAGGCACACGCTGCGCATTCGGGCCGTCAGATTCGATCCATGCCCTGACGATCTTTGCCGGTGTCACCGGCGGCTCGCCGCGCTCGATCAGGTCGACATATTGCATGCCCGAAACCACGCGTCCGAACGGCGTATACTTCCCGTCGAGCCGGAGCACGGGCAGGAAGACAATGAAGAACTGGCTGTTGGCGCTATCGACATTTTCCGAACGCGCCATCGACACAGTGCCGCGCAGGTGGGGCATTTCGTTGAACTCGGCCTTCAGATCGGGAAGCGCCGAACCACCCTCGCCCGTGCCTTTCGGATCGCCGGTCTGTGCCATGAAACCATCGATGACGCGGTGAAACAACAGACCATCGTAAAAACCGGCCCGTGTCAGCGCCTTGATGCGTTCGACATGTGCTGGCGTCTTGTCAGGGCGCAGTTGGACAACAACCGTGCCGCCGGTCGAAAGCTGCAAATGCCACAAATTGTCGGGCGTGGCCGCGGGCTCGACAATCGTGCTGGTGACGATCGTGCGCGGCGCGAGTTTCGGCTTCTTCTTGGCCAAAGCCGGGCTGGCCAGCGCAAGGACAGCCACGAACGCAGTCAAAATGGTCTTCAAAGTCACAACTCCGCAAATTTTCCGAGACCCATAGAGCGGTCAACTGTCCGCTGCCTGAACGTCAGCGGCCCTTTCGTCCAATGGTTTCGACGCGGGCAACCACTTCGGCTTCGACGCTCGGCATGACGAATTTGCCGATAGCACCACCGTAGATCGCAATCTCTTTGACAAGGCGGCTGGCGATCGGCTGAAGTGCCACATCCGCCATCAGGAATACCGTCTCGATCCGGTTGTTCAGCTGCTGGTTCATGCCCGCCATCTGATACTCATATTCGAAATCGGCGACGGCACGCAGCCCACGGATGATGATACTCGCGTTCTGCTGTTCGGCGAAATCCATGAGCAACAGATCGAAGGGCACAACACGGACGCCGACAATGTCGGCCGTTTCGCGGACGACTGTCGCCAGCCGCTCCTCGATCGTGAACATCGGCGACTTCGATGGATTGGTCGTGACGCCGATCACCAGCTTGTCGACCAGTTTTGCGCCGCGGCGGATGATATCCATGTGCCCGCGCGTCAGCGGATCGAACGTGCCGGGGTAAACGCCGATGCGCATCACCGGTCCCTTTCGATCGAATAGCGGGCAATGGCGCGAAGCAAATCGGCTTCGGGGCCAAAGCTGTTGAGATGTGAGATGGCCTGATCGACCAGCATCTGCGCCTGCGCGCGCGCGCGGTCCACGCCAAGCAGCGACAGGAACGTCGCTTTGCCTGCAGCTGCATCCTTGTGGAGCGCCTTGCCCGCCACCGCTTCGTCACCTTCTTCATCGAGAAGATCATCGGCAATCTGAAAGGCAAGACCGACATCGCGGGCATAACCACGCAGCGAGCCGCGACCTTCGGGCGGCACACGTCCCATGATTGCACCGGCTTCGACACTGAATGCGATCAGCGCGCCCGTTTTCATCTGTTGCAGGCGCGTAACGCCGTTCAAGTCGAATGTCTGCGTTTCGGCGGCAATGTCCATCATTTGCCCGCCTGCCATGCCCGACGGGCCACTCGCCCGCGCGAGCCCTTCGGCGAGCTCAATGCGCAAAAAAGGATCGTGGCTGACAGCTTCGTCGACCACCAGTTCGAAAGCAAGCGCGTGAAGCGAGTCACCCGCAAGTACGGCGATCGCTTCGTCGAACGCCTTGTGCACCGTTGGCTTGCCGCGCCGCATGTCGTCGTCGTCCATGCACGGCAGATCGTCGTGGATCAGCGAATAAACATGGATCGCCTCGACCGCGCAGCCGACCCGGAGCGCTGCCGCGCGATCCACGTTGAAAAGCGCGCAGGATGCCACAACGAGCAACGGCCGCAGACGCTTGCCGCCGCCGATACTGGCATGGCGCATCGCATGGAAAAGCGGCGCGCGCTGGTCATCGGGCACAGGCAGCAAGGTATCGAACAAGCGGTCGACATCGCGGGCGATATCCGCGAGCGCATCGCCCAGTATCGGCGCAACGACCCCCATCAGCTTTTAACTCCCGTCAAACGGCGCGGTGCCAATCACGGCGCCGTCATTGCCGAGGCTGATCTTTTCGATCCGCGCTTGGGCATCTTTCAAACGCCGTTCGCACTGCATCTTGAGCGCATCGCCTTCGGTATAAAGCGTGATCGATTCATCGAGGCTGGCATCGCCACTCTCGAGGCGCTGGACGATAGCCTCAAGGCGCTTCAACGCATCTTCAAACGAGAGTGCAGTGACGTCTTCAGCCATGGGGTTGTAGTGGCGGGCGCAAACGCGGGGGTCAACCCGCCGCTTTGACACGCTCTTCCGCCACAAGTTCCTTACGGCTAAGCTTGCCGACCAATGTCTTGGGCAGATTGAGCCGAACCTCGACATCGATCACGCGTTCGTGCTTGCCCAGCTGCGGGTTCAACCATTCCTTCAGGTTGGGCGCGTCGGCCCCTTCGTTGAGCGTCACGAAAGCCTTTGGCATCTCGCCGTGGTAGGGATCGGGAATGCCGATCACGAGCGCTTCTTTCACGTCGGGATGCTGGTAAAGCACGGCCTCGATCTGACTCGGGAAGACCTTGAAGCCGCCGACGGCAATCATATCCTTCAAGCGATCGACAATGCGGATATAGCCGTCGTCGTCGATCGTGGCGACATCGCCAGTGCGCAGAAATCCGTCGATAAAAGTGTCGACATCGGTTTCGGAACAGCCCCAATAGCCTTGCATCATCTGCGGCCCCGAAAACACCAGTTCTCCAGGTTCGCTATCCGGCGCCGCTTTGGTCGGATCTTCACGGTCGACCAGCTTGACGATGGTTCCGGGTAGCGGCTGGCCGATGCTCCCCGTCTTGTTGATCCCGTCATACGGATTGCAGGCAACGACGCCCGAACTTTCGGTCAAGCCATATCCTTCGACGACACGTGCACCGGTCGCGCGTTCGAATTTGGTCTTCAGCGCAGGCGCAAGCGGTGCGCCGCCCGAAATGCACACCCGCAAGGATTTGAACGACGTTTTGCCCATATTCGGATGGTCGAGCAGCGCCTGGTACATGGTTGGCACGCCGGGGAGTGCGGTCGCCTTGATCCGCGCGATCGTTGCCAAGGTCGCCTTGGCATCGAAGCGCGGCAGCATCGCGACCATACCACCTGCCAGTACGGTGCGATTCAGGACACACGTGTTTGCAAACACATGGAAAAACGGCAGCACGCCGACGATCCGGTCAGGCTCCCCGGCGCGCGGATCGATCGCATGGACCTGCCGGGCATTGGCAGTCATATTCTGGTGCGACAGCATCGCGCCTTTCGGCACGCCTGTTGTCCCGCCGGTGTATTGAATCAGCGCAATCTCTTCGGGACCGATATCGACCGCCTTGAAGGGACCGCTGACTGACGGTAGCCGAATGACGCGCGCATCATCGGGCAGTGGCGCAATATCGGCGCGCTTGAACAGCTTGTATAGCATCCGCTTCACCGGCGGCAGCGCATCGGCAATGGCACCAACGATAATCCGCTCGATCAGGCCCTGATCGAGCAAGGCTGTCGCCGTTGCCATCAATTGTGGCACATCGCTCGTCACGATTACGCGCGCGCCGCTGTCCGACACCTGATGCGCCAGTTCGGCCACTGAATAAAGCGGCGACATGTTGACGATGATGCCGCCCGCCATCAGTGCGCCGTAGTAGGCAACGAGATAATCGGGGACATTGGGCAGGAACAAGCCGATGCGATCCCCTTTCGCCATGCCCTGCGCCTGAAGGCCGCCCGCAAAATCGCGCGCGCGCGCAGCAATATCGGCATAGCTCGACTGCGCGCCCATAAAATCGGTTAGGATTGCCGACGGCGTTTTGGCGGCGCTCGTTGCAAACATTGCAGGGAGCGTCATCTGCGAAAAAGCGCGATCCCACGCCGACGGATGCACATAATGCTCTCGCCAAACGCTCGACCGGTCGCTCATTCCGGCAAGTGTAGGCTAGGCCGCTGAATAAAAATAGACCCCGTCGCGGTCTTCCTTCACCGCGCGACCGGTCACTTCCAGATGACGTAAGTGCGCCAGCGCTTCACCCGTTGCGAGCCCGATAATGCTGTCGTCAACCGCGCGCGCAAACAGGACGCCAAAGCAATCGACGGCGCGGCGCGGTTCTTCGGCCAGCCGCGAATGCAAACGGTCCAGACTGACCCGGTGCCCCTCTTCAAGCCGGTCGAGCCGCGCGTGAAGACCTTTGAACGGCTCACCATGCGCGGGAAGAACGAGCAAGCGATCGGGAAGTGCGCGAAACTTCGTGATCGAGGCCAGCCATTCGCCCAGCGGATCGGCCGTCGGTTCGGTGATTGTCACCGATACGTTCGACGTAATCCGCGGCAGCACCTGATCGCCTGCAATCATCAGATCACCATCAAAATCGACAAGGCAGACATGTTCGGGGGTATGGCCGCTGCCGACCCAGACCGTCCAGTCGCGCTTGCCGATGCGAATGACGTCGCCTTCGGTCATGCGGGTATGGCCCACAGGCAGCGGCGAGACGATCTTGCCGAAATTACCCCAGCCGCGGGCTTTCATCGCCGCAATCTGGTCATCGTTCCAACCCGCGCCGATAAGCTGATCGACGGCCTCGACCGGCGGTTCATCGCGGACGTCGGCCATCAGCATCCGCGTCAGCAGATACTCCGTCCGGTTCATCCACAGTGGCGCACCGTGCGTTTCGCATAGCCATCCTGCGCAGCCGATGTGATCGGGGTGAAAATGGGTGGCGAAGACGCGCGTTACGCGTCGGCCGCCGAGCGCGCGTTCCCATGCTTCCTTGCTTGCCGGTATATTGAGCCCGGTATCGACAATCGCAACGCCGTCGCCCCCGGAATCAACATCGTCGAGCACCCAGACATTGATATGCTTGAGCAGTCCCGGGACCGGCAGCCGCGTCCAGCCAACGCCGTCGGCAATCGGAAACACATCGCCATAGCCCGGCGCAAATTCGCCAAGCGGATAAGTCAGCCCTTTGGCGACAAGTGGTTCGAACCCGTGATCGGCGAGACTTGCATCAAAGGCAGGCGTTTCCGCCACTTACTTTTTGAAGGGATCGACGAAATTCCCGATCATGCCGGGACCTTCGCCCGCTTCTTCGGCGAGGGCAGCATCGGCCACCCGCGCGGCTTCGGTCCGCTGATCGCGCAATTCCTGGATCAGAGCGGCACGATCGCCTTCGATCCGGTCATCGACCGGCGCTTCGATACCCGCCGCCTTGGCGGCCTTGGCGACGGCCGCATCGAGTTCGCGCTGCGATGTAAGCCCGAGCGTTACCGGATCCTTTGGCGTGATGTTGGCCATGTTCCAGTGCGAACGGTCACGGATCGCACCGATCGTCGTGCGCGTCGTGCCGATTAGCTTGCCGATCTGGCCATCACTGACTTCGGGGTGATTGCGGATGATCCAGGCAATGCCATCGGGCTTGTCGGCGCGCTTCGATACCGGCGTGTAACGCGGGCCCTTCGTGCGCGAAACGGCTTCGGGTTCGCGCTCCATTTTCAGGACATAATTGGGATCGTTCTGGCCCTTTTCGATTTCGGCCATCGTCAGTTCGTGCGCGCGCAACGGATCGCGACCGGTCAGCTTGGTGGCAGCGGTGTCGTCGGCAATTGCCTGCACTTCGAGGATATGAAGGCCGCAAAATGTCGCGATCTGGACAAAGCTCAGCGACGTATTGTCCACCAGCCATGACGCAGTGGCATGGGGCATGAGCGGCTGGGCCATAAGAAATCCTCTACATAAAATAAGGGCCGCCCCTTTCGGAGCGGCCTGATATTCTTTGGCGTCTAATGACATTGCCCTCAAAGGGCAAGGCGTCAGGCAGCGACGGCGCGGTCACGCAGCGGCACGAGGCCCGACAGAAACTGTGCCGCACTTGCCGACCAAGTGAAGGACGCACCGTAAGCGGCGCATTCTACGTGATCGCGGGTCAACGCCGTCGCGATCGCACGGGTCAGATCATCGTCGAGAGCGCCGGTGGTTTGCGTAACAATATCGATCGGCCCGCTGACCGGATAGGCAGCAACCGGCGTCCCGCAAGCGAGCGCTTCGATCATGACGAGCCCGAACGTGTCCGTGCGGCTTGGAAATACGAAGACATCAGCGCCGGCATAGGCACCCGCAAGTGCGCGCCCGCTCAACGAGCCCAAAAAGTGCACATCGGGAAATTGCGCGGCAAGCGAGGCGCGCGCGGGGCCATCGCCGACGACAACCTTAGTGCCGGGATGATCGCTCGCCAGAAAGGCCTCGATATTCTTTTCTACGGCAATGCGGCCGACATAGAGCTGGATCGGTCGCGCAAAGTTTGCAAACAGCGAGGGCGGCGCGGCGTCGGGCGAAAAATTGGCAAGATCGACGCCACGCGACCAATGGCGATGATGGGGGATCCCGTGCGCGCTGAGCATCTGGCGCACCGACGGCGTCGAAACCAGAACCGCCTGCGATGCGCCATGGAACCAGCGCATATACATCCAGATCCATTCGGCCGAAATTCCCGTGCGCGCTTCGAAATAGTCGGGAAACTGCGTGTGATAGGCCGTCGTAAACGGAAATCCTTGACGCAGGCACCAGCGCCGCGCCGCCAAGCACAAGGGCCCTTCGGTCGAGAGATGCACGGCATCGGGCGCAAATTTCGCGATTCTGTCGCCGACCCACGCGGCGCGCGTAACGGCCAGCCGGATTTCCGGATAGGTCGGACAGGGGATCGAGGGATAAAGATCGGGCGAAATCACTTCGACGACATGCCCGCACTTTTCGAGTTCGGACCGCGTCGCCATCAAAGTGCGGACAACGCCGTTGACCTGCGGGCTCCATGCGTCGGTAATGATCGCAATCCGCATCCCGACGCTTATCCCTATGCTGCGAGCTTCAATCCCGCGCCGAGCCGCGCCTGCTGCACATCGGCCCAGTGGAGAATTTCCATACGGCCATCGAAATGTTCGACGAGTGCCGTGCACCCCTCGACCCAATCGCCGTCGTTGTAATAGCTGACGCCGGCAATATCGCGCATTTCGGCCGTGTGGATATGGCCGCAGACGACGCCATCTACTTTGCGTTCGGCGGCTTCATGCGCCACGACCTGTTCGAATTGACCGATGAATTCGACCGCATTTTTTACTTTGTGCTTCGCGTGTTTCGACAGCGACCAATAGGGCTTCCCCATCCACGCCCGAATGCGATTCACGACGTAGTTGAACCGCATCAGCAAATGATAGGCTTGGTCACCGATCACCGCGAGCCAGCGGTGCGCGAGCATGACCGCATCGAATTCGTCGCCATGCAGGACCAGCAGCTTGCGACCGTCCGCCGTTTCGTGGATTGCTTCACGGACGATTTCGACGCCGCCGAAATTCATGCCCGCAAACTGGCGAAACATTTCGTCGTGATTGCCGGGAATATAAACGACACGGGTGCCGCGTTTCGCACGCTTCATGACACGCCACACGATGTCGTTGTGCGCAGCGGGCCAGTAAAATTTCTTTTTCATCCGCCAGCCGTCGATGATGTCGCCGACAAGATACATCGTCTCGCTGTCGGTTGAATCGAGAAAATCGATCAGCATCGCTGCGTTGCAGCCGCGCGTGCCGAGATGGATGTCACTTATCCAGATCGTCCGATAACGCAGCCGCTTGCGCCGCCCTTCCGGAATCGACGGCGAATGATCGGCAAAATCGCTGAAATCGCTCTCAAACGGCACTCGAGTGATCGCGTCCATATAAGCTCCCTGCCGGACGTATCGTCTTTCGACCGTCCTATGAGTCCTGATTGTGACGAGCGCTTTCTATTTTGATGAGACAATTGTGACAACTGCCTTACATGATTGCAGCGTTATCCCAGTTCGGGCGGACGCCAGCGCCGCGCGGGCAAGATCAATGGCGTGCGCAACTCATGCGTGTAAAGCCAGGACGATCTTCCCGATATGCGCGCCCGAATCCATCAAGCTGTGCGCCTTTGCCGCGTCAGCCAGCGGAAATACGCTGTCGATCACCGGTTTCAGTCGCCCCGCCTCGACATGCGGCCAAACGGTGCGCGCCAGTTCTTCGGCAACAAGGCTTTTGAATATCACGGATCGCGGCCGCAACGTCGACCCGGTCAGCGTCAGGCGGCGCATCATGATCAGGGGAATGAACAGCTCCGTTTTCGGTCCGTTCAGCACTGCAATGGAAACATGTCGCCCGTCTTCGGCAAGGCATTGCAGGTTTTGCGGGAAATAATCGCCACCGACCATGTCGAGCACAGCGTTGACGCCAGCGCTGCCAGTGATGCGCTGCACCTCGGCGACGAAATCCGCCGCCCTGTAATTGATTGCATGATCCGCACCGATGGCCACCGCGCGAGCGCATTTTTCATCCGATCCGCACGTCACGATGACAGTCAGCCCAAACAGCTTGCCGAGCGCAATAGCCATGGTGCCGATGCCGCTCGTTCCGCCGTGGACGAGTACAGTGTCACCTTCGACCGCGTAGGCGCGTTCGAACAAGTTGGTCCACACGGTAAACAGCGTTTCGGGCATCGCCGCGGCTTCGATCATCGACAGCGCGGGCGGCACCGGCAGGCAGATCGCCGCGCCAGCGACGCAATATTCGGCATAGGCGCCGCCCGCGACGAGCGCACATACGGGCTGTCCCAGGAGCAAAGGATCGACTCCCTCACCAACCGCTCTAATTTCTCCCGCGACTTCCAGCCCCATGATCGACGGCGCGCCAGCGGGCGGCGGGTAAGTGCCCTTACGCTGCAATACATCGGGGCGATTGACGCCCGCTGCAGCGACTCGGATGAGCACTTCGCCAACGCCCGGCTTTGGCACGGGGCGCTGGACGGGCACGAGAACTTCGGGTCCGCCTGGGCTGTGAGGGTCAATAGCGATCATCATTTCGGGGATGTCGGTCATGCTGCCGGTCATGAAATCTCTCGCGTTCGCGAGCGGCCTAGCGCTTTGGCCACGGCGATGCCACCACACAAAAAAGGGCGCACCTGCAAAGGCGCGCCCCTTATTACTCGCTGGCCGAGAATTTTATTTCCCGAACACCGAATATTGCTCATTACCCACAAAACCCAGTTTTGTGACTTCCGATTTCTTGATGACAGCGAGAACCTGATCGACGACATCATAGCGCGAATTGGCATCGGGCTGCACATGCAGTTCGGGCTCAGGCACCATCACGCGCGTTGAATCAAGATATTGGCGCAACGTCACCAGGTCGATCGCCGAGCCGTTCCATGTCACTGTGCCCGAAGGATCGATCGAAACCTTGTTGATGTCAGGCTTGATCGGATTTTCGGGCGGTGTCTGTGAATTGGCAGGAAGATCGATTTTTACGGCGTGCGTCTGGATCGGGATCGTGATGATGAACATGATCAGCAAAACGAGCATAACGTCGATCAGCGGCGTCGTGTTCATTTCACCGATCGGTTCGTCGTCGGCACCGCCGCCCATACTCATTGACATCAGGCAAACTCCTCAAATTCTAGCGTGTGGTGCTCAAGCGCGTACATTGCCGCCCGGCGGTGGCTCGGAAATGAAGCCAACTTTCGCAAAACCGGCCCGCTGCATCACATAAATTGCTCCCCCGATGCAGCGATACGGCGTGTTCACGTCGCCACGGATATGCACTTCAGGAAGCTCGAGACCCGGGGCATTGACGCCGCCTTGCTTCTCGATCTCGAGTTTCAACTTCGCGACGGCACGGTCGAGCAACTCAGTCGAGTCGAGGCGCGTCTGGTTCCAATAGATTTCGCAAGCACCCGTCGGCGCCTTGATTGAAAGCGACACGTTTTCCGGTTTCGTTACGGTCGGGTCAAATCGGACGCTGGGAAGCTTTACAGGAACATTTTGCACCACGACCGGGATCGTGATCAGAAAGATGATGAGAAGCACGAGCATGACGTCCACGAGCGGCGTCGTGTTGATTTCCGACAATGGCTTTTCTTCGCCTTCGTCATCGCCGCCTACAGCCATTGACATTGAATATTATCCTGTCTGTTCGGGGGGGGGGGAGGCGGGTTAAATTCTGGCCCGCCTCCCCATATCCTGCTTCGGGTTAGGCTTTGACGGGTGCGGCAACCGGCTTGGCAACAGCCGCTTTCGCGGCGCCGAGACGCGCGGGGCGAACGGCACCGTTCGACGCCATCCAGCCATGGACGTCGTTCGTGAACGTGCCCATTTCCTCGATGATTGCCTTGTTCCGACCCTGCAGCCAGTTGTAAGCCAACACCGCAGGCACAGCCACAGCGAGACCAATTGCGGTCATATACAGCGCTTCCCCGACGGGGCCGGCAACAGTGTCGATCGATGCCTGACCCGATGCGCCGATCTTAACAAGCGCCGTCAAAATGCCCATGACGGTTCCAAACAGGCCAACAAATGGTGCAGTCGAGCCGACCGTCGCGAGGAACGAGAGCCCACCCTTCAATTTCGATTCGATCGCAGCGCGCGATCGACCCATCGTCGACAGCGCCCAATCATGCTGATCGACCGGATCGGTCAGCAGCGTATGCTGCTCCTGCGCACGCAGACCGTCGTCGATGATCTGCTTGTAGGGCGTGTCCTTGTCGAGCTTGGCAGCGGCCTCCTTGAGCGAAGCATGGTTCCAGAAGCTCGCACGGACCTTGCGGGCCTGGCCCATGATTTTCTGCTGATCCCACCATTTCGAAAACAATATATAGAGCGTCCCGACCGACATGATGACGAGAATGCCCAGCGTCAACCAGGTAACAACGCCGCCTTCTTCAAGCGATGCCATCAGACCATATTGTGCGGCCTTCGGAGCTCCTGCCGCTGCCGCGGCTGCAAGTGTGATCAACATATTCGACTCTTCCCTCTAAATATTAACTTGAAATTCTGCGCAACTGTCTCTGCCGTCAGTTGGTTGGCAACACCCATTTAATCCGGCTGCTATAGACCCCACCGATCGAACTCCCGTCCGAGTCACGCCCCGGCGTAAATTTGGCACGGCGCCTCAGCAACGTGCACGTTGTATTGTCGAGCGTACTAGAGCCGCTGGACGACGTGATCGTGCAGTTCGTGACCTTCCCGTCAGGGCCGATATCGAGGCGGAACCCGGTTGTTCCCGATTCCTCGTTACGAACGGCAGACGGTGGGTAATCGTCGTTCGACGTCCAGGTGCCCGGATTGCCCTTCGGCGCGAGTTTGGCCACGGGTGCCGGCGGCGG
>JBGSMP010000306.1:0-3476 GCA_041740105.1 Sphingomonadaceae bacterium
AGCATCGTCACCGATGAAAGCCGTGATGCGCTCCTCACCGAATTCGGCAAGGACACGCTGCAGGACCGCTATCTATTACCGGGCGAGAATTATCAGGATCTGTTCGCGCGCGTCGCGTCGGCTTATGCTGACGATCAAGACCATGCGCAGCGGCTCTATGACTATATTTCAAAGCTTTGGTTCATGCCCGCCACCCCTGTGCTGTCGAACGGCGGCACTGGTCGCGGTTTGCCGATCAGCTGCTATTTGAACAGCGTCGACGACAGTCTTGAGGGCATCGTCAACACCTGGAACGAGAATGTCTGGCTCGCTTCACGTGGCGGCGGCATCGGTACCTATTGGGGCAGCGTGCGCGGCATCGGCGAGCCTGTGGGCCTCAACGGCAAGACCAGCGGCATCATTCCGTTCGTCCGCGTGATGGACAGCCTAACGCTCGCGATTTCGCAAGGCTCGCTGCGTCGTGGTTCGGCCGCCTGCTATCTCGACGTGTCGCACCCCGAAATCGAGGAATTCCTCGAAATCCGCAAACCATCGGGCGATTTCAACCGCAAGGCCTTGAACCTGCACCACGGCGTACTCTTGACCGACGAGTTCATGGAAGCCGTCCGCAATGGCGACGAATTCGACCTGCGTTCGCCCAAGACCGGCGAAGTGCGCAGCACCATCGACGCGCGCAGCCTGTTCCAGAAGCTCGTCGAAACGCGTCTTGCCACAGGCGAGCCTTACATCATCTTCAGCGACACCGTGAACAACGCGATGCCAAAGCATCACCGCGATCTCGGGCTCAAGGTTTCCACTTCCAACCTTTGCAGTGAAATTACTTTGCCCACGGGTCGTGACCATCTGGGTAATGATCGCACAGCGGTCTGCTGTCTGTCATCGCTCAATCTCGAAACCTGGGATGAGTGGAGCACCGACAAGCAGTTCATCGAAGACGTGATGCGCATGCTCGACAACGTCCTTCAGGACTTTATCGACCGCGCGCCCGACGAGATGCGCCGTGCGAAATATTCGGCGGCGCGCGAACGGTCGGTCGGGCTTGGCGTCATGGGCTATCACAGCTTCCTGCAGTCCCGCGGCGTCGGCTTTGAAAGCGCGCTCGCCAAATCGTGGAACATGAAGTTCTTCAAGCATATCCGTGCGCAAGCCGACGAGGCATCGATGATGCTCGCCAACGAACGCGGCGCCTGCCCCGATGCCGAAGATATGGGCGTGATGGAGCGTTTCTCTTGCAAGATGGCAATCGCGCCGACCGCGTCGATTTCAATCATCTGCGGCGGCACCAGCGCGTGCATCGAGCCGATCCCGGCCAATATCTACACGCACAAGACGCTGTCGGGCAGCTTCATCGTCAAGAACCCTTACTTGGAGAAACTGCTTCAGGCGAAGGCGAAGGACTCGACCAATGTGTGGAACTCCATCCTCGAAAAGGGCGGCTCGGTCCAGCATCTCGATTTCCTCACTCCTGAGGAAAAGGACACGTTCAAGACCAGCTTCGAGATCGACCAGCGCTGGCTGATCGAACTCGCCGCCGACCGTACGCCCTATATCGACCAGGCGACGTCGCTGAACCTCTATATCCCCGCCGATGTGGAAAAATGGGACCTGCTGATGCTCCACTTCCGCGCGTGGGAACTGGGCGTGAAGTCGCTATATTACTTACGTTCAAAGAGCATCCAGCGCGCCGGTTTTGCCGGTGGCGTCGAGGCGGACAACACCGCCGAAGCGCCCGTGATGGAACTCGCCGCGCAGACCGATTATGAAGAGTGTCTGGCCTGCCAATAAACTAAGCGCCTCTCGCGTGTTGCGGGAGGCGTCACCCCCTTCCGAGGACCCGCAATTTATGAACCAAACTGCCACCCTTGCCAGCACAGTGCCTTCTGGCACCGCTGCGCCCGATGTGGGCGGGGGCGTGGGCAGGCGTGAAGCAGGCAGCTCTGCGACCTTTGCGGTGCCGCAATTTCGCGTGGGCGAACATAACGCCCATTATGAAGGCGCATATGATGCACGGATGCTGCGCTGGCGGCAATTGGGCGCGGCGGACAAGGCGGCCAATCTTGCAAGTTTGCTCGGGTCCAAAGCGGCCAGTATCGGCTCGGTCCTCGAAGTCGGCTGCGGTACCGGCGACGTCCTTGCTGCCGTAAAAGCGCTCGGCATCGGCAGCGACCATCGCGGCGTCGATGTTGCTGACCCCGAAGCCCACCGTGGGAACAATCTGGGCGGCCCCGGCGCAAGCACAAGTGCCCTGCCCCTCGACAGCTATGACGGCGTGCGCCTGCCCTATGCCGACAAAAGCTTTGACCTTGTCTTCGCCAGCCATGTGCTTGAGCATGTCCCCGACGAGCGCGGTTTCCTGGCCGAACTCGCGCGAGTTACCAAAGGCCCGGTCTACCTCGAAGTGCCGTGTGAGCTGAACCTGCGGACCAGCGAAGCCAATATGCAGACGACGCTCGATATCGGCCATATCAACGCCTACACGCCCGAAAGCTTCGTGCTGACGCTGGCGACCGGCGGGCTGAATGTGGGCGCGATGCAGCTGTTCGACCACAGCCGTGATATCCACCAGTTCATGAGCAGCGCGCCTGCCGCCGCCGCAAAAATGGCGATGCGCCGCGGATTGCTCAGATTGTCCCCGCGGTTCGCCAGCCGCCTGTTCACTTACCACGCCGGGGTGCTTTGTACCCCGCGCGCCACCTGATATAAGTATCGTCGAAAGAGGAAACGAAGATGTCCCTGTTAGAAGCCCGTAATAGCTACAAGCCCTTTGAATATCCCTGGGCCTATGACTTCTGGAAACGCCAGCAGCAGATCCACTGGCTGCCCGAAGAGGTGCCGTTGGGTGAGGATTGCCGCGATTGGGCGCAGAAGCTTTCGGAGCATGAACGCAACCTGCTGACGCAAATCTTCCGCTTCTTCACGCAGGCCGATATCGAGGTGCAGAATTGCTACCACGAAAATTACGGCCGCGTGTTCAAGCCGACCGAGGTCAAGATGATGCTGACCGCGTTTTCCAACATGGAAACCGTCCACATCGCGGCGTACAGCCACCTGCTCGACACCATCGGCATGCCCGAATCCGAATATAGCGCCTTCCTCGAATATGAGGAAATGGCCGCGAAGGTCGATTATATCCACCAGTTCGGCGTCGACAGCGATGAGGATATCGCCCGCACGCTCGCGATGTTCGGCGGCTTTACCGAAGGCTTGCAGCTGTTCGCCTCGTTCGCGATGCTGATGAACTTCCCGCGCTTCAACAAGATGAAGGGCATGGGGCAGATCGTATCCTGGTCGGTCCGCGACGAGAGCCTGCACTGCGAAGGCATCACCAAGCTGTTCCACGCATTCTGTGCAGAGCGCGGCTGCCTGACCAAGGCCGTCAAGGAAGACATTATCGATTGCTGCCAGAAGGTCGTCCGTCTGGAAGACAGCTTCATCGACCTCGCGTTCGAAATGGGCCCCGTGCCCGGCATGACCGC
>JBGSMP010000084.1:0-17892 GCA_041740105.1 Sphingomonadaceae bacterium
GCTTGCGCAATCGCAGCCGGCGGATCGACGATCAGGCCGCCGGTCGGCAGGTCCGGCCCGCACACGAATTCGAGCAGCGCAATGTCGTCAGCCTCGGGCTGGTCGATCAGATGGATCGCGGCATCGATGACTTCGGCAGCATTGTGCGGCGGGATGTTCGTCGCCATGCCAACCGCAATCCCGCTCGCCCCGTTGGCGAGCAGGTTCGGGAACAGCCCCGGCATGATCTCGGGCTCTTCGTCTTCGCCATTGTAGGTCGGGCGATAATCGACCGTGCCGTCGTCGAGCCCCGCCATCAAGTCGATGGCAACCGCCGTCAGCCGCGCTTCGGTGTAACGGTAGGCCGCGGCATTATCGCCATCGACATTGCCGAAATTGCCCTGCCCGTCGACCAGCGGGTAACGCAGCGAAAAAGTCTGCGCGAGGCGGACCATCGCATCATAGACCGACTGGTCGCCGTGCGGATGATATTTGCCGATGACATCGCCGACCACGCGCGCACATTTCTTGTATCCGCTTGCCGGATCGAGCTTCAGCAGCCGCATTGCCCACAACAAGCGGCGGTGCACCGGTTTCAGCCCGTCGCGCAGATCGGGCAGCGACCGCGCGGTGATCGTCGACATGGCGTAGACAAGGTATCGGTCGCTCAGCGCGCTATCGAATGGTGCATCGACAATGTGGTCAAACGGATCAGTCAACTCGGTCCCCATTCGCCGCCCCTAGCAGCGAAGATTCGTGGAAGCGAGAGGGGCTAAGAAAAGCAAAAGGCCGAACCGTTTGCGGACGGTCCGGCCCAATGAAACCAATCAGCGCGACCCGATTGGCGAAGGAGCAGCCGAGGCACCGGCGTTTCCAAGAAACTTCGTCAGCAGTTGTCATGCGCTGCCGACGACGCGCTATTGCCCCGGCTAGGTTTTCATTTCCATACGGACCTTAGGCTGTAGCGCGCGCCAATCGCGCCACGATCATCGGCACGACCAGATGCGGCAATGTCAGGATCGACAACGTCATGAAGGCCGTGCCGATCATCGTGTCGGTTAGGGTGACGGTCTCGAGCGTTGCAAATACGAACGCGGCGATTCCCAAGGCGGCGCAGGTCAGCGGTGCAATGACTGGCAGCCAGTGACGTGCGCGGTGCCAATCGAGCGTGCGCTGCGCCGATGCAAACTGGGCGGGTGAATGCATAAGGCAGAAAAACAAAGCGAAGCCGATCACGGGCGGGAGGATAATCATCGAACACAGCGCCATTGCTGTTGCCACCGCATGACGACGATGCCCGTCCAGCCACAACACGACAGTCCCGACCGCTGCAGCCGCAAGCGACGCAGGCGCGATGAGAATCGCAACGGCGGTAAACATTCCCGCGGCGGCGTCACCGACAAGCAGTGCGAACAAAGCTGAAATAATGTCCTGATGCAGAATCGCAGGTGTCGAGAGCAATGCCGTTGCGGTTCCGTGCGCCAGGAATGGCGGCAGCCGATCCGTCCAATCCTCGGCAAAATGGATGATCGAAAGGACAAAAAATATGAGCAGCGCTAGAGCCGGTGCCGCGTGCCAGAGGGCAAACATTGCCGCTGCAAAAAAGAGATAGAGTGCGACGACGCCTGACAGGCGCTTTTTGTTATGTGCCCGTTTGATCAGCGCCAGATCGAACGCGCCGTGCGGCAGGCCGAACACCAAAATGACAGCGCAAATCGCCGTCGTGACAACAGGGGAACCGATTGCCGCGCCGAAAGCAGTCAAGATCAGAGCAACAAGCGACAGAGCGACGTGTAGCGTGCGACCGAACGCCAAACGGCCGGATGGTAAAGAGAACCATCCGACCGACGCCGTGTCAGCAGGTGCGACCTGGCGGGCAACGACCATTTTATTTGGCAAACGCAGGCTGACCGTATTCGGCCGCCGACTTCCGCACGGCGATTACATAAATCAGCACGCCGACGCCGACCTTTGCGAGGATGTCTGCGATCGTATAGCCGACCTGTACACCCGTCGTCACCAGCCCGCCGCTCAGCGTCGTGTAGGGGATCATGTATACGATCGGATAAAAGCCCCACGAAGCGAAGGTCAGCAGCCGTGCCGTCTTTACGAGTTCGCGCACATTTTCTGGCTGACGTTCAATCGACGCACCCAGGCCGCGAAACAGTTCGAACATCACATAGGCGAAGGGAATCGATGACAGTGTGCCCCAGATCGCACGTGTCGTGTTGTCGGTGGCGATCTCGCCGGGGTAACCCAACGCCACCATCAATGCAGCAGCCGCGCCCAGCTTGATTGACTTCGACATTGTTTCGTCTTCGCTCAAGCGCATGACGAGCACCAGTTCGACGAGCAGCAACGGCACCGTCAGCAACCAGTCAACGTAACGATAGGCATCGTTAAAGGCGACGTTCGTTGCCGTGACGACGCCGTCTGCGACGCCATAAGCAGCGTTCCAGCTCTCGAAGATGCGGAAATAATGATATGCCGCGATCGCGCAGACGAGGCCCGAAATGGTCAGCGCTGTCTTATATGCAGGCCCGACTTGTGACCGACCGAACCAAAGGAACAGCGTTGCAGCTGCCATTGTTGCGAAGGTAAAGGAAAATGCATTGTAGACCAGTGAAAACTGGCCGGCAGTAAGTTCGTTCATTATATTCTCCACTGCACCGGCAAGTGCGACCCACCGGTCTCTTCTCGATTATTCTGTCGCCCACGATAGAGCCCGATTTGCTGGCCAGACGAGCGGGGTTTGTCCGGCCAGCAGTTCGTGCAGCAGCGGGATTAAGGGAGAACCCGCCGCGCGCTGCGGCTATGAGCGGTCGGGCGGGAGGTCACCATACGGACCTTATGCCTACAGACTTAATACCTACAGACTTAATACCGTAGCAAAATTCTACCGATTAAAGGCCTGCTTCGACGGCGATGCGGATGGCATCGGCGATGTTGGTCGTCGCAAGTTTGTTCAGCAGCAGCGAGCGGTGCATTTTCACCGTCTTTTCGCTAAGCGACAATTGCCAGGCGATCTGTTTGGTCCGGTGGCCGTTAGCAATCTGAGCGAGGATTTCGCGCTGGCGCGGCGACAAAGTCTTCACCATTGCAACAGCATGGGCATGACGGCTCGACGACGGCCCCACGGCTTCCTGAGGCAATTCGACTTGCGACCCCAAAAAATATTCGAGCTCGCCATCGGCATCGAATACCGGTGCCACCACGACGGCGTTGCGAAACGGTGTCCCGTCGCGTTTGTAATTCAGGATTTCGACGAGCACCGGATGCTTTTCGCGGATCCCCGTCGTGATCCTCTCGGTCAGCCACGGTTCGGTTGCAGGGCCGGCGAGAAATTTGCAATTTCGGCCAAGAATTTCTTCGACAGGATAGCCAGTCAAGGCGACAAAAGCATCGTTAACAGCGACGATGGGGTTCAGCGGCAGGCGCGGGTCACTGATCACCGACGCGATCGGGCTGCTTCGGATCGACCCGACCAAGCTGTCGCCGTCGGCGTCAAGGTCGTATGCAATCACAATGTCGGCTTCCGCATGCTGGATCGAATAAAAATCACGACCTGGCGCTACCACCAAACGACTCAGGAAGACACTTTTTTCGCCACTGGCGTCATTTGCTAACGCCCGCCGATCCCCATCCGCGCCAGTTCGCGATCCTTGTCGATAAACTGGTGTTTCAGCGCGCCGCCGACGTGGACCACGACGAGGAAATAGAGAATGAACCCGGCAATCTCGTGGATCTCGCCGAACAGGCCGTGAACCTCTTTTCGGCTGGCGGCGTCCATCCCCATGATAAAGCCGAGCCGCGGCCATTCGAACAGGCCGAACCAGAAATTCGGGTTGTCAGCCGCTTTCTCCCACGCCGAATCCATGATCCAGCCCGACAGCGGCAGCGCGAACATGACAACGTAAAGGGCCATGTGCGCGCTATGCGCCGCGCGCTTCTCCCATGGGCGGTGATGGTTCGGTAGCGCTGGCGGCCTGTGCGTCAGACGCCAGAGCAGGCGCATCGAAACGAGCGCAAGCACGGTGATGCCGATCGATTTGTGATTGTTGATGAGTGGACGAACCGCTTCGTCGGGCGCCACCGGCCACGCCCATGCCAGTGCGACGTTGACGATCATCAGCACCGCGATGATCCAGTGAAACGCAATGGCAACGCCGGTGTAGCGAGCGGGCATGTGTTCGGCTCCGGTTCAGGTCTGATCGACAACTTAGCACTGGCGGCGTGTGGGTCCACTATCTATCGCGGCGCAGCATATTCCTGCCCAGGACGCATATTTTGCCCCCCTCGCTTGCGACCACTCTTCGCGCTGTTTCGCCGCGTTTCACGCCGCCGCCGCGCCACCTTGCCGGGCCGTTCATCTGGTTGTTTGCGATTACACTGTTCGTCGCGCTGTTTGCGCAAGGGTTTATCCGCACCGGCGTTGCGGCATGGGCTGTCGGCATTGTTTATGTGCTGTACGACACGACTCTATTGCTGTTCGTGTTCGGTAAAACCTTTAAGCTCCGCAATCTGCTTCCCAGTCCGACAACAACTGTCGCGACCCGTTTGACGACGACGGTCGTGATTGCGGCTTACAACGAAGCCGACGTTTTCGAAGCGACGATCGAATCATTGCGCAAGCAGAGTTATTTGCCCGATCAGATCTTGATTGCCGATGACGGTTCGGGTGATCACACGCCCGAAGTTCTGGCGCGCGTTTACGGGCTTTCCATGCCCGCGTTGGGTGAATTCAGTACCAGCCGCACCATCCCCAATCTCCGCTGGCTTCGTATCCCGCGCGGCGGCAAGGCGACGGCGCTCAACACGGCCATCCGGCAGATCGACTCCGATCTCATCGTGACTGTCGATGCCGATACGCTGCTTGCTCCCGGCGCGCTTGCCGCCATGCATGCTGCGTTCGACGAAGAACTCGAGCTCGCCGCCGCAACCGGCGTACTGCATCCGATTTGCGACAAAAGCCTGTCGGGTCGCCTGTTCCAGTGGTTCCAGACATATGAATATGTCCGCAACTTCCTGTCGCGCTATGCGTGGATGGAAACGAACAGCTTGCTGCTGGTCTCGGGCGCGTTTGCTGGTTTCCGCCGCAGTGCGCTGGTCCGCGTTGGAGGTTTTGACCCCGATTCGCTGGTCGAGGATTATGAAGTGATGCACCGCATCCACCGCTATGCGCGCGATAACGGGCTGGGCTGGACCGTCCGCGTTGTCGGCAGTGCGCAGGCGTCGACCGACTCGCCGGGCAGCCTGATGCCGTTCCTGCGCCAGCGTCGCCGCTGGTTCGCCGGGTTCCTGCAAACGCAGTATTGGAACCGCGATATGATCGGCAATGCGCGATACGGCGCGCTGGGTATGGCGATGCTGCCCGTCAAAGCGCTTGATACCGTACAACCGCTTTACGGCCTCGCGGCTTTCGCCTTGCTTGTGTATTTCGCGGCAACGGGCAATCTCGTCATTGCTGTCCCGATCCTCATCGCAATGGCCGCCAAAGTCGTCATCGATCTGTGCTATCTGCTTTGGTCGCTGTATCTTTATCGTAACTGGACTGGCCACCGCATCGGCGCAGGCGGCGCGATTTTGGCGGCGCTCATCGAACCGGTCACGTTCCAGCTGGTGCGTCACGTCGGTGCGGCTTGGGGATGGGTTGTGTTCCTGACCGGGCGGCAAGTGTGGGGTACATCCGCGCGCGGCGGTATCGCGGCACGGATTACCGCCGAGCATGACCGATCAGTCGATACGGCTTGATTGCGCCGGTGCCCGCGTCTCGTTATAGCATAGCCAAGCCCCGGCCCGCGCGTTCGCCAAGAGCGTGTTTGCCGGGGCATTGCTCTTTAGCGCCAAGGAATTGCCGATGTCCCGCCGCCGCCAGATTTACGAAGGCAAGGCCAAAATCCTTTACGAAGGCCCCGAACCCGGCACTCTGATCCAGTATTTCAAAGATGATGCTACCGCGTTCAATGCCCAGAAAAAAGGTACAATCAACGGGAAGGGCGTTCTCAACAACCGGATCAGCGAGCATATTTTCACGCTGCTCGGCACGATCGGCATTCCGCACCATTTCATGCGCCGTTTGAACATGCGCGAGCAATTGATCCGCCAGGTTGAGATCATCCCGATCGAAGTCGTGGTGCGTAATGTCGCCGCCGGTTCGCTCTCGACTCGCCTCGGGATCGAGGAAGGCACCCAGCTACCGCGCACGATCATCGAGCATTATTACAAGGACGATGCGCTCAATGATCCGATGATCACCGAGGAGCATATCGCGGCGTTCGGCTGGGCATCCCAGGAAGAAATGCACGATATTGCCGATATGGCGATCCGCGTGAACGATTTCATGTCGGGGCTGTTTGCCGGAATCGGCATCCGGCTCGTTGATTTCAAACTGGAATTCGGCCGTGTCTGGGAAAATGACTACGCGCGCGTCATTCTGGCCGACGAAATCAGTCCCGACGGCTGCCGCTTGTGGGACATGACGACGAACGAAAAGCTCGACAAGGACCGCTTTCGCCGCGACCTGGGTGGCGAAGTCGAAGCTTATCAGGAAGTCGCGCGGCGACTTGGCCTGATGCCCGATGGCGCGGAAAATGTCGTGCTCGATCTGGAAGCGCAGCGCAAGAAACGCGGGCGCTAGGACTGGAAACTTTAGTTTCTGGTTTTCCAGCCCATGATGATGCCGAACACAAATGCGGCGATAATCGCCAGACGAATGTTGCCGTCGCTGTCGTTCCAGCCGAAAATCTGCTCGCCGAAGCCGAACAGCCCGATAAACATCGCCAACGCCAACGCACCCATACCCAGTCTCTTTGTCTACAAAACAGCACCTGCGACGAGCCATAAATCGATATGGTCAACAAAGGATGAACCTTGCTCCGTTTGCCGCACACCGGCATAGGGCGAGCATGAAAGTCCGCATCCATGTCACGCTCAAACCGGGCGTGCTCGACCCACAGGGCAAAGCCATTCATCACGCGCTCGAGGGCCTTGGTTTTACAGGGGTCAATGATGCCCGCCAAGGCAAACTGATCGAGCTCGATCTCGACGATGGCACCAGCGATGCCGACATCGAGGCGATGTGCGAAAAGCTGCTCGCCAATATGGTGATCGAAAATTACCGGATCGAGCCAGCATCTCTCGCTGATGCCGCCAACGAAAATTTATGAAAGCGGCCGTCATCGTTTTCCCCGGTTCGAACTGCGACCGCGATCTGGCAGTGGCATTTCGCGACATCGGCGGCGAAGCGCCCGCAATGGTCTGGCATCAGGAAAGCGAGTTGCCTGACGGGCTCGACGTTATCGGTGTGCCCGGCGGCTTTTCCTACGGCGACTATCTACGCTCGGGCGCAATGGCGGCACGTTCGCCCATCATGCGCGCCGTAATCGACGCGGCCGCGCAGGGCCGCACGGTTCTGGGCGTCTGCAACGGGTTTCAGGTTTTGACCGAAGCTGGTCTCCTGCCCGGGGCGCTGATGCGTAATGCGGGGATACGGTTCGTCGGGCGCGACGTCGGGCTGACCGTCAGCAACAGCCAGACGGCGTTTACCGCGCATTACGATGCCGACGAGCGCGTGACGTTTCCGGTCGCGCATCATGACGGCAATTATTTTGCGGATGACGCGACGCTCGACCGGCTGGAGGGTGAAGGCCGCGTCGTGTTTCGCTATGCCGAAGCCGTCAACGGCAGCGCGCGTGCGATTGCCGGGATAATGAACGACGCCGGCAACGTGCTCGGCATGATGCCGCATCCCGAACGGGTGATCGAGGCCGCGCACGGCGGGACCGATGGACGGCGGCTGTTCGAAGCGCTGCTGGCCGCCTAGACTTTCGCGCTGAACGGGGTGAAGTCGGTCCGCTCGTCGAAAATGTCGACGCCTTCCTTGCGCTTCAAAAATCCGACGACGGCATAAGTCACCGGCGTTAGTAGCACTTCCCACAGGACTTTAAGCCCCCAGTTGGTGACCATTACGGTCAGCACGGCATCGTTCGTCCAACCGCTCGCGCCCCAGAAGGCGAGGGGATAGAAGAGCAGGCTATCGACACCCTGCCCGAATATCGTCGAGCTGATCGTCCGCATCCACAGAAAGCGGCCCTGCGTCAGCACTTTGAGTTTTGCCAGCACGATAGAATTGACGAATTCGCCCGCCCAGAACGCCACGACGGAGGCAAACACGATGCGCGGCACCTGCCCGAATACCGCGTCGTAAGCAGGTTGATTGGTCCATCCGGGGGCAGGCGGCAAGCTGACGACGACCCACGACATGAAGGCCATAAAGATCAGTGCCGCGAACCCCGCCCAGATGCAGCGGCGCGCGCGGGCATAGCCGTAAACCTCGGTCAGGACGTCGCCGATCACGTAGCCGAGCGGAAAAAACAATATGCCAGCGCCGAATGTATAGCCCCACAGGCTCGCCAGCTTTGCCGCACCGATGACGTTCGACAGCAGCAGGACAGCGACAAACGCCGCCATGACGAAATCGAAATAGCGAAACCCGTCGCTTCCGACCGCATCGGCGGTGACGTGTTTCGGTGCGGACCCCTCGCTCATAGGCTTGGAGCCTAGCGCTGTTTCAGGCTAAGGCACAAGAGACGCGCCCGTAGCTCAGTTGGATAGAGCACGAGACTTCTAATCTTGAGGCCACAGGTTCGACTCCTGTCGGGCGCGCCACGCAGTCTAAGTTATTGATATAGAACGATAAACTGATGTTTTTAAGCAAAAGCCATCGTGTTAAAAAGGGCTGTATCATCACCCTGCAAATTTCAAAAACGTTGTGAAACTTACCCAAAACTGAGTGGTGAGCCACCAACACGAATGCGAAACCGTCTCGATGCAAAAAAGGCCGCTGCAAGCCATTGAAATATCGTGATAAAATTGATGTATAATTAAGCTGAGGCCGGAAGTTCGACTCGAATGTTGAGCGCCACGCAGTCTAATGCCGTAAAGAATTTGTCAGGAGCTGCCAAATTTGCTCCCATATTGGCGCAGTTCCGCGCCAATTTCCAAAGTAATAAGAAGTCTGAGGACACCAGACGTTCGAGATGCGGCCCGAATAACCCCACTTTGCCCAGAAGTCTGCAGGGGCCCAAAAAGCGTCACCAGATCTGTCCGAGCGATACACGCGTTGATACGGCATCCGTGTTGGGGTGGCGTCGGGCTAGCGCTTGAACCCGAGGGCAGTGCGTTGTGCTTTCCAGGCCAACGGCAGCGTGCTGCTGCGCAACAGACTGCGCGCGGTCAGATCCGTTGGTTGCCGGCCTTCGGTAATGGCAACAACGATATCGGGTGCAAGCCAGGCGAACCGGGCCTGGCGGCGCAGCTTTCTAATATCCTGCTCGTCGGTTGTAGTTGCCAAAGCATCGCGCGCGCGGTGCGAAGCGATAATGAGTTCGACCAACTTTTCGTCCACGACGGCCCGGCCAAGGTTCTGCGGTGAAAAGATCATCCGCAGCTCTTGGCCCAGATTTTTGATCGTCGGCGCAAGGTCGATTGATATGCGATCGTTGAGGGGAGGGGTCATAATTGCACAAATGCGGGCGGCGGCTGCACCGGAGATTGATGCGTCGATAAGGTGCTCTAACACCCGAATGCCGAGGTCTAATTCTCTCAGCATTTCACGCTGAACATAGGTCTTGCCATCGCGGAGCGTCGCCGCGTGAAGACATGCGGCGCGCCTTGCCTCATAACTTTGAGTGGCACTGAGCGTGTCATGATCGATCCAACGATCGGTGTGTTCGATAAGATCGGCGACCTGCAGGACAACAGCTCTTTCGATCTGAGTTGCCGGGATTCGCCAAACGGGCGATTCCTGACTGCCGTCTGCGTGCGGAATGCCATTAGAGACATAATAGCGATACCGCTTCGTTCCTTTGTTGGCTTGGCGGGGCGTCAGCGGTCGGTCGAGACCGTCACGGATCATGCCGGTAAGCAGCGAGCTGTGCTTTGCATATTCTTGGCGGCTGTGCCGGACACGATTGCTTGCCAACTGCACTTGCACGGCGTCAAACAGCGCCTCGTCGACGATCGGCTGGTGCAACCCGTTGTAGCATTTATCCTTGTGAACGATCTTGCCAATGTAGATCCGGTTCTTGAGCAGTGCGTAGAGTGGGCCGGGCCACCACGTGTTGCCACCCCTTGTTGAGCCATCAGGTCGGGTGTGCAGTTTTGTTGTAATGCCAGCTTTGTCCAGATCGGCACGAAGTGCAGCAACTGTGCCGAGCTCGAGGTATCGTCGGAAGATATGTCGAACGCGCTCGGCTTCAGGTTCGTTAATGACCAGTTCGCGGCTCTTCACGTCATAACCAAGCGGCAAGCCCCCACCCATCCACATCCCTCGTGCTTTTGATGCAGCGACTTTGTCGCGAACGCGCTCGGCAATCACCTCGCGCTCGAACTGGGCGAAAGAGAGCAGGACGTTGAGTGTAAGCCGTCCCATGCTCGTGGTCGTATTGAACGACTGTGTGATCGAGACAAACGAAGCGCCTGCTCCGTCAAGCACGTCCACGATCTTGGCAAAATCCGTCAAGCTACGCGTGAGCCTGTCGATCTTGTAGACGATGATAACATCCACCAAACCCGCCTTCACGTCAGCAAGGAGCTGAACCAGTCCGGGGCGTTGCAGGTTGCCACCGCTGAACCCGCCATCGTCGTACCTGCCGGGCGCAAGCATCCAGCCCTCGTGCTGTTGGCTAAGGACGTATGCCGCGCCTGCCTCATACTGGGCGTCGAGACTGTTGAAGGCTTGATCAAGACCTTCTTCGGTAGATTTGCGCGTGTAGATTGCGCAGCGCTTGATTGGCGGATCACGCATGCGCCGCGTTCCGACGCTTGGCGAGCAATCCAAAGAAGCGCGGGCCTGACCAGACGGTCCCGGTAATCTCGCGGGCAATTGCCGACAACGAGGCGAAGTGGCGGTCGCTGTAAAGGTAGCCTGTATCGGTCACGAGGACATGATGACTAACCTTATGCCAGTCGCGCACCAACCGCGTGCCCGTCGGCATTGCCGCGGCCGTTCGAGTCGCGCTTGTGCTCGACCGTGCCTGCCGCGCGATCTGACGGGCGATGTTGGCAGGTAGCCTACCGGACGTCCGGGCCTGAACATCGTAGGCAAGTGCCAGACGAAGCATATCAGGGCTGAACGCCGCGGGCGGCGGCGTATTGAACACGCGCCGCCACTCGAGCTTAAGTCCATCGCAAGGCAAATCAGCGATCACTTTTAGCTGTTCGTTGAGCCCGCTCACAGCGCGGCCGCCGCTCGGTAGGTGCGGACGCCGCCGACTTTGTCGCTGGTGATGAAGTGACCCTTTTTGCGAAGCCCAGTCAGCGCTGCGCGGGTCGAGTGCGGAAGCCAGCCGGTCAGCGCGACCATCTCATCAAGCGTAGCGCCGCTGTCTCGCTTAATGAGTTTGACGAGCTGTTCGCGTTTGCTCTGCTTAGGGTTGGTTGCCGCCTTGGCGGGAGTGTTCACTTTCTTGGTCATGGGTGGTCCTCATTTTGGACCAGGCACTATGCCGGGTCCCACCACCCAGTGCCCCGTCAGTCCTGTGACCCGGGGCACTTCGGCGAACCATCAGGTAGCGCCGATAGCAACGACCAATGCTCGGTTCGAACGCACAGTCCAGTCGAATGTCGCACTCCCTGTGAAAGCTGACACTGGACTTGTGCCGTCCTTCGCGGCTTCGTGTCGGTCATGGACAATGATGACATCGCTTTGTTCCGGCAGCTATGCATGCGCGTCGGGTGCATCATGGAGGAAAACAGCGTGATCGCGCTGATCTGGGAAGAAGGGTTGTCGACCGATGCGCGGCTCACAAAACTATCGACTGCATCAAACGACATTCACACCCTGGTCGCGGCCGCCCGGGCACTGGTGCCTACATAAATTCTCGACTTGAGATGACAGCTTAGTTGGACAATCCTGACAGTCCGCTATCAGGACGGCAATTGCGATAAGCGGACGGTCATTCACAACCACATTGAGCGCTTTCGCGCCGCGCTTCTAGTCGATTCAGGCGCATCACCTAGGCTAAAGACGCACAAGAGCTCGCGGGGCGTTCGTTTGCACCATCTACACTGCAACCGGCACAGCCGGCTTGATTTCGACGCGGTTCAAGACTTGCGTGTAGACCTCGAGTTCTCCCGGCATTTCCAATGTCGTAACAAGGGCGAAATCTGCGGGCATGTTGAGGTCGTCGGCTTCCCGTTGGACATCAATATCGAAGAACCCGGCCGCCGCAATCGCCGCAGCTTTCTCGCCATCCCATCGCCGATGGACGACGGTGCCCTTGTGCGACTGCTTGGGGTCCGGCTGAATGCTGCTAGCTTTGACGCCCGCAGCACCGAGCTGGGTAGGCTCGATGATCTTCATGCGAATTCCGCGATAAGCGACAGCGCCGGGGCGCGGCGGCGAAAACCAGGCGAGGGTCGCTGACACGCCGTGCGGCTGAGCCTTGGCCGACATAGTCGTGGGCCAGGGAATGCGGAAGCGCTTGCCTTGATCGGCCTCGAGCGAGCCTACCGCCCACAGGGTAGCGCGGTCGTTAGCGCAGCTGATGATCAATTCTGGGTCGTACGCGCCGAACCCGAGATAGCGGCGGACATTGTCCTTTTGGCGGTAGCTGTATTTACCGTCGGGCGGTCCGAGCACCTCGACCAGCAGGTTGCGCGCATCGGTCCAGCGAGCGCCGTGAACTAGCAGCGCCTTGAGCAGGCATGCTCGCTGCGCACTCGGGATCGCAACGAAATCGGGATAGGCCGACTCTAACGCTTCATGTGCGCGAGCCGCTACGCCGGTGGCAAGTGCGGCCGAGACGCTGGTGCCGATCGACCTAGCGGTTACGTTAGGACCGAGTGAAGTCGCCGATGGCGGCGCGGCAACCGCGATACCGCCAAAGGCAGCGGCGTTCGTTGTTAGCGGCTGTAAGCGATGATCATCACCCTGCGGCCAGAGCAGAACGTGATGTCGCCCGCCGGGGGCGAGTATCTCCGGTTTGGTCGCGCCATTATGCCCCGGACCCAAGGCACTCGAAACGCTGCACAGGCCTGTATCTTCCCAGATGTTGTGATAGGATGCTGGCAACGCGTGTGGATAGGTGAACCGGTCGGCATGCAGCGCGCCGACTGTCACCGCGTTCATGGACTCGGCCGGAGCTAGGATACGCCGCGAGGCCATTTGCGCGGCGCTGGCTTTGAGCGCCACTCGAACTTTTTCAGGGGTGGTCAGCGCCTCGAATTGCCCGGCGGTCATTGCAGCGGTCTCGAGCGGCGCATGATGATTGCCCGCGCTGATGATGAAAAGAATGCCGTAGGTGCTGGCGAGGTGGTCGACGACACGCGCCCAGCCCGACAAGCGGCCCGCGAAAGGCTTGTTTGGATCGCCAAGCGACGCGTTTATGATAATGACGTGGCCGGCGGTCGGAGCATCGCCGGCGCGCATCGCGAGAACGGCGCGCTCAAACATGTCGGCGGGCAGCAAGTCGGGGAACCGCTCGGGTTGTTCGGCGTCGGCGGTCGCATAGAGCATGTTGACGAAATGAACGCGGCGCTCCAGCGGGCGATCCCAAACCCCATTAATGTCGCCGTGTATGACGGCCGAAGCCATAGCCGTCCCGTGCTTGCGCGCGCCGACGGCGAGGCCGTCGAGACCGAACATATCATCGATACTGAGTGTGCCAGCGAGCCGGGGGTGCGCGGACAAGGGCACCGCGTCAAAGATCGCCGCGATCGGATCACCGGCCAACGTCGGTGCGCCGCCGTCCGGCAGGCCTGCAACCTCCTCGGAAGGCGTTATCTGAAAGATGCTCTGGGGCCGGATTTGGAGGATCGATTCAAGACCAGCCAAGCCCGCCGGGTTGCGCGAAACCACAGCTTGCAAAGCCTCTGCAGGAATATCAGCAAGCAACGCATGATAGCCAGCGCCGGCGATACGCGAGCGTGAGACAATGGCACCGCCAGCAGCAAGAATACCTGCGCGCGCCGCAGCTTCAAGGGGGTCGCCATTAAGCCGAAAGACCAGCTCGACCTCGACGCGCGTCGCTGGCGCGCCAAGCCCGAGCTCGCCGGTTAGCACTTCGAGGTCCTCTGGGGTAACGCGATCCTGCGGACCCCAGGGCCTGATATCGCGAAGCTGTGACAGCATCGTCTTCCAGGCGCTAAAGCGTGGCGGAACGGTGCCCGTATTCTGCCAGCCCCGCCATAACGTCACGATGTTTCGAAGGGCCGCCTCGCTTGGCACCATCAGATAGACCGCGGGGCTTCTGTCGAGCTCATCCTCGTCGAGATCCTCGGCGCCAAGAAACTCCAGCCCAGGCACAAGGCGGACCGCTTCGGTGAACTGCATCACCCCGCCGGTTAGTTCGAAGACGAGCAGGCGTTGGGGTGCCAACGCGGCGGGATCAGCGCGCAGCTGAAGCATTGGGGTGTCGGCGTCCAGTTGGGCGGAGAGCCCGGCAAGTTTCTGGCCAGCAGCTGTTCGGGCCTGATCGCCCGGCTCGAACTTACGGGAGCGGCCGAATCCGCCCCCGGTCTTTCTTGGTATCGCTGCGGGGGCGCCGAGGCGCAGGAGCGGTTGTTTCGGGGGCAGTGCCATCGATCTCCGGTCTTATGCGAGTTTTCCAGAGACGCAGCTCCTGCGCGAGAACAGTCTTCAATGTCTCGGCTCCCTGGGACAAAATGTGTCGACGCCGAATATTCTGACAGAATTCGAAGATGTCGGCGAAGCTTGATGTGCCCATTTGGCTGGCAACCGCGGTGGCAGTCATTCCCGCCGGTTCCGGCCACATCTCGAAAAACCGTTCGATCAGCACCGAAGCAGAGTCGCGAGATGGGAGCGGCATGTCGATTCGCAGCTGGAAGCGCCGCCACACCGCGCGGTCGAGAAGTTCGGCATGGTTGGTCGCAGCGATCACCACCACATAGCTCGGGAGCTGGTCGAGTTGCATGAGCAGGAATGACACGACCCGCTTAATCTCACCGGTCTCGTGGATATCGCCGCGTTCCTTGCCAACCGCGTCGAACTCGTCGAAGAACAAGACACAGGGCATCGCCCGTACATACTCAAACAGGCGGGCAAGCCGCGCATTAGTTTCGCCGAGATAGGCACCGACCAGTGCATCATAGCGCACTGTAAGCAGCGGTACCGCGATAGCCTCGGCAACGGCCTCGGCGATTGAGGTCTTGCCGTTGCCGGGCGGGCCCGACAGCAGGATGCGGTGGCGCGGCTGCATACCTTGTGCACGAAGGAGGTCGGCGCGGTGCTGCTCCTCGACCAGCTGGCGAGTAAGCCGCTCGGCGGGTAGCGTTAGGATAAGGCTATCGAGCGAAACGCGCGGCTCTGATTCGATGACAAAATCACGGCCTGGTGCGCCGGTTCGCCGCAGTTCACTCGACGCGGTGACCGGCACCGATGCTAGTGCGCGATGGAGCTTGTCGGCCAGAATATGGTGGCTTTTAGCGCGTTCGTCGGCGACGATCGCCTCAACGGTTGTGGTCAATGTCGAACGGTCGCCAGAAGCTCCTGCCTTTACCAACGAAACAAGGAGGTCACTTCTAGCCATCTATCAACCGCACCACCCTTTCGCTCTATCTGCGAACTGTAACATGCTCACGGCACCATGTGAATCCCTGTTGATCCGGAAAGTGTGGCAGCTTGTCAGCCGATCGACTTGACCCGCTGCCATTACAAAAGGGGGCAATGAACGGCCCTCTATGCCGAGAAGAGTATTACGCCTTTGGCCATCAAGGCCAAAGGAGTAGTATCATGGGAGTATCTGATCTCGATCCAGACGCACACGGACGGCGTCCATGGAGCGCTGGCAACATGGTGGGCGCGAAACGCCCGCTGAAACCGCGCGACGTGTGGGCGATCCGCTTTTTCTCGACGAACATCGACGATTGCGGGATCGTGCGCTGTTCGATCTCGCGATCGATAGCAAGCTGCGCGGCTGCGACATCGTCAAAATGAAGATTGGAGACATCGTTGTCAGCGGTGCCATTCGAAACCGGGCGACGGTGATCCAGCAAAAGACCCGTCGGCCTGTTCAGTTCGAACTGATGGCCGAAGCGCGCAAAACATTATTGACGTGGCTTAACCGTCGCGGCGGATCGATCGACGATTTCATCTTCCCCAGCCGCGTCAACTATATGGGTCATCTCAGCACCCGTCAGTATGCCCGATTGGTCACGAGTGGGTCGGTGCAGTCGGCCTCAACATATCGGAATACGGCACACACTCGATGCGTCGAACGAAGGCTTCGCTCATCTACAAAGCGACTGGCAACCTTCGCGCTGTGCAAATCCTGCTCGGTCATACTAACATTGAGAATACCGTACGATACCTCGGCATTGACATTGATGACGCGATTACTCTTTCTGAGCGCACGGAAATTTGAACGCAACGGCTCCTCGGGGTGGCGAGGAGCCGTCCCCAATCAAATGAACCTCTGGCAGCCTTGAATGCGGTTCATTTGACGGCTTACTGACCGGAATGTTGGCGGGTTTCGCCATCGTCGGTGTCAACCGCGGAGTGCCCGCACCATCGAACTTCATCCGCGAAACTCATGGGTCAGCCAAGCCGAAAACCGCTCGACAGCGTTCGCGGCCGCCCGCTCCATACTGACAGGGCGCACGAAGTAATAGTCGTAGCGGTCGGCAACTTCGATCGGGAATAGCTTGACGAGTCGACCGGATGCGAGATCGCCCTCAACCAGCCGAGCTCGCGCGAGAGCGACGCCGTCGCCTGCAATCGCGGCATCGAGAAGCAGCCCGGTATCTGAGAATATTGCCGCATTCGTTGGTTCGGGCCATTCGAGCCCGACCGTGCGCAGCCATGGCGTCCACAGTTGGCGATCGTGCCGAAGTAACGTGGCGTTGGCGAGCCGGGCAGGCTCGTCCAGCGCCAAGCGTTCTCGATAGTGAGGCGCGCAAACTGCAAACAGATTTTCTCCAGCCAGCCTTTCCGCACGCACGCCTGGCCACCCTGCGCTACCGTACCGGATAGCGCAATCGACACCTCCCGGCCCAAGCAATGCAATCTCGAGCCGGGCGTCTAAACGAAGATCGATATCGGGGTTCGCCAGTCGAAACGCTCCGACGCGCGGCACGAGCCACCGGGAGGCGAAGCTCGGCAAGAGACTGACTCGCAACACGTAAATCGACGCCATCTTCGGCGGGAAGGCCGCGCCGAGCAGCGCCAACGCCTGGCGGACGGGAACCAGCAGCCGATACGCCTCAGCAGTCGGTCGCATGCCATTCCCGTCGCGAACGAACAGCACATATCCGAGCTCAGCTTCCAAAGCGCGCAGGCGATGACTGACCGCGCCGTGCGTCAGCCCGAGCTCCCGTGCCGCATGCGTGTAGCTGCCCAAACGCGCGGCCGCATCAAGTGCACGCAAGGTTTGGAGCGAAGGAAACTGCACCGCTTGAATGTGAACGATGCTCACAACCTTGTCGAGCATTGCTCGTTGGCAATGCACTCCTTGGCGCACCTATACCGCAAGGCCATGTGGCATCTCGCTCTTTCTTTGACGAATGTCTGGCTGCCTGTGCTGCTCGTCGCACCGGAGATCAATCGAGATAGCGACAAGGCGTCAATCCAATGACCGAACTCGACCTGCTCGCAGACGCTGACACCCGTGCACGTCGTTTCACAGCAGGAAACGAAGCCCGCCGTGCGTTTCCTGACGAGGCCGCGCTTGCCGCGCTGACGGCGTTCGAGGAAGCCCTGGCAGATGAGGGCCGATCGGCGGAAGAGACGCTCGCGCTGCTTGACGACATCGGCTCGGCAGCTGCTGTTGCGGGTAACGGCCCGCGCTATTTCGGCTTTGTTGTCGGCTCCAGCCTACCAATAGCCGCAGCCGCAGAGCGTCTGGTGCTCGCGTGGGACCAGAGCGCAAGCACGCCGCTCGGCGCGCCGGGCGC